>NZ_JBQFVP010000013.1:0-172475 GCF_056539825.1 Ruegeria sp. B10
CGGCCACCAGACCGGCGAAATGCGCCATGTCCACGTGCAAATAGGCGCCGACCATGTCGGCGATCTCGCGCATGCGGGCAAAGTCGATCTGACGCGGGATAGCCGAGCCGCCTGCGATGATCAGCTTGGGGTTATGCTCCTTGGCCAGCGCCTCGACCTGATCGTAGTCGAGCATGTTGTCTTCTTTGCGCACGCCGTATTGCACGGCGTTGAACCACTTGCCCGACTGGTTCGGACGCGCGCCGTGGGTCAGGTGACCACCGGCATCGAGGCTCATGCCCAGAATGGTGTCGCCGGGCTGGATCAGCGCCTGGAACACGCCTTGGTTCGCCTGGCTGCCCGAGTTCGGCTGCACGTTGGCAAAGCCACAACCAAACAGCTCTTTCGCGCGATCGATGGCCAGATTTTCGGCGATATCGACGAACTGGCAGCCGCCATAGTAGCGACGGCCGAGATAGCCTTCGGCGTATTTGTTGGTCATCACCGAGCCCTGCGCCTCCATCACGGCGGCAGAGACGATGTTTTCCGACGCGATCAGCTCGATCTCGTCGCGCTGACGGCCCAGCTCGGACGTGATCGAGCCAAATAGCTCAGGATCACGGTCCGACAAAGACTGGGTGAAAAAACCATCGATACGATTGGGGGCGTTCATGACGCTTTCCTCCTGAGCGGTCCAAGGCCCGACCCCATATAGAGGTCAGAGCAGAGAAGTGATATGCGGGCGTGTTAGATCACGCGATCGCGCGGTTCGCGGCCTTCGAAAAAGTCGCTGAGGTTGTCCAACACCCGGAATCCCATCGCCTCGCGCGCCTCACGGGTGGCACTGCCAAGATGGGGCAGCATCACAAGGTTGTCACATTGCAAAAGGTCGGGGTTGATGCGGGGTTCTCCGTCGAACACGTCCAAAGCTGCGCCTCCGATCATGTCGAAGGTCAGGGATTGGATCAGGGCGCGTTCGTCGATCACCTCGCCACGGGCCGTATTGATCAGGAACGCATCCGGTTTCATCAGATCCAGACGGCGCGCGTTGATCATGTGCCGGTTTGCGGCCCCGCCGGGACAATGGAGCGAGACGAAATCGCATTGCGGCAGCAGATCATCCACGGTTTCGACCTGCGTGGCATTGCACTGGGCCAGAACCTCGGGCGCGATTTTGCTGCGGTTGTAGACAACGATCTGCATGCCGAAGCCGTGATGGGCACGCCGGGCCATTTCCTGCCCGATGCGGCCATAGCCGATGATGCCCAGCACCTTGCCGCTGACCTTGGTGCCGATCAGATGCGTGGGGCGCCAGCCGGTCCAGTTGCCCGCCCGTATCTCGCGTTCCCCTTCGCCCGCGCGGCGCGCCACCATCAGCAGCAAGGTCATTGCGATATCGGCGGTGCATTCGGACAGCACGTCCGGTGTGTTGGTGACGGTCATGCCCAACCCACGCACTGAGGACTCGCAGATGTGACTGTAGCCAACGCCGTAATTTGCCAGGATTTTCGTCTGCGCACCGGGAACGTCCAAAGCCTCGGAGCTAAGGGTGTCTGTGACGGTCGGCAGGACCGCATCATAGGATTTCAGCGCGTGCCGGATTTCGGCCGGGGACATGGGTTTGTCCCCGGTATTCAGCACCGTGTTGTAGTTCTCGGCCAGCTGCGCCTCGACGGCGGCAGGCCAGCGACGGGTGACTAGAACCGAGGGTTTGACCATCACGCAGCCTCCATCACACGGGCGATTGTTTCGCCGATCACCGCGGGGTTTTCGGCCACGGTCACTCCTGCGGCGGACAGGATTTCAACCTTCTCGCTGGCGCTTTCGCCAAAGGCCGAGATGATCGCACCGGCATGACCCATGGTCCGACCTTTCGGAGCGGTCAAACCAGCAACATAAGCCACCACAGGCTTGGTGATGTGATCGCGGATGAATTCGGCGGCTTCGGCCTCCTGCGGGCCTCCGATCTCACCGATCATGGCGATGATATGGGTGTCCTCATCCTCTTCAAAACGCTGGAGAATATCCTTGAAGGACGAGCCGTTAATCGGGTCGCCACCGATGCCAACGCTGGTCGAGACTCCGATCCCGCGCTCTTTCAACTGGGCTGCGGCCTCATAGCCCAGCGTCCCCGAGCGACCAATGATGCCCACGTTGCCCGGCAGGTAGATATGCCCCGGCATGATCCCCAGCAGCGCTTTGCCCGGCGAGATGGTGCCCGCGCAGTTCGGCCCAGTCAGGACCATGCGCTTCTCTTTGGGATAGCGGTACATGTAGCGCTTCACGCGGATCATGTCCTGCGCCGGAATACCGTCGGTGATGCAGACACAATAGCGGATACCGGCATCTGCGGCCTCCATGATTGAGTCAGCCGCGAAGGGCGGTGGAACGAACACAAGGCTGGCATCCGCGCCGGTGGCTTCAACGGCCTGTTTGACGGTGTCAAAGACCGGAACGCCTTCGACGGTTTCACCACCCTTGCCGGGAACCACGCCGCCCACGACGTTGGTGCCGTAGTTCAGCATGTCCTTGGTGTGAAACCTCGCCATACGGCCGGTGATACCCTGCACGATCACGCGCGAGTTACGATCGAGAAGAATGCTCATTGCACGGCCCTCATCTTGGTGCCTTGGGTAAGGTCGTTGCGCCATGCGCCCACGGCGCGTTCGGCGGCCTCCATCAGAGTGGTGGCGCGGATGATCGGAAGACCGGATTTGGCAAGGATCTTCTGACCCTCTTCCACATTGGTACCGGCCAGGCGCACGACGACAGGGATGTCGATATCCAGCTCTTTCAGCGCCTGTACGACGCCTTCGGCCACCCAATCGCAGCGATTGATACCGGCGAAGATGTTCACCAGAATGGCCTGCACATTGTCGTCCGACAGAACCAGACGGAAGGCTTTGGCCACACGCTCGGGCGAGGCGCCGCCACCGATATCGAGAAAATTCGCAGGCTCTCCGCCAGCCAGTTTGATCGTGTCCATCGTCGCCATCGCAAGACCGGCGCCGTTGACGATGCAGCCGATATTGCCGTCGAGACCAACATAGGACAGGCCCCGGTCACCAGCGCGGCTTTCGCGCGGGTCTTCCTGGCTTTTGTCGCGCAGTTCGGCGATCTGCGGGTGACGGAACAAGGCGTTGTCGTCAAAGCTCATCTTAGCGTCCAGCGCCAGAACGCGGTCGTCTCCGGTGATGACCAGAGGGTTGATCTCGACCATAGTGGCATCCAGATCGCTGAAGGCGGCGTAGCAGCCCTGCAGCGTGCGGACCATGTGCTGGATCAGCTTCGGCTCCAGCCCCAGTTGGAACGCGATTTCACGGGCCTGGAATTCTTGCAGACCCACTGCGGGTTCAACGATCGAACGCACGATGCTGTCTGGGCGCTCGGCCGAGATATCTTCGATCTCCATCCCGCCTTCCGAGGACGCAACGATCATCACACGCTGGCTCGAGCGGTCCAGCACAAAACCCAGATAGATTTCGCGATCAATCGGCACCGCAGCTTCCACGTAAACGCGGTAGATCCCTTTGCCTTCAGGACCAGTCTGATGCGTGACCAGCTTGCGGCCGAACATGTCATCACAGGCTGTGTAGATCTCATTTTCGGTGTTGCACAGCTTGACCCCACCGGCCTTGCCGCGCCCGCCTGCATGGACCTGCGCTTTGACGATCCACTTGTCGCCCCCCAGTTCACGCGCCCGATAGGCCGCCTGTTCCGGGCTATAGGCCAAAGCACCGGGCGGCACTTCGACACCGAAATTCGAAAGTAGTTCTTTCGCCTGATATTCGTGAATATCCATCTGCAATCCTCCCGTTCTTGCAGTGAAATTAAGCAGCCATCGAAGTGCCGTAGCGGCTTTCCAGCAGGGCTTCGATTGCGTCCCGGTCAATCTGCCCGCCCAACTCGCGCATCGCCTCGGCAAACAGGCGCACGATCCGGCTGACGGATTTCCGGTTCAATTGGTTGAGGATACCGATCCGCACCTGCACAGGCGCGCTGAGCGTGGGCCAGATGCCAAAACCGCGCGCACGGCAATTCTGCACCAACTCCATCTCGCGACCGGCAAGCTCTGGCGGCAGGTTCAGAACGATCAAGCTCGGCATGTCCGAGGTGACCTCGCACCCCAGTTCGACCACGGCATCGCGCAGGACGCGTTCGTGAATGCGGTAAGACGCTGCGCGCTTGGCCAGCCCTTCCTGCAAGGTCAGACGCAGCGCCTCGTGGAAGGCGGCCACGGCATAGCCCGAATGCGTCCGGTGATAGGTGCCTTTCTCGACATCCTGACCTTCGACGATACCCCAATGGCGCGCCTCGAAAATCGGGTTGTGCACATAGGTGTAGGCGCCGCTGGTCTTGAGGCTGTCGATGAAGGCATCGGTAAAGCTAACTGGAGCGTAGGTCAGCGGCAGGCAGCACAGACCTTTCTGCGGGCACGAGGCCCAGCCTGCGATGCCGGGGTAGTCGTCGATCGAGAAGTCATCCACGCCCAGCGACGACACCGCGTCGATCAGACCCATCGCGCCGTGACGCTCGCACGCGTCCGAAAAGCCGCGAATGTCGTTGATCCGGCCGGACCCGGTTTCCCAATGGGCCATGAACGCCCATTTGGGCTTGTGCTCAGCCAGGGCCGCTTCGACGATCTCGCCGGTGACCGGCTGGCCATGCGGAACCTCGATCACCGTGACGCTGGCAGCTTGCGGGTCAAGCGGATTGGCTGCGTGTTCGGCGGGCGTCGCTGCCTTGATCCGCAAGGTCAGCGCGTCGATGCCCGAGAAGGTGCCGTTGGTAAAAGCAACAACCTTGTCGCCCGGCATGACGGCCGAGAACATGGTGTCCAGCGCGCTCCAACCCGTTCCGGCGACGGCGAAGGTATAGGCGTTCTGCGTGCCCCAGATTTCGCGCAGCATATGCTTGCACTCGATCATTCCTCGCAGAACGTCGCCTTGCATGTGATCGGCGACCCCTGCCCCTGCAAAGGCCTGCAGAACGCGGGCATCCGTGTTGCCGGGTCCGGGACCCGCTGCAAGGGTCTCGGGGATTTCGAGCGGAGGGAAAATCTGGAAAGTCATTGTGCGGCTTCCTCGGCTGTTTCTCAGGCTCAGCGGCCCGTTTGGTTGAGTTGCCGAGTAGAAAACGTGCTCTTGCCAGATCACGCAACGTAATTTACTACTGATTTAGCATGCCTAATAGGATGGGATATTACCCACCCAAAGGTGTAAAAATACGATAGTATACCAAAAACTTACCCACCCATTTGGGCAGTTTTTTAGCTTTAAGGGCAAATTCATATGGCTGAAGCTCCATCAAAGCCCATCGACGTCATGCTGGCAGACGGCAACCCTCTGGTCCTGTCGGCGATGTCAGAGATCTTTGAACGCGACCCGCGATTCTCATTGGTCGCGACCTCGGCCACGGCTGAGGGGTTCCTTGGAACGGTCATGCGCGTGCCTGTTCAGGTCGGCGTAGTGGACTGGACATTGCCCGCCCTTGGCGCTGCCAAACTGATCGAGGTGCTGCGCGATCAGGCCAGCGCACCGCGCTTCGTGGTCTATGGTGACGCCAATGCCGACGTTCCACGACTGGCGATGCAGGCCGGCGCTGCCGGGTTTGCCGCACGCTCGGGCGAGGTTGAAGGGCTTCTGGACACCTGCGAGAAGGTGGCCGCGGGCAAGATGGTGTTTCCGTTCATCGACGTCCGAAAAATGCAGCAGGACCCGATCGAAAGCCTGTCACGCAAGGAACGCACCATCCTCGAGGCGCTGGCGCAGGGCATGTCCAATCGCGAACTTTCAAAAGAGCTCGAGATTTCGACGAACACCGTGAAGTTCCACCTGTCGAACATCTACGACAAGCTGAGCGTTAAAAACCGGACCCAAGCCATTGCACAGTATTATGCAGCGCGGATGCAAAGGGACTGATACGGACCGTAATCTGGTAAACTCGGGGTTTTCCGGGCATGCTTTGGTTTCACACCCGCAGCCGGAGGACCTCAAATGCCGCAATATAATGACATGTTCGAACTCTCCATCGAGGATATGGAACTGATCGAACAGGCCCTGCGACAGGCGATGGCCTCTTATTCTATTGAGGCGAATGAGACCAACGAAGACACCATCCGCCGGATGCATGATCTTCTGGGCAAGCTGCATGATCAGAAGATTTTCTATCGCCCAAAGACCGGCAGCTACATCGGGGGCTGATACGCGCTTTGCAGACTCCTCAAAAACAGAATAAACCGTTTGCAAATATGTGAATTCAGAGGCGACGCAGCATGAGCTACCTTGGCATTGATCTGGGAACGTCCGGGCTGCGCGCCCTGCTCTTGGCCGAAGACGGCAGCGTACTCGGCTCGGCAGAGCGTTCCTGCACGTCCGAGCACAAACACCCCGGATGGAGTGAACAGGACCCCGCCGATTGGGTCGCAGCTCTGGAGGGGGCGGTTGCCGCGCTACGCGACGCCCATCCTGAATTTGCCGATCTGCGAGCCGTCGGCGTGGCGGGCCACATGCATGGCGCAACGCTTTTGGATTCCGCAGGTGAAGTGATCCGACCCTGCATCCTGTGGAATGACACACGCGCGGATGCTGAGGCCAAGCATCTGGACGCCCTGCCCGGTATTCGCGAGACTTCAGGCAATATCGTTTTCCCCGGCTTTACGGCCCCCAAACTGCTCTGGGTCAAAGAACATGAACCGGAAAACTTCGCCCGTATCGAGAAGGTTCTGCTGCCTGCGGCCTATATGAACTTCTATCTGACAGGCGATTACGTCGCTGACATGTCGGATAGTGCTGGCACATCCTGGCTGGATGTCTCGCGGCGTACATGGTCCGAGGAGCTGTTGACCGCCGGACAGATGTCAGAATCTCAGATGCCTCGTCTGGTCGAGGGATGTCAGCCCGCAGGTACCCTTCGCGCTGATCTTGCCAGCCGTTGGGGTCTGCGCAATAGCGTGACCGTCGCAGGCGGCGCCGGAGACAACGCCGCAGCTGCCTGTGGCTTGGGTGCTCTGAACGAGGGGGACGGGTTCATTTCTCTTGGCACCTCCGGAGTGCTGCTGGCTGCGCGCGATGGCTACCACCCCGATCCCGCCTCGGCTTTGCACACGTTTTGCCATGCCGTGCCCGATCGCTGGTATCAGATGGGCGTTATGCTGTCTGCAACCGACAGCCTGAACTGGCTGGGGCAGATCACCGGCCAAAAACCCGCCGACCTAACGCGCGCATTGGGCGAGGAGCTAAGCGCGCCGGGACGCGTGCAATTCTACCCTTACCTCTCAGGCGAGCGCACCCCGCACAACGACGCCAACATTCGCGGCGGCTTTACCGGGCTGGGAAAAGACACCGACCAGAGCGATCTGACCTGCGCCGTGCTTGCGGGGGTCGCCTATGGCCTGAGCGACTCGTATGACGCGCTGGTGCAGACTGGCGCGCGGATTGATCGGCTGATCGGCATCGGCGGCGGTACAAAATCGCACTATTGGGTCAAGCTGATCGCAACCGTTCTGAACGTCCCAATCGAGTTGCCCAAAGATGGAGAGTTCGGCGCGGCACTCGGGGCTGCACGTCTTGCCCAGATCGCAGAAACCGGAGCGTCCCCGGAGGACATTCTAAACCCCCCCAGCATTGGTGAACGCGTTCTGCCCGACGGCAGCAAAACCGCAGATTACGAGGCAGCCAAGGAGCAGTTCAAAGCGGCCTACGGACCTCTGCGACAGATCTCCACAAGGGGTTGATATTCGGGCCGTCGCTCAGTGACAGTCAGGACCGCTCACACCCTCAGGCAACATCTGAGTTTTGCCAGCCCGGCGCACAATATGCTAGCATAAGGGGTGCGTGGCCCTCATCCAGCGAACCTATTGCGGGCTTTATTTCGGCATATTGAACCCTCATTTCCCGAGGGCTGCCGCGCCACAAAGATCAATCAATTTGACCCGTCTATGCAGGGATGATCACGGATAAGACGCTGACCTGCCTCTCGAAAGGACTATCGATATGTATAGCATAATCGCGACCTGGTATTTGAAACCCGAACAAGAGGCCGAGGGGATCGCAGCCCTCAAGCAATTGGCCCAAGATGTGAAGCAGGAAGAGGACACCTGGGGCTACCTCATCCACACGGGCGGCGAAAACTCGGCACCGCCTTCCAGTGACGGCACCGTCGTTTTCATCGAAATCTACAAGGACTTCCAAGCTTTTATGAACCATGTGACCGGCCCGATCTTTACCGCATTCAAAAAAGACCATGGGCAGCTTTTTCAGCCCATACCAGGCTCTGACAGCCCGTTCTTTCTGGTCGAAAACATCGACAGAATTGGAGGGTTTCTGCGACCGCAAGCGGGGTCCTAACCACAGTGCCAGCCCGCACCAGTGAGTAACCCTTTGCGGGCGCACAAAACCCGCGCACAATTCAAGGGCGACGAATTGTAGATTATGTGATACTAAAGAAAGCGAAATTGTTTCTTTGTTTCATATACGGCGCAATTTCAGCGCTCAGGGGCAGCCATATTGGGACGTCCGAATGTTAATTGCAGCGAATGCGGCGCGGCCAATCCTGCCGGGTCCAACTTTTGCCACGGCTGCGGCAATGCACTGACCCTAGCCTGTGGGTCCTGTGGTGCGTCAGCGATGGCACATGCAAAGTTTTGCACCGCTTGTGGGGCTTCGCTGCAGGGTCAGGACAGTCCTCCACCGGCTGCCCCTTTGCCCTCTCCCAAGGACGCACCAGAAGACGTGGCCGAACGTCGCCAACTGACCGTCATGTTCTGCGATCTGGTGGGTTCAACGGCCTTGTCCGAAAGACTCGACCCCGAGGATTACCGTGAACTGATCACGCAATACCGCGAGTTGGTTGGCCGGACCGTCACCAAGTTCGGCGGCGAGATTGCCAACTATGCCGGAGACGGTGTGGTCGCCATCTTCGGCTATCCCACCGCGCAGGAACTCAGCCACTATTCCGCCGCTCTTTGCGCGCTTGAGATCGCGGGTGCAACACGCGACGGGAATGCAGGGCTAACGGACAAATCGGTTTCGACAAATGTGCGGATCGGTATCCACACCGGACCTGTGGTGGTGGGTACGGCAGCCGGCACATCGAGCTCGGAAAAGGTCTGGCTGTTTGGCGATACACCAAACGTTGCCGCGCGGATTCAGGCTGCTGCGGATGTGGGTCAGGTTGTAGTTTCGGAAGTGACCCGCAGACTGGTCGGAGAGCGTCTGGATTTCACCTCGATCGGCAGTCCGCCCTTGGCGGGTGTCAGCACACCGTTGCAGCTCTATGTGGTCGGTCCGAAGATTTCCGGCTTTGACACCGGGCGCAAGGACTTCGCGCACGACAAGACGCCGACTATCGGGCGCACAGCTGAAATCGCTCTGGTCCAGTCCAGATGGGACGGCGCGCTGGACGGAGAGGGGCAGGTTCTGCTGCTGACCGGCGACGCGGGCGTTGGCAAATCAAAGATCGCATTTGGACTGAAGGACAAACTGACCAGCGAGGACTCCACCCAGTTCACCCTGTTCGGATCGCCCTTGCATCAAAGCAGCGCGTTTTTCCCGATCAAGAATGCGCTGACGACGCTGACGGGCATGCTGCCCAATGCGCCTCCTGAGGAAAGCCGGGACAAAGTCACCCGGTTTCTGACCGATCTGAACCTTGATACTGAAACCTGCGCCGCGCCTATCCTGCGCCTGATGGGGCTGGAAGACAACACCTCTCTGGTCGCGCCAATGGGGCCCGAGCGGGAGAAGGGCGCATTGATCGAGGCGCTTTTGCAGCTATGCGCGGGTCTGGAGCAGCATCAGCCGCTATTGCTGCTGCTCGACGATGTGCATTGGTTCGATGCCTCGACGCTGGAATTCGTCAACGGCTGGATCGAACAGGTGTCGAACCGCCGCTGCCTGATCCTGATGACCGCCCGGACCGAGTTCCAATCGCCATGGCGCAACCAGTCCCATGTCACCAGTCTGGAGCTCAATCGGCTTGTGCGCCGCGACATCTACAAGCTGGTTGAAAGCATCTCGGGCGTGCGGCCGTCGCCGGAAGTTCTCAGTCAATTGGCCGACCGCACCGATGGCGTGCCGCTATTCGTCGAAGAACTGACCAAGATGGCGATGGAATCCGGTCTCTTGGTGAACCGCGGACAGAGTCAGGCCGAATTGTCCATGGCGATCCCAGAATCGCTGCAGGATTCGCTGATGGCCAGATTGGACCGTTTGTCGGCCAGCCGCGAGATCGTGCAGGTCGCCGCCGCAATCGGCCGAAACTTTGAGCGCAAGCTACTGTCCGAGGTTCTGGACTGGACCGAAAACGACATCACCGAAGCGCTGAACCAACTGCTTGAGACCGAACTGATCGTACCCGCAGGCCAGCCGGGTACGGCAGATGCTTACCGGTTCCGCCACGCGCTGGTGCAGGATGCCGCGTATCAATCCATGCTGCGCTCGACAGCCTCAAGATGGCATGGCCAAATCGCTGCAGTTCTTGAGGAGAAATACGCCGAAACAGTCGCTCGAGAGCCTGAAATTCTGGGCCATCACTACTGGCGCGCCGGCAATTATCCCGCCGCCGAAGGCAAACTGATGACCGCCGCGCGGCAGGCATTGGACCACTCGGCGAATGTCGAGGCGATCACCCATTTGCAGCACGCTTTGGAATGCTTGCAGGAAATGCCGCAATCGCAGGAACGCGACCGGCGCGAAATAGACATGCAGATCATGATCGCTGTGCCTCTGGCCTTCGTCCGGGGCTATGCGCATAAATCGGTTTTGTCGGCCTATGCGCGGGCGCAGTCCCTGTGCCGCGAATATGGCGAAACAGAGCGGTTGTTCAAAGTTGTCTACGGACAGTTCCGCTCGACCATGCTGGGCGGGGAATATGAGATCTCGAAACAGAATGCAGACCGACTGGTCTCGCTCTGTCAGGATTTATCGAGCCCGCTGACCATTGTCTCGGCAGAACGTTCGATGGGATCGCTTCAGACCTATCTGGGCCATCCGAAAGATGCGTTGAAACATCTTGAGGCCGGGCTTGAGGTCAATCTGTCCATCGAACATCGCTTCATGGGCCTCGATTTCGATGTGGTTGACCTTGCAGTGGCTCTTCAGGGCTATCGCGCGCTTTCCTACTGGCTGTCAGGCGACGAATCCAGCGCGCTGACAGCGATCAAAGCAGCGCTGGTCCATGCAGAAGAAACCGCGCACCCGTTCAGCCAGTCCTTCGCCAATGCTTTCCTTGGATGGATTTCCCATTTCCGGGGCGATGAGGCGACGGTGCAGGACAGTTCGGCCATTTTGATCGCCCTGTCCGAGGAATACTCTTTCCAGTTCTGGCGCGGTTGGGCGCGGGTCATGAATGGCTGGGTGCGCCGAAGCACGGATGGTGAAAAGGCCTTGGAAGAAATCGCCCTGGGCCTGCGCGAATGGCGCGATACCGGCTGCCGCCTTGGTCTGAGTTTCTTCCTGTGCCTCTACGCGGATGCGGCTATTCTACACGGCAAACTGGAACTGGCCGAGGAACTGTTGGACGAAGCCGAAGCCTTCGCCAACGACAGCGGTGAGAAATTCTGGGTCGTCGGGCTGACCTGCCTGCGCGGTCGGTGGGCCATGGCCCATGGGGACGACAGCGCCGGGATCGACCACCTAAAAAACGCTGCCATGGTGGCGTTGCAGCTTGGCCATTACGGCCCGCTTTTGCATGTCATTCGAGAATTGGCCGAGCTTGAGACCTCGTCAAACTGCCTTGGTGAGATCTCGAAGGCCGTGGCCGCCGACAAGACCAAGGCGCCCGCGCTGGTCGAGGCAAAAGCCATTTTCAAAACCCTAAAAACAAAACAGCCGGAGGCATGATCGGGCGGAATTTGAGCAAGTAGAATTGTCACAGCCAGTGGGGGAGATCACAGCCAAATGACAAAGAAAAAAGCCAAAAGCGACCCGTGCCATCAGACGGATGTCACCGGCGTCATGCCAAAACTGCCAAAACAGTTTGACACGTTCCCCTTCTATTATGCCTCGCTGCAATGCCAATGGATGTATTGGTACACCTCGGTCGAAGTTGCCCGCCAGTTTGTGAAAGGCACCGGCCTGTGTGTCGCCGAATTTCCCGATGAAGACGGCGAGAACAAGGCCGTCATCCTGCTGAACTTCCAACGCTATACCGCGCATTATGACAACTCGCTGGGCTTCGTGAACGAGGTCGAATTCAACCTACTGGCCTATCCCAAGAACCGTGTGCCGGGCGTGCCGAAGATGTCCCTGACTGAGTATCTTCACGGCCGCGATCAGACGAAAACCATCGGCCATCTGCGGGTTCATGTGGCCGCCGACAACGCCATGGCCGTCAAAGCCGGGCGGCAAGCGTTCGGAGAGCCCAAGTTTCTGGGCCAGTTCAACTACAAGGTTCCTTCGCTGAATGCCAAGATGAAGGGACACCCTCCGATCTCACCCAAGAAATGGTGGATCCAACTGGTCAATCCCGACGATCCGCAAACCATCGTTTACGATCTGACGGCCGATCTGGGCAAACTCAAGGGCGATCACTGGACTCTAACCAACTGCACTCCGATCCCTGAGTTCGCTACCGGGCTTGGACGCACCGTTTGGACCCGCTGGACCATCTCGGGCCTGTTTGAAACCGCGATGTTGACCACGAAAGAGGGCAAACGCATCGCAAAAGGCTTCAAGCTGAAACTGGGGAACAACGATTTCCCGATGACCCGCGACATGCACACGCTGTTCACCGATATGACACCGGTGGCCGTGCAGGTCTTTGAAAGCCCGCCCGCCTGCTTTGAGCCGCGTGGCTTCTATGTGGACGCAATTGATGGGGATCGCCATGAAGACGCATGATGACACCCCCGAGTTTCAAGCCTTTCTGACCGTGAGCGCCGCCCTGACTGGCTATAGCAGCGCCGAACTGCAGGGCACCGGATGCGCAGGCGAATATTGGCATCAGTTCCGGCAAGTGTTGCCCGCCGAAATCCTCAAGGAGTTCCTGTCCCATTCCCACGAGCTGGGCAAGCAGGACGACGACCGGATCGTGCGTCAGACCTATCTGTCGGACAAATGCCTCGGCCCACTGTCGCGCACGCTGATTCAGCTTTGGTATACCGGCCAATGGGTGCCGCTTTCACAGGAATGGCGCGAAAGCTACGGCGCGTCGCGGTTTGATGTGGTCAAGATCATCTCGACCCGGTCCTACAAGGAAGGGCTGGTCTGGGACGCCATCGGAGCGCATCCCCAAGGGGCCAAGCAACAGGGCTTTGGCGCATGGGGCCTTGAACCTCCAAAACAGCGGGGGGCAGGCAAATGAGCGCGATTGCAGATGACGACCGGACCTATGATGTGGTCATTGTAGGAGCCGGGTTTGCCGGGGGCATTCTGGCGAAAGAGCTGGTCTCGGCCGGTCATTCGGTTCTGATCCTCGAAGCCGGGGAAGACCACGGCAAGACGTGGGAAACCTATCGCTCTTACTTGGATCAGTACTATCTGTCGCTGGCCAAGACGCCGAACTCTCCCTATCCGAACCTACCAACCCTGCCGTCGCCTTCGGTGTTAGACATCACCGCGGTACGGGGCACCGAGCCCGATACGAACGGGTACTTCGTGCAACGCGGCCCCCTGCCCTTTGGCAGTAACTATCTGATGGCCTTTGGTGGAACCTCACTGCATTGGCTGGGCACAAGCCTGCGTATGATGCCTGCGGATTTCGAGATGCAAAGCCGTTTCGGCAAAGGCGTTGACTGGCCCTTTGGCTATCAGGACCTGCGCGCGGACTATGAGCGCGCCGAGTGGGAGATCGGTGTCTCGGCCGATGCCGACGAACAGACGCCCAAGGCACTGGGTATTCGCACGTCAGGACGGCACGACAATGTCGGGTATTTCGACAAGGAATACGACTACCCGATGCATTCGATTCCGTCGTCTTACGTGGATGGCTTCTTTGCCAAGGCAGACGGGATGCCTATCGAAATCGGTGAGGATGCGACCAGCACGGTTCAACTGAAAGTCTCGCGCACGCCGCAGGGTCGGAACTCAACCCCGCGCAAGCCAAGAACGGCCAAGGGCATTCAGGTTGGCGACAAGCGCAGGCAGCAATTCCGCCCGCGCGGCGCGACCGGACCATTCGCCTATATGGGTCAGCGATGCGAGGGGAACTCAAGCTGCATTCCGATCTGCCCGATCCAGGCCAAATACAACGCGATGAAAACGCTCGAAGATGCCAAGAACGAAGCCAAGCATCAGATGGAGACGATCACGCAGGCCATCGCCTCAAAGGTCGAACTGGCCGAAAGCGGGCGTGTATCTGGTATTGTTTACAAGAAATACCCGTTCCCCGGTGTGCCTCAGTACGAACTGCGCCGGGCCAGAGGGAAGCAATATGTGCTGGCTGGCGGTGCGGTGGAAAACGTCACTCTAGCGCTGGCCTCGGGAATTTGCACCAGCAGTGACGAGCTGGGCCGCAACCTGATGGACCACCCCTACATGATGACTTGGGGCGCCGCGCCCGAGCCGGTTGGACCGTTTCGCGGCCCGGGATCGACCTCGAGCTATGCCAATTTCCGGGACGGAAACTTTAGGAACAAGAATGCAGCTTTCCGGTTGGAGATCGGTAATTGGGGATGGAACTTTGCCGCTGGCTCTCCGAACTCCGACGTGGCGCGACTGGTCGAGCAAGACAACCTCTACGGCACCGCCCTGCGCGACAAGCTCTATCACGATGTCCAGCGGCAGGTCCGAATTGGCACTATGGTTGAGCAACTGCCCAGAGCTAGCAACCGCGTGACCATCGACCCAGCCTACCGCACGCCAATGGGCGAATACCGCCCGGTGATCAGCTATGATCTGGACGATTATTCCCGCGCCGGGCTGGCCGCCGCCAATGACACCTGCGCGCAGATTTTCCAGCGGCTGGGTATCAAGAACCATACCTCCTACAGCCCATCGGATGCGGGGTATTTAACTTATGATGGAAAGGGTTACACCTTCTTCGGTGCAGGCCATCTGGTCGGTACGCACAGGATTGGAACCGACAGGCACAACTCGGTCACCAATGACGAGATGCGCGCATGGGACCACGACAATCTGTGGCTAGTGGGCGCGGGCTCGATGCCCACGATTGCCACGTCCAACCCGACGCTGACGATGTCTGCCATGGCCTTCAGGGCCGCCAGAGCCATCCAGAAGGCCGTTCAGAAAGGGGGTGCGAAATGAGTTCGAAAAAGAAACTGGACGCCGCGCGCAAAAATCTCTGCAAACATCTGCAAGACGCTTTGATGCTGGAGCTTTCGACAATCCCGCCTTACGCGACGGCCTGCTATTCGATCCTGGAGCAGGGGCAATACGACCGGTCCGAGCCGACTATCGTCAACGCCGAGCCGATCGAGGTGATCCGTCAGGTCATGGTCGAAGAGATGCTGCATATGGTTCTTGCGGCGAATGTGATGAACGCGATCGGGGGTACGCCTCAGCTGAACAATCCCAACTTGCTGCCGAAATACCCGACAGAGCTTTTGAACGGCGCCGGGCCAGAGGTGCGTCTGCGCAAATTCTCGCCCAAACAGGTCAAAAGCTTTCGCAAGATCGAAACCGCGCCGAAAGACCTCCGTAGGGCATTGAGGGGGCACTATTCCACCATCGGCGGGTTCTACGCCTATGTCAGGAAGCTGCTGGAAGAAGCGTGTAAGGAGTTCGGGGACAAAGAGATCTTCATTGGCGACCCCGCGCGCCAGATCTCCAATGACGACTATTTCGGCGCGGGCGGTGAAGTTGTCGAGATCACCGGCACCCCCGCGCAACGTCGCAAGGCGGCTTTTGATGCCATCCAAAAGATCATGGAAGAAGGTGAAGGCGCAGATCTGGGTGGCAAAGCTGGCGACGGAGACACCATTCCGGGGCCAGCTGGCCATGAGGACGTTGCACATTTCTTCAAGTTCAACGAAATCCTACATAGCCGCTACTATCGCCCCGAAGATCTTGTGACCGACCCTCCGACTGGCGCTGACCTTATCGTCGATTGGAGCGCAGTCTCTCCGATGAAAGACGACCCAAGCGAGGAGAACTACAAGCCCGCCCCCGAAATCGCCGCGATCTCGGCCGAATTCAACGCCGCGTGGTCCGGTTTGCTGGACGGTCTGCACATCGCCTTCAACGAAGATAAATCCGCTTTGCGCGACCTTGTTCCAACGATGTATTCGATCAAGTCGCTGGCGCAAAAACTGATGCGCATCCCATTGCCGGACGGATCGGGCGAGACAGCCGGGCCGACATGGACCTACCTTGCGCCGAAAAAGCGGGGCTGACCTGTAGCCTAAAAACCGGCGAGACCCGTTTATGCGCCTCATTCGAAACAGGTGTCTTCCGCTGTGTCCAACAAAGATTGTGCGGAGAATTTCAGTTTGATAACGTCATGATCGCGCTGGGGAGGGCGCGGCATCTCAATGTTGGACTATTCGCACAATGCGTGGCTCGTGGCGGCCTCGTTGGCCGTGGCGCTGATGGCCGGCTTTACCGGTCTGTACCTGACGCATGGCGCGTCGAAACTGGACAATCAACGGCGCAAATTCATCGTCGCCCTCGCAGCCGTGATACTGGGTGGCGGTATCTGGTCCATGCATTTCGTTGCCATGCTGGGCCTGCAACTGCCGATCCTGTTTTATTACGACGCGCTGGTGACGCTGATCTCGGCGCTGGTTGCCATCCTTATGGTGGGGCTGGCGCTGCTGCTTTTGCATTTCCGTCCCAGAACACCGCCGACCATCGTTGGCGCGGGGGTGATCGTGGGGCTTGGGATCGTTGTCATGCACTATGTCGGCATGGCCGGGATGCAGCTGTGCCGACCCGTCTACAGCCTGTTCGATATCGTTTTGTCGACCGCGGCCTCGGTTGTTCTGTCGGTTCTGGCGATCTGGGTGGCCTATGACAGCCGAACCCATCGGAACATCCTGCTGGGCACAGCCTGTTTCGGCATTGCCGTGTTTTCCATGCATTTCATCGCAACCGGTCTCACGGATTTCGTCGCAACCGAGACTGCCGGGGCTGCCGGGCCTGCGCTGGACAACCAGATTCTGGCAATGGGCGTCACGGTTGCAGTCTTCCTGATCTGTGGGGCCTTCCTGCTGACCGGGATCACCTTCATCGAACCCAAGCCTGAACCCGCATCAGTCCCAATACCCGCCCCTGAACCAGAACCAACCCCAACCTTACGCGCCGGGGTGCCGTTTGAGCGCGAAGGTCAAACCTTCTTTGCCGAACCCGCCCAAATTGCCGCCATACGGGCCGAGGGGCATTACACCATTCTCTATATCGATTCCGAGAAACTGTTCTGCCCCTGGTCCATCACCGAGGCCGAGACACGCTTGCAACCCGATGGCTTCCTCCGCGCCCACCGAAGTTATCTGGTGAACCCCAAACATGTCTCAAGCTTCGAGAGGCACAAAGACAACGGGACATGCTATTTCGACTCTGTCGAGGCCCTCAGCAAGGTACCTGTCAGCCGATCTCGACTTTCAGACATCCGCGACGCTTTGGGCCTGTGATCGCAACTCGTGCAGCTCATTCGCATTTCGTGAAACAAGCTGCGCGCCCCGTTCCCTGCGGCTGGAAACGCTGAGCGCACCCCTCTTTCCTGATTGAAGGTACCCCAAGGTATACCGCTTGGACCCAGGGAGGAAAACATGATACCAGCCGGTTTTGAGTATCACCGGCCAGGCGACATCGCCTCGGCCATCGGCATTTTGCAAGAACACGGAGACGAAGCGCGCGTGATCGCGGGCGGGCACAGCCTGATCCCGATGATGAAGCTGCGCATGGCCGAGATGGGCCACCTGATCGATCTTCAGGCCATCGATGAACTAAAAGGCATCGAGGTCGGGTCCGATACCGTGACCCTAGGAGCCATGGTGACGCAGCATGAGTTGATCACCCATGACGGTCTCGCCACTGCCATTCCGCTGATCCGCGAGGCGGCCTTGCAGATCGCCGACCCTCAGGTCCGTTACATGGGCACCGTCGGTGGCAATGTCGCCAATGGTGATCCTGGCAATGACATGCCGGGTCTGATGCAATGCCTGAACGCGTCATTTGAATTGTCCGGCCCCGATGGGTCACGCAGTGTCGCCGCGCGTGAGTTTTACGAGGCCGCCTATTTCACCGCGCGCGAGGATGAGGAAATCCTGACCCGGATTTCGATCCCTGTGCCAGGGGCCGGTGTCGGTCAGGCGTATGAGAAGCAAAAGCGCAAGATCGGGGATTATGCGACGGCCGCCGCCGCCGTAATGGTCGGTAACGGCACGGCCTCGGTTGCGATGACAAATCTGGCGGACACTCCGATCTGGTCCGAAAGCGCCAGCGCTGAATTGGCCAATGGCGATGCGGACGGCTGTGTTGCCGCGATGCTGGATGCCATTGAACCCGTGGCGGACAACCGTGGACCCGTCGAATTCAAGAAACATGTGGCGAGCGTGATGCTGCGCCGCGCCATCGACCGTGCGCAAAGCCGCGCGGGTTGAGGGGAGGAAACCATGTCGAAAATGCACGTCAAACTCACCGTGAACGGCAAAGAGGTCGAAGGTCTGGCCGAGCCGCGCACGCTGTTGATCCACTTCCTGCGGGAAGATCTGAAAATCACCGGTCCTCATATTGGTTGCGAGACCAGCCATTGCGGGGCCTGCACCGTGGATATCGATGGCAAATCCGTCAAATCCTGCACGACTTTTGTGGCGCAGGTGAACGGAGCCGATGTCACCACCGTCGAAGGCCTCACCAATGACGATGGCAGCCTTGGCGTTTTGCAGGAAATGTTCCGCGAACATCACGGGCTGCAATGCGGCTTCTGCACGCCGGGCATGATTACTCGCGCGCACCGTTTGCTTCAGGAAAATCCAAACCCCTCAGAAGAGGATATCCGTTTCGGGATGGCCGGGAACCTGTGCCGCTGCACCGGATACCAGAACATCGTCAAGGCGATCTCGGCCTCGGCTGACATGCTGAACGCTCAGAAGGAGGCTGCGGAATGAACGACCAAACTCTGACCCCCGAAGAACGCGCCGCCAATCTCAAAGGGATGGGCAGCTCGCGCAAACGCGTCGAGGACGTGCGCTTTACCCAAGGCAAGGGCAACTATGTCGATGACATCAAGCTGGATGGGATGCTGTTCGGCGACTTTGTGCGCTCCCCCTACGCACATGCCCGCGTCATCAGCGTGAACAAAGAGGCCGCCTTGGCGATGCCGGGCGTGATCGCTGTTCTGACAGCCGAGGATCTGGCCCCGCTGGGCTTGCATTGGATGCCAACGCTGGCGGGTGACAAGCAGATGGTTCTGGCCGACGGCAAGGTGCTGTTCCAAGGCCAGGAAGTCGCCTTTGTGGTCGCCGAAGACCGCTATATCGCCGCCGATGCGGTGGAGTTGGTTGAGGTTGACTACGAAGAACTGCCTGTGATCACCGATCCGTTTGAGGCGCTGAAATCCGATGTGGTCCTGCGCGAAGACCTTGAAGGTCAGACCGAAGGTGCGCATGGTCCTCGCAAGCATCACAACCACATCTTCACCTGGGAACAAGGCGACAAGGATGCGACCGAGGCCATTCTGGCCGAAGCTGACGTGGTCGCCGAGGAGATGGTGTACTATCACCGCACCCACCCCTGCCCGTTGGAGACTTGCGGCTCGGTTGCCAGCATGGACAAGGTGACCGGAAAATTAACGCTGTATGGCACGTTTCAGGCACCGCACGCGATCCGGACGGTTGTGTCGCTGATCTCAGGCATCGCCGAACACAATATCCGCGTCATCAGCCCCGATATCGGTGGCGGTTTCGGCAATAAGGTTGGAGCTTATGCGGGCTATGTCTGCTCGGTCGTGGCCTCGATTGTCACCGGCAAGCCGGTGAAATGGGTCGAGGACCGGATGGAGAACCTGATGTCCACCGCCTTTGCCCGCGACTACTGGATGCAGGGCAAGATCGCGGCCACCAAGGACGGCAAGATCACCGGCCTGTGGTGTCACACCACGGCGGACCATGGCGGCTTTGACGCCTGTGCGGACCCGACCAAATTCCCTGCAGGCTTCATGAACATCTGTACGGGGTCGTATGACATCCCCACCGCCTATCTGGCCGTGGATGGTGTCTATACCAACAAGGCTCCGGGCGGGGTGGCCTATCGCTGTTCCTTCCGCGTGACCGAGGCCGCCTATTTCATCGAACGCATGATCGAGGTTCTAGCCATCAAACTGAACATGGACGCGGCCGAGCTGCGCCGGATAAACTTCATCAAGGCCGATCAGTTCCCGTACCAGTCGGCTCTGGGCTGGGAGTATGACTCGGGCGATTACCATACCGCTTGGGACAAGGCATTGAAGGCCGTCGACTACGAAGGTCTGCGGGCGGAACAGGCACAGCGGGTTGAGGACTTCAAGGCTGGTAAAACCCGCAAACTGCTGGGCATTGGTCTGACGCATTTCACCGAAATCGTGGGTGCCGGGCCAGTGAAGAACTGCGATATTCTTGGGCTTGGTATGTTCGACAGTTGCGAAATCCGGATCCACCCGACCGGGTCCGCCATCGCGCGGTTGGGGACGATTTCACAGGGTCAGGGCCATGCCACGACCTTTGCCCAGATCATCGCCAGTGAGATCGGTCTACCCGCCGATGATATCACTTTGGAGGAAGGCGACACCGATACTGCGCCCTACGGTCTGGGAACCTACGGCTCTCGGTCCACGCCCGTTGCCGGTGCAGCGACTGCCATGGCCGCGCGCAAAATCCGCGCCAAGGCGCAGATGATCGCGGCTTATCTGCTTGAGGTCCACGACGACGATGTCGAATGGGACGTGGATCGGTTCTGTGTCAAAGGCGCGCCCGAGCGGTTCAAGACTATGAAAGAAATCGCCTTTGCCGCCTATAACCAAGCGATACCGGGGTTGGAACCCGGTCTGGAGGCGGTCAGTTATTATGACCCGCCGAACATGACCTACCCGTTCGGGGCCTATATCTGCGTCATGGAGATCGACGTGGATACCGGTGAGTGGGACGTGCGAAAGTTCTATGCGCTGGATGATTGCGGCACCCGGATCAACCCGATGATCATTGACGGGCAGGTCCATGGTGGTGTGACCGAGGCCTTGGCCATCGCAATGGGGCAGGAGATTGCCTATGATGAGATGGGCAATGTGAAGACCGGCACGCTGATGGACTTCTTCCTGCCGACCGCGTGGGAGACGCCGAACTATATCACCGACTACACGGTGACCCCTTCCCCGCACCATCCGATTGGCGCGAAGGGGGTTGGGGAAAGCCCGAATGTAGGTGGCGTTCCCTGTTTCTCGAATGCGGTGCACGATGCGTTCCGACCCTTCGGGTTGGTGCAGAGCCATATGCCGCATGACCACTGGCGGATCTGGAAGATCGCCAATGGGTTGGGGATGCATGGGTGATTGGGTTCGGATCGGCTTGACCGATCCGACCGAACGGAGGGGGCCAGCCCCCTCCGAACCTCCCCCGAGATATATTTAGCCAGATGAAGAATGGATCCTGGTTTTGACTTTGAGTGACGTGCAGAACGGATTGGCCGCGCAGGGCTATGTCGCTGATGATCGGTTGGCGATGGCGCTGCATCTGGCGCAGGCTTTGGGGCGGCCCTTGCTGCTGGAAGGGCCTGCGGGCGTTGGCAAGACCGAAGTCGCAAAGGCTCTGGCCGCCCAACACGACGCGCGCTTGATCCGCTTGCAGTGTTATGAGGGGCTGGATGCCAACCACGCAATTTATGAGTGGAACTACCAACGTCAATTGCTGGCTATACGCGCGAGCGAAGCCCAAGGTGGCACAAGCGAAGCGCAGTTGTTCTCTGATGACTATCTACTGAAACGACCCCTTTTGGAGGCGATCAGTGAAGACGACCCTCCGGTTCTTTTGATTGATGAGATTGACCGCGCGGATGAGGAGTTCGAGGCCTATCTGCTTGAGATTTTGTCAGATTTTCAGATCACGATCCCAGAGCTTGGGACGATCAAGGCACGCTCCCGCCCGATTGTGATCCTGACGGCCAATGGCACACGGGACCTGTCCGACGCGTTGCGGCGGCGGTGTTTGTATAGCTATCTCGGCTATCCTTCGCGCGAGACGGAAATGGCTATCTTGAAGGCGCGTATGCCCTCTGTTGAAGGGTTGCTGGCACGTCAGATCGTCGGGGTTGTTCAGGCCCTGCGCAAGGAAGACCTCGAGAAAACGCCGGGCATTGCCGAGATGCTGGACTGGGCCGCCGCCCTGTCGGGCTTAGGTGTGAACGACATGGCCCAGTCTCGGGGCGAGGTACAGGCGACGCTTGTCTGCCTGCTGAAAACCGCCGCCGACTATGATGCCGCCCCGCCTGAGGTTCTGGATCGCTTGATCGGGAAGGTCGCGTGATGCAGGTCACCCGGTTCCCCTCACGCGCGGCGGGCTTGGCGGACCGCATGAGCGGTTTCATGTCCCATCTGCGGATGAACGGATTGCGTGTGGGTCCCGCCGAAACCGGTGACGCGTTGGCCGCCTTGTCGGCGGTCAAGGCAACCGACACGACACAGGCCAGGCAGGCCTTGTGCGTGTTGCTGACAGGCAGCGCCGAGGATTGGCGACGCTTTGATGAGCTGTTCGACGCCTACTGGTTCAATGTCGGCAAGCAGCGCAGTGGGACAGCTCAGACCGCACATGTACGGGTGCAGTCCGCGAAACCGAAGATCTGGCAGCAGCAAACACAAGACGAACAGGATCCGCAAACGGATACAGATCAGGCAGCCGCCACTCCTGATCCGGGCGACGGTGAGGCCGAAGGGATGGATGGGAAGCTGATTGCGACCCGAACGGCCAACCTGTCGCGCCGGGATTTGCGCGAATTGATGGATGACGAGTCGCTGAGACAGGCCGAACGGGCCGCAACACAGCTGGCCCGGGCGATCCGCGACCGCCGATCTCGCCGACGTAAACAAGCATCACGTGGCCGGACGCTGGACATGCGGCGGATACAGCGGGCCAGTCTGGCGCGGGGTGGAGAGCCGATGGACCTCTATCGCCGTGCGCGACCGCCGCGACCGATGCGGCTCGTTGCACTATGCGATGTCAGTGGGTCGATGACCGTCTATTCCCGTGTTTTTCTGGCGTTTCTCAAGGGCCTGATCGGCAGCGGAACCGAAGCCGACACTTATCTGTTCCACACCCGTCTGATGCGCGTGACAGACGCTTTGCGCGATCACGACTCAATCCGCGCTGCGGGACGGCTTTCACTGATGGCCGAGGGGTTTGGTGGCGGGACCGATATCTCTGGAAGTCTCGAAAGCTTTCTGGACGGCTACGGCGCGCGGGCGCTGAACGGACGGACAATCGTACTGATCCTGTCGGACGGGTATTGCAGCACTGCTCCGCAGGCGTTGGGGCAGGTTCTGGAACGGATTCAACGTAAAGCGCGCCGGGTCGTCTGGCTGAACCCGCTGAAAGGCTGGCAGAATTACCAACCTGTTGCCGCTGCCATGCAGGCCGCAGAACCCCATCTGGACGCCCATCTGCCCGCCAATACGCTTGAGGCGCTGGCGGCGCTGGAACCCGAATTCAGAAAACTGTGAAAGGATATACCGATGGCAGGTTTCGACATTTTCGACACGATTGAAGAGCTGCGCCGCACCGGCGATGCCTTTTGCGTAGCGACAGTGCTGCGCACCGCCGATGCGACCTCGGCCAAGGCCGGAGGCAAGGCCGCCATCACCCGCGACGGTACGGTTCTAGGCCATCTGGGGGGTGCCTGCGTGCAACGCGCGGTTCGCGCCGCAGCGCAAGAGGCGCAGGTGTCAGGTGAGCCGAAAATGATCCGCGTCAAACCCTCGGACAAGGTTGTGTCTATGGCCGACCCGGACGGTGTTCAGACCTACAAAAGCGGGTGCCCATCCGGAGGGACAGTGGACATGCTGATCGAACCCTATCAACACGCTCCGCGCTTGATCATATTCGGAGACTCTCCGATTGCGCAGGCGTTGGCGTCCCATGCGGCACTGGCTGGGTTGCGCGTGTGTTTGCCTGAGGGTGCTGAAAACACGGTGAAATACACCCCCTTTGATCCCGACGATCTGAACGCATTGGGCGTTGAATCGCGAGATTTTGTTGTGGTGGCGTCGCAAGGCAAAGGCGACGGAGCGGCATTGAAAGCTGCACTGCAGTCACCCGCGCGCCGCGTGTCGATGGTTGCAAGCCGCCGCAAGGCCGAAGTGCTGTGCGCCAAACTGGAAACACAAGGGCTGAGCACAGAGCAGACCAAGCGACTGAAATCGCCCGCAGGGTTGGATATCCACGCCATCGACCCGCATGAAATCGCGCTTTCGATTTTGGCTGAAATCATCATGTGGCGCAATTCTGACAAATCCCAGGAGACATCCCATGATGAGAAAATGGCTTAACTGGCTGAACGCTTTCAAAACGGCGCAGCCCGAGTTGACCACGGAGGAGGCGACCGAAAAAGCCCTCCGTGTCTTTCCGAAATGTTGTTGAAAAAGGACCCCCCAGATGGAGCTCACTGACGAAATACGCATCGCGGCCCCAAAGGACGCCGTTTACCGCGCACTCAACGATCCCGATGTGCTGCGTGAATGCATCCCGGGCTGCGAAGAGTTAATCCAGCATTCGCCCGAACACCTCGAGGCCAAAGTCGTCCTGAAAATCGGCCCGGTCAAGGCCCGCTTCAACGGCGAAGTGACGCTGGACAACTCACAGGCGCCAGATGCGTTTTCGCTGTCCGGCGAAGGCAAAGGCGGTGCTGCCGGCTTTGCCAAGGGCGGCGCGGATGTATCCTTGACCGCTGACGGAGATGAGACGGTTCTGTCTTACACCGCCAAGGTGACGATCGGCGGTAAGATCGCACAATTGGGCAGCCGCTTGATTGCAGGGACGGCCAAAAAGCTATCCGGCAAATTCTTCGACAAGTTCGGAGAAGTCGTTGCAGAACAATTTGTGCAATAAGCGCCGCGCCTAACGCGCATCCAGCGGGTGTGGCAGAGTCTGCCACACCGCCTTTTATTTCCGTCAGCCCTGTACCTCATCCTGCATGTAGGCGATGACATTGGTGATGTCGGCCTCTTTCTTCAGGCCGGGGAACTGCATTTTGTTGCCGGGTAGAAACCCTTTGGGGTCGGTCAGAAAAGCCGCCAGTTTCTCCGGCGTCCAGACAAGATCAGCATTGGCGAGCGGGCCGGAATATTTGAACCCGTCCACTTGCCCCGCAGATGCACCCACCACATTAAACAGCGAGGGTCCTACGCCATTGCGGCCTTCTTTCAGCTGATGGCAGGCCTTGCATTTGCGAAAGACCTTCTTGCCCGCTTTGAGGTCCCCCTCCACTGCGGCGATTGAAACGGGAGCGACGGGCGCGGCTTCGGCCTTGTTTTCGTCCATGGTAAACACAAGACGTGCGGTGATCGGTACGGTCCGTGTGATGCCGGGCAGGTCGGCCAGTTCCATCAGCTTGTCGACGCCTGCATCCACGCCTGCATCCTCAGTGCTGAGGAAAACCATATCATTGGTAGAAACCATCACCGATGTCTCGGTCAGTCGGATCACGAACATCTCAGCGTCGAACTCGATCTCGGTCCCGACCAGAGACAACGCAGCCTCGACATCGATGATCGACGATGCGCCCACGGCAAGGCCCGAGACCTCCTCCATGTCGAATTCAGCGGTCAAAGCAGCGGTGCCTGCCTTGCGGAATACATATTCGATCATCCTTTCGTTGCGAATGTCGATATTGGTTTCTACCGAGGACAGATCAATCTCGATCTCGGCCTTGCCATCAGGGCTGACATGACCGCTCAACCCGGAGAAGGAATTGACCTCGCCCACTGTGTCTTTCTTGATCGTGCCATAAGCCAGGTGCGAGGCATCCGAGGACAGAGTCCAACTTTCCGACAGGGCCGGGGTTGCAACAATTGCAGACGCAATCGTGACTGCTTTCAACAGAAGTTTCATTTCATTTCTCCTCAGGCTATGTAATTTCTGACCCAGCGGGCCCGGTCCGTGAAAGACAAACACACACAGGTCGCGATTTATTCGATGAGTGGTGAAATCAGCTCGGAACAGGCCGTGCGCGGCGCTATCCAGACGCATTCGAAACGCGTGTGGCGGTTCGGGCTTGCCCTGTCGGGGGCCCGAGATGTGGCCGACGACCTTTTGCAATCCACATGCCTGCGCGCGCTTGAGCGTCACCATCAGGTGACATCCCACGACAGGCTGGACAGCTGGCTGATGACGATCTGCCGCTCGATCTGGCTGAATGAGGTGCGCGCGCGCTCGGTTCGCAAGGCGCAGGCCTTGTCTGTGACCCCCGAAACCGAATTAATTGCAACAGGACCCGATTCAGAAACGAATATTTTCGCGGCTGAAGTGTTTACTCAAGTGATGCACCTGCCAGAAGCACAGCGCGAGACCGTGATGCTTGTCTTCGTGGAAGGGTATAGCTATCGCGAGGCAGCAGCCTTGCTTGAGGTGCCGATTGGAACAATCATGAGCCGACTATCTACGGCTCGGCAGAAACTGAAAACCGTGATGCAGCACGAGGCTGCGGACGCCGTTCGACGGGGTGGCAAATGACGTTTTCCGATGAAACGCTGTTGGCGTATCTGAATGGAAATCTGGGCGAGACCGAGGCGCAAGAGATCGAGAGCGCGGTCGAAGCCGACCCAGAACTGGAACAGCGTCTGATGGCGCTTGATCCGTTTGCACCTGTTGTGCATTCGGTCTTCAAGGATGTTCCGCAGGATGCGCCTCAGATCACAGTACCGGATCGCGCGACGTCTCAACCCGCGTCTCAACCCTTTCGACTGCTGGCCGTCGCGGCCTCGGTCGCGATTGTGGCGGTCTCGGCGACGTTGTGGGCGACACGACCCGCGCCGTTGGGTTGGGCGCAGCAGGCGGCGATCTACCAATCGCTCTATGTGCCTGAAACAATTGCCACTCTGGACACCGCACCAGAGGCGCTTGAGGCCCAATTTGCTCAGGCCGAGGCCACGCTAGGCCGGTCCCTGAATCGCGCAGCCCTGAGCGCCTTGCCGGGGGCCGAGCTGAAGCGCGCTCAGGTTCTGTCTTTCAAAGGAAAGCCACTGGTTCAGGTCGTCTTTGCGGATGATCAGGGGCGGCCCTTTGCCTTTTGCGTGATCCGTCAAGGGCCAGGGGCACCGGACAAGGATGTGAACCTTGCCGTTCTCAGCGGGCTGGCAACGGCCACTTGGGCGGAAGACGGCTATGGCTTCATGATCATCGGCGCCGATGGGCAGAGCGATCTGAGCGATCGCCTGACCGCATTTTCCGAGGCAATTTCCAGCTAAAATGCGCCTGGGCCTTGACCAATCGCGGAGGTTGAAGACTACACCACATCGGACTTTCGAAACGAATAGCGAAATGACCGAGTTGTGAACAACTAATGCAGGCGGTTCGATGGCGTGGACGCGTCCTCGAGAACCAGCTTTCCGTTCTTGAGATGCCGCTCGACGAATTTCTTCTGCAAACGACCGGCTGGTACAGGATATGCCGTTTCCGGGGCGTAGCCCTGACGTTGCACTTCCGGGAAGAGGATAAAGATTTCTTCTCGGGCCTCTTCCGATATTGTCTTGATTGCTTCGGGGCCTGTAAACAAACTCTCCGAAGGAGCACCATCGGCGAAAATGACCTCGTGTTGATCGAAGAGAAGGTGGTAATAGACAACCTCGGTTATGTCTTCATCCACGTAGATCCCAGGTAACGCGGCCAGCTTTATTGCCGACACAAGGACATCGGGACTGCCGAACATACGCTCGGACACTTTGGAAGACACCAATATGCGGTGTTGTCTGGACACCAGCAGGTCTTTTGCTGGAAGCCCCTGCCCAAGCGCGCCGGCAGAGATACGGACAGGTCGTAGTTTTTCCGCAGCTACACCTTGGGCCGCAAAGTCCACTGTCTTGGAACCAACCCACCGCAACCGCTGCGGGCCATTTCCCTTGGTCAGAACGACATCCCCCACGGACAAATCTTCAACAGCGGTTGGGCCGTTCGGCGTTTCAATCATGGCTCCCGCGCACAAACACAGAATATCGCCGGAGATATCACCAAAGCCGATTGCACCGGTATTGGCACCCGAAGACAGACCCCCTTCAAAGATGACCTCAATCCGGGACACCGGGCCTGCAATTGAAACGGTCAGCGAATCTGGCGCGCCCGGTCCTTCGACACCCGGAGACACATTCCCGTTGGCTTCGACCGTGTTGCCGGTCTGGACGTGAAATGGGCTGAGGTTGGAAAAAACAACAGGGACCGGATTGTTATTCACATCAAACGCCAGAACCGTCACTCTATCGTCGAAAGAGAATTCGTTGCTGTCCAGATCCAGAATTTCGAACGTCACGTTTTTAACAGCGGTTGAAAACGTCACCTCTGATGTCGCAGGGCCCGGGATGCCCGAAACAAACAGGTTTCCACCAAGAAACCCATTGAAGAATACCCCTGGATCAGAGGCCACGGTTAGCGTCGACGAGTTCGAACCGTCTGTCAGCACGGTCGAACTGTTCGCACTGCCCAGAGTTGACCAATCAAATAGGAATGGCACTACTGCTTCTCCCAAACCGCTTAAACTGCATAGAATAACGATATTCTATCTCATGCGTATTAATGCATCCTTAAATTGACAACCCTAGTATCTTTTTCCTGTAGTGTGATCAAATACAGCGTACCCCAATCAATCAGGACCGAATATGGCCGTCGTTACCATGCCTGCGCAGACAGCCCAACGGCTGAAGGACGAAATTCTCAAGCTATCGCAATCTGTTGAGGTCAAAATGTTTCTGGCCAAAGACGTCGTTCAACTGATCGGTTTCACAGAAGAAGAGATCGCGGGTTTTGGCGGAGAAACCGGAGATGCCGTCGTTTTGGCAGTGCGGGACCTTCAGGCTCTCGAGCAGGCCATTCCACAATCTGCCAGCGGACGCTTGAATTATATCCCAATCGTGAACGAAAAAGCCAAGGCCAAGCTGGATCCGTTTTATCAGGCCTAGACTGCACTCTGTGTGTTTGCGGCAAAGGGTGAGGCACACGCCCCACCCCCTTGGTATCACGCGTCGATGATGTTGTGGCCGGGACCGTAGGAGAAGCCGGTGATGTTCTCGGCCGCGTCTTCTTCGACCACTAGAATATCATGCTCACGGTAGCCTCCGGCGCCGGGCTGGCCTTCGGGGATCCAAAGCATCGGCTCGATCGAGACGACCATGCCGGGTTCCAGAACCGTGTCGATATCCTCACGCAGTTCCAGACCAGCCTCGCGCCCGTAGTAGTGGCTGAGCACGCCGAAGGAGTGGCCATAACCGAAGGAGCGGTATTGCAGCAGGCCCTCATCTTCAAAGAAGCGGTTGATCTCGGCGGTGATGCCGGAACAGGTCGCGCCGGGTTTGATCAGGCTCAGGCCAAGCTCATGCGCGGCGACGTTGGCATTCCAGATGCGCAGGCTGTCGGCGTCGGGTTCGCCCAGAAACAGGGTGCGCTCCAGTGCCGTGTAGTAACCCGAAATCATCGGGAAAGTGTTCAGCGACAGGATATCGCCCTTTTGCAGTGCCCGTTTGGTGACCGGGTTATGCGCGCCATCGGTGTTGAGGCCGGACTGGAACCAGACCCAAGTGTCGCGGTATTCGGCGTCGGGATAAGCGCGGGCGATCTCCGCCTCCATCGCGTCGCGACCGGCCATGGCGATCTCGATCTCGGTTGCGCCTTCGCGGATGGCGGCGTGGATGGCCGCTCCGCCCACATCAGCGGTGCGGGCACCACCTTTAATCAACTCGATCTCTTCGGCGGATTTCACCATACGGGCCGCCATGGTGTCGGGCGCGATGTCAACCAGTTCAGGCTGGCCCAGCATCGCCAAAGCCGTATCGCGCGCGGCCAGAGTCATGTGATCGCTCTCGACACCGATCCGTTTCGCGCCACCGATCAGGCTGGCCACCGCGCGCCAGTAATTGTCGCGCTTCCAATCGGTATAGATAACATTGTCTTCGACCGAGCGGCGCCACGGCTGGCCCGCGTCGATATTGGCCGAAACCGTGGTGCAGGCGTCCTGCGTAACTACGCAGCCATAGGGCCGGCCAAAGGCGCAGTACAAAAAGCCCGAGTAATAGGCGATGTTCTGCATCGACGTCAGAAGAACTACGGGAATATCCCGCGCAGCCATAATTGCGCGCAGTTTGCCCAGACGGCGATCGTATTCGCCTTTGCTGAACGGCAGCGGGGCTTTGTCGCCATTGTGGCAGGTAAAGAATTCGGGGCGATTTGTCATGTTCAGGTCTCTCATCTTTGCCGGGCGGCAAACCCGGCCACTTGTCCCGGCGTTCAGGACAGGCGGTCTCGGGGTCCGAGAGCCGATCATCCCAGTGCGCCCGCGACGCCATCGCGGCTGGGATGAACAGGTGAATCGTTAGATCAGGCGCGCGCTTGCGTCAAGCGGGGGAAAGCCCCCGCAGACGCTCGGACCGGCGGCGTAGCAATTCGACCGTGGTCAGCAGCGCAATCGAGATCACCACGAGGATCGTGGCCACCGCCAGAATGGTCGGGCTAATCTGTTCGCGCAAACCAGTGAACATCTGCCATGGCAGGGTTTTCTGGCTGGCCGAACCGACAAACAGCACCACGACAACCTCGTCGAACGAGGTGATGAAGGCAAACAAACCGCCCGAGATCACACCCGGCAGGATCAGAGGCATCTGGATCTTGAAGAAGGTCCTCACCGGCCCTGCGCCCATATTCGCCGCCGCTCGCGTCAGCGAGCGGTCAAAGCCGACCAGCGTGGCGGTCACGGTGATGATGACGAACGGGATGCCCAGAACGGCGTGCGCGAGGATGACCTTCACATAGCCAACGAAGTTCTTGTTCATACCCAGCGTGCCTTCCATGAAGCGGCCGATATCGCTGTAGAAGAAAAACATGCCGGTGGCCGAGATGATCAGCGGGACGATCATGGGCGAGATCAGGATACCCATGATGGCACGGCGGCCGGGAACATGGCTCTGGCTCAGGCCGATGGCCGCCAGGGTGCCCAGCGAGACAGAGATCACCGTCGCAATTGGCGCGATGATCAGCGAGTTCTTGAAGCTGCGCTGCCATTCATTGTTGGTGAAGAAGTCGCGGTAATGCTTCAGCGAATACCCCTCGGGGTCCAGTCGCAACATCTCGGGCGTGAAGGTAAAGAAGTCCTGCGCGTTGAACGATAGTGGCAGAACCACAAGGATCGGCGTGATCAGGAAGACGAAGATTGCACCGCAGATCACTCGGAACAGGTAGTGATAGAACACCTGCTTCGCAGTCAGATACGGCAGTAATTTACGGCGATAACGGCCCTCATATAGCCAGTAGATGAACCATGCGAAGAACCAGCCGCCCAGCAGGCCCAGAACGCCGCCCATGGGACCCGAAATCAGAAATCCGGCGATGCCGAAGCCCAAAATGGTGATCCAGCGGGCCAGATTCTCATTCTTCAGAACAGCGATGTAGATCCAGGCCAGTGCCGCGATCAGGGCAGCTCCGCCAATGATGCCCAGAAGGATCGAACCATTACCTGCGCCAACGAAGACACCGGCGAAGGCCCCTGCCAACGCGACGCTTGGCAGGACCATGGACATTGGTTTGCGGGAAATCGGAGTAAGTGCGGCCATGTCGGTTATCCCAGCTTCACGTTATCAATGCCGACGATCTTGTCGTAACACCAGTAGAGCAACAGCACGACGGCCAGCAGGATCGTACCCAGCGCTGCAGCCAGCCCCCAGTTCAGCGAGGACGAGATGTGGTACGCAATCCGGTTCGAGATGAAGACGCCCTTGGTGCCGCCCACGATCTCGGGGGTGATGTAGTAGCCGATGGCCAGAATGAACACGAGGATCGACCCAGCGCCGATGCCCGGAATGGATTGAGGGAAATAGATGCGCCAGAAGGTCGTCCAATTCGTCGCGCCCATGGATTTCGCGGCGCGCGTGTAGGACTCGGGTATTGTTTGCATCACCGAGTACATCGGCAGGATCATAAACGGCAGCAGAATATGCGTCATCGCGATGATCGTACCGATCTGGTTGTTGATGATGACAAGTCGGGCGTCATCGGCCACCAATCCGAGCCAGACTAGCGTTTCGTTGATCACACCCTGTTGTTGCAGCATGACCTTCCACGCCGACGTTCGCACCAGAAGCGAGGTCCAGAAGGGTAACAAAACAAGGATCATCAGTAAGTTGGACACCCGCATCGGTAGGGTCGCCAGCAGGTAACTGACCGGATATGCCAACAGGATACAGGACGCGGTGATAACCAGTGACATGAACAAGGTGCGCCCGAACAGCTTGATCAGAATCTGCTTGTCCTCAGGCTGCGCCTGCGCGCCTTCGGGTGTGCGGCGCATATCGACCGCGTTCAGGAAATAGCCGTTCGTCACAGCGGGCGAGTGCGTCTTGATCACCGCCCAAGTCTGCGGTTCGCCCCAGCCCTCGTGGATTTCGATCACCTGATCCTTGAACGGCCCATCGGTTTCGGGGTCCAGCTTGCCCATTTTCCGACCCGAACGGCGGAACATCGAGGACATGCCTGTCTCTTCGTAGTTCAGGCGCGAGCCCAGCCGGGTATGTGTCTTGTTGTCAACGGCCACAACCATGTCGCGGACAAAGGCATCATAGACGGCCTCATCCGGCAGTTCGCCACTGTTTTCGTCCCAGCTTTGCAGGGCTTCGACCGTTAGGGGCAGAGTTTCCTGCACAATGCTGTTTTCCACCGACCGGAACAGCATCGACGCAATCGGCACGATGAACGAGAACAGCACGAACAATAGCAGAGGGGCCACCAGCATCAGCGCCCGCAGCTTTTGTCGCCTCAACGAACGTGCCAGCGATTGCTTGAGCGGCGTTCCATCCGCTGCCAGCATGGGTCCGGCGTTTTGGCTTGCGTCAGTCATCAGTGCCCCTTGGGTTTTCTTTGGTCCGGGGGCGGCGCACCGCCCCCGACTTTGTCATGAAATCAGACGCTTATTGCGCCAACCACGCCTGGAACTTGGCGTCGATGTCGTCGCGGTAGTCAGCCCAGAACTCGTAGTTATACAGGAACGTGTTCTTGGCGTTGTTCGGATCGGTCGGCATGTGCGGCGCCATGTCGATACCCAGATCGGCATGCTGACCCACCAGCGGAGCCGACGAGGCACGGGCCGGACCGTACGAGATGTACTTGGCCTGATCCGCAAGACGCTGGGTGTCGGTCGCGAACATGATGTAGTCCAGTGCGCGTGCCTGACGCTCTTCGCTCAGACCGGCCGGGATGATCCAACCGTCCAAATCGAACACCTGCGCGTCCCACAGCATAGCAACGGGCTGGTTCTGTTCTTCGATCACGCTGAACAGACGACCATTATAGGTCGAGCCCATGATGACTTCGCCATCAGCCAGAAGCTGCGGAGTATCCGCGCCGGCCGACCACCAGACAACGCTGTCCTTGATGGTGTCGAGCTTGGCCAGAGCCTGATCCTGACCCTCTGCAGTCGCCAGCACATCATAAACGTCGTCCTTGGCAACGCCGTCACAGATCAGAGCCCATTCCATGTTGTTGATCGGACGCTTTTCCAGCGAACGCTTGCCCGGATAGTTTTCCAGATCAAACACGGCGCAGACGTCTGTAGGCGGCGTGTCACCAACCAGGTCGGTGCGATAGCCAAATGTGGTCGAATAAACGATCTGCGGGATAAAGCAGTCGCTGACCAGCAGGTCACCGAAGTCTTCGGATGCGGGCGTGCCATCAGGTGCCGGGGCCAGCATGGTGTCCGGATCGATTTCCATCGCCAGACCTTCATCGCAGAGACGGATCGCGTCCGCCGCAACAACGTCAACCACGTCCCAGGTGATGTTCCCGGCTTCGTTCATCGCGCGCAGCTTGGCGACCGCTTCGGCCGAGCTGTCATCGTTCAGGATGGTGACGCCTGTTTTTTCCGAATAGGGCTCGTGATAGGCCTTGAGCTGCGATTTGGAATAGGCCCCGCCCCACGAGACGATGGTCATCTCTTCGGCGGAAACGCCACCGGCCGCTGTTGCCAGAGCCGCTGCAGTCAGCAGTGTCTTTGTTGGTTTCATGTAAAACTCCCAGTATTTCCCGTTTGTTGTATGGTCAGCCGACGCACGGGTTTTCGCCAGCCGGTCCCTCAGTGTAACCGCGCTTGTGCCGCGCGGCTTGGTCTATGCGTCAAGCGCACGACAATCCTTGGCCAGCCAACCGATATCGATCTCTTGACCGGGTTGCAGGCGAATGGCATCGGGCGCGTTCCGTGTTTTGACGATGAACTCGTCATTGCCCGCCACAGACATGCGGAAGCGGAATACGTCGCCCATATAGATGAATTCCTTGACCGTCGCCTTCAGCGTATGCGCGTCGGCATGCAGACGATCCTTGTTGAATTCGACACGTTCCGGACGGATCGAAACCTTGGTCCGTTCGCCCGGGTTGTGCACATTGATCGGCACCGCATCAATTTCTGATCCGTCATCCAGCTGCACCACACAGCCGTCGCCGTCGATGGATTTGACCACACCTTCCAGCGTGTTGTTCTCGCCGATGAACTGCGCAACGAAGCTATTGTCGGGCTCTTCATAAAGTTGATCCGGCGGGGCCAGCTGCTGAATGCGTCCATCGTCGAACACCGCGACCCTGTCAGACATGGTCAGCGCCTCGGTCTGGTCGTGGGTCACATAGACGGTGGTAATGCCCAGCTCATGCGCCAGTCGGGTGATTTCGAACTGCATATGCTCACGCAGCTGCTTGTCCAGCGCGCCCAGCGGCTCGTCCATCAAAACCAGTTCCGGCTCGAACACCAGGGCCCGTGCCAGAGCGATCCGTTGTTGCTGACCACCGGAAAGCTGCGCCGGACGGCGCCCGCCAAAGGCACCCATCTGCACCATGTCCAAAGCGCGTTTGACCTTTTCGTCGCGCTCGGACTTGCCCAGCTTGCGAACTTCCAGAGGAAACGAAAGGTTTTCGGCCACCGTCATGTGCGGGAACAGAGCGTAATTCTGAAACACCATGCCAATCCCACGTTTGTGCGGCGGGATATTGTTGATGGGCTTTCCATCCAGCAGGATTTCACCATGGGTAGCGGTTTCAAACCCGGCGAGCATCATAAGGCAAGTTGTCTTGCCTGAACCTGACGGCCCGAGCATTGTCAGAAACTCGCCCTTCGGCATTGCAAGGTTGAGATCTTTAACGACGAGATTCTCGCCATCATAAGACTTCTGAACGCGTTGAAATTCGACAAACGCGGCGTCGTTCGTTGTACCGGTCACAAGACCCCCTGTTTCGTCAAATGATTACCCGAGGCTTTCGGATTTCATTGATCTGTGATCCACAGTTAAGACCAAGCGATACGCACTTGGCAACAAGTTATGGTGCTTTTGCCAAAATTGAGTACACACTTACCTGTCAATGCACAGCGTTTAAGCGCCTCATATGCCACGCAAGACATTGATTACTCGACAAAACAGGTTTTCCGATCCGCTCCCGGATTTTCGGTATCGCGGCGAGAGTTCGCAGGTTGGTACAACTCAGGAAAACCGCCTCGACCGCTGAATCTGCTCCCAATTCAGAGGCAGCTTCGACCACGGATTCCGTCGAGATCCGCGCCACCTTGGCCTCTTCAGCCTCCCCGAAACTTGCGAACACATCCATGCTTATGCCATTGGCCTGAAACGCGGTACGCAGAGGTATGTTGACCTCTTCAATGTAAGGCGACAGCAGAGCAAATTTCGAAACGCCGATGTCGGCGGCGCAGGCGGTCGCCGCGCGCAGGGGATTCGTAACTTCGCGAGTGTTACATGTCTGTTTGACCAGCTCTGCGACACGCTCTGACCCGATCACCGAACTGGCCGAGGTACAGCCATAACCCACAACATTGTAGGGTCGCGCGTTGGGAAGCAAACGCGCAGCTGCGGGCAGCGCCTTCTCCATTTCGGCAAGGCTTTCGGTCGTAACCTCAATACCGCTGGGAATGCGCGTGATGTGAAGGGGGTATTTACGGTCCGCGAAATATGCGCCGAACTCAGGCTCAAGCGTCTCATCGACCTGCAAAACGATCAGCCCAAGCGGCGAGGCGTTTGGATCGTCTGCGTCCAGAGTGTAAGGGACATGGGTCATAGCTGCATCATCTCCGGCCCAATCCTCGGGCTGATAAACCGTGGGGTGCCGTCAGTGATTACGATGTTTTCCTCGTGTACCAGGATTTTGTCACCGACAGCGATGCCCGGTTCCAGTGTCAAAACCATGCCCGGTTCCAGAACTGTATTGTCCGTCGGGATCAGAGAGGGCCATTCGGTCAGTGACATTCCCAAACCATGGCCCAGACGACCCGCATCCGTACCCTCTGCATCCGCCGTGAGAACGGTGTTCATAGCATGAAACAAATCCGCTGCGGTTGCGCCCGGCCGGGCGATATCGAACGCAGCATCCGAGGCTTCGATCAACTGGGCATGGGCGTTTGCCACATCAGGCCGAGGCGGGCCGATTGACCAGTTTCTGTCGAAGTCGCAGAAATACCCGTCCCAAACCAATCCGGTGTCCAACATCAACACATCACCAAGCGCCAGCGGCACACCAGAGGCTGGTGAAATCACATCCGCATAACCGCCCTGTTCGGCCCCGCCTGCAAGATAGGGTACCCAATCGGCGCCCTCTTCCAGACACAGCATCTGAAAGCGGCGGAATACCTCATCCAATGGCACCCTCTCCCCGGCGATCTCGGGAACGCGGGCAAAGGCCCGACCGGCAATGCTGCAGGCGGTTTCGATTTTGGCAATCTCGGCCTCGGATTTGACCATACGCAACTGGCGCAGGATGCCGCTGTCGCCTGTCAGCGCTCGTGTTCCAAGCTGGCCGCGCAAGCGTTCAAGGTCTGCCAAAGGCATACGGAGGTGCGTCTCATGCCCATCCGGCACCCCAATTCGCCCCACTGAGGGCGTCACCTCGACCAGCGCGTCGTATAGCAGAGAGACACCGTCATCTTTCAGATCAGGCGCACTCCACGTGCGGATATAATCGATCCATGTCTGCGCCATGAGGGCTGCCCCGATCGACGGGATCACCGCGATCGGCTTGCCGGTCGCGGGCAGGACAAGGAACCAAGGGCGGGTCGGACTTTCCCAGAACCGGGTCAGAAACCCGGTGAAATAGCGTAGATCCGTCTCGGTTGTCAGCAAAAGCGCCGACAGGCCCGCCGCATCCATCAACTTCTGTGCGCGCTTGGTACGCGCTTCAAACTCAGATGGCGCGAACCCCCTCATTCCGCGGTCTCGGAGAGGATGCACAGCACGCGCGAGGCCTCGGTCATTCCCAATTCGGTCCGTGCCTGGTCATTCAGAACGGCTGCGAGCCCAGCGCCGCCCGAGGCTGTTGTCTCCAACCCCGCCGCGGCCATGGCGGGCAATTTCTCGGATACGTCCTCGTCCGAAAGTGTCAGGAACAGGTCGGCGTCGCGTGACAGTCCGTTCAGCGCGATCAGCGAAGGCTCCTTGCAATCCAAACGCCCCATAATGCTATCTGGCCCATCGGCGAACACGCACGACCCGGCCTCGATACTGGCCTGCAGGGCGGGCGCGGCTTCAGGTTCGACCACGACTATTTTCGGCGCGTCACCCCAGGATTTGCGGGCGTAGGCAGCAACAGCCCCGGCCAGACCACCAACACCGGCCTGCAACATGATGTGAGTCGGCACTTCGGGGCATTGGTCCACCGCCTCAGACGCCATTTGCAGATACCCCTCCATCAAGGTCCACGGCAGATCAAAATACCCGTCCCATGAGCTGTCCGAGAGCAAGGTCCACCCGTTTTCGTCAGCCGCGTCGCTTGCGGCTTGCATGCTGGCTGCATAATCGGACCCACTGCGAACCACGTCGGCACCTTGACCCTTCAGCCGTGCGGCAAAACTCTCAGGCACCGTCTCGGCGATATAGACAACCGCCTTCGCGCCAAACATCCGCGCGCCCGCTGCAACGCTCATCCCGTGATTGCCAGCGCTGGCGGTCACGTAGGTCGAGCCCGCCAACGTGTCTGTGCCGGGCGTATCCGTGGCTTCGGCAGCATGGCGCGCAATCACATAAGCCGCACCGAGGGCCTTGAACGAGCCCAGATTCATGCGCGCGCGTTCATCCTTGACCCAGAGCTGCGCAACCGGGGCGAGGCCTGCGGCATCCACCAACGGTGTCTCTTTCGCCGCCGGGCACATCGACAACAGTGCCGCAACGCGGGCCGCATCTGTCGACGGATAAGGGGCCGAGGGCGCAAGTTTGGGACCTCCCCGGTGTGAATTCGCAACGATTTTCATGTGTCTCCCCGCCTTTTTGCCTGACGTGATCCGATCGCCCTTGATCTGTCAACTCTCCTGATCGTTAACCGACCTGATCCAACAGCCAGTCATGAAACAACCCCGCCGCCGGGTTCGAGCTATTCGCGGATATAAAATACCCCTCATTGCTGTCGATTGAGCCGTCATGCGCGCGCTCGACCAAGCCCGAATCAAGTGCGTGTTTCGCCAAAAGCTCGCTCACCAAAGCCACGCCACCCCCGTGCGCCGCCAATTGAAGCGCCATGCCAAAAGTATCCACAAAGACAGTGGGCTGGCTTTGCAACCCCTGACTCTCCAACCACCGGCCCCAGCCGCCAGACGTCCCAACAGCCTCGATCAGAGGCAGATCCGATATGTCCCCCAACAGGGCCGGAGATTTGAAAGGCACAAGCCGGTCCGGCATCAGGCGAACAGCCCCCTGCCCCACCTGTTTCTTCGATCCGAACCGCACCTGCACATTAGCCTGTGAGGCATTGAAATCGTCCGGCCAAATCGCGCTGAGTAGTCGCACTCGGATGTCCGGGTGCTGACGCGCAAACGCGGGCAGATGCGGGGCGATAACCCATTGCGCGATACTGACCGAGGTCGCAACTGTCAGAACGTCTCCGGAAGCGTTGGTGTCGACCTGCCCGGCGGCAACAGCCAGCGCCTCAAGCGCCTTGCCGACCTCGGGCAACAGCTTTCTCCCCGCATCCGTCAACGCCAGACTGCGCGGATGGCGCACGAAAAGGGGCGCGCCCAATCGCAATTCAAGCGATTTCACCTGCTGGCTGACCGCCGATTGCGTCAGGCCGATTTCCTCGGCCGCGGCGGTAAAGCTTAGCGTGCGGGCGGCGGCCTCAAAGGATCGGAACCAGGTCAGGGGCGGAAGTGATTTTGCCATAGGCCAAGCCAGTCATTAGTCTTGTTAATGTCAAAGCACATAATTCTATCATTTGTCAAAAAACAGCCCCGTTTCTAACGTCGGCCCGCGCGACAGGAGAAGTTTTATGCAGCCGGAAATACGCAAAATCATAACCTATGACGAAGAGGTACTGGTCGAGGGGTTTCGCCCCGCAAAGACCCCATGGCGAATGTTTGCAGTGGCCGCTGTCGTCACCAACCCATGGGCTGGCCGATATGTCGAAGACCTGAAGCCCGAGATTCAGGCCTACGGTCCCGTCCTGGGTGAAATGATGACTAAGCGCATGATTGCGCTGGCCGGAAGCGGAGATACGATTGAGGCTTATGGCAAGGCCGCCGTGGTTGGTCTGAATGGCGAGGTCGAGCATGCCTCGGGCCTCATTCACACTCTGCGCTTTGGCAATCACTACCGGCAGGCCGTTGACGCAAAGTCTTATCTGGCCTTTACCAACACCCGAGGGCCCGCGAACGCTCCAATCATGGTGCCGCTGATGGACAAGAACGACGCCGGGCGGCGCTCGCACTATCTGACCATCCAATTTGCGATCCCCGATGCGCCACGAGACGATGAGATCGTTGTGGTGCTTGGTGCGGCAACCTCGGGCCGGCCGCATCACCGTATTGGTGACCGTTATCAGGACCTCAAGGATTTGGGCCATGACGTGGACAACCCGGCCGCGGTCTGAGATCGGCGGGCTCTCAGCAATCCAGAGTGGCGCGGGACCGAATGTCCTGTTGCTGCATGGTGTCGGTTTGCGCGCCGAGGCCTGGGGCGCCCAATTGGACGCGCTGGCATCCGTGGCGCGTCTGACCGCACCGGACATGCCCGGTCATGGCGAAAGCCAACTAGGCAACACGAGCGCAGAGTTGTTGGGATACACCGAAGCTACATTGAACGTTCTGGATCAACTGGGCGGACCAACCGTAGTTGTTGGTCATTCCATGGGCGCAATGATCGCGCTCGATCTTGCGGTCAAGGCACCGCAACATGTCGCCGGCGTCGTTGCACTGAACGCCATTTTTGAACGCAGTGCCGAGGCCACACAGGCCGTCACAACCCGAGCCGCAGCGCTTGACGGTCAAACACCAAGTGATCCGACGGGCACTCTGCAGCGTTGGTTTGGTGATACTGATCCGCCCGAATGCGCTGCCTGCCGGACTTGGCTGACCGCGACAGATCCTGCGGCCTACAAGCAAGCCTATACAGTGTTTGCCAACAGTCCGATCCCGCGCCGGGACGATTTGAAGACGCTCACCTGCCGCGCCTTGTTTATAACGGGCGATCTTGAGCCCAACTCGACCCCGGACATGTCACGCGCCATGGCGGAACTTGTTCCAAGCGGGCGGGCGCAAATCATCAAGGGCGCCGCTCATATGATGCCGATGACCCATGCCGCAGAAGTTAACGCAGCCCTTTCAACCTTTCTGAATGAGGTGCAACAATGACCAGTCTCGATCCTCGCGACCTGCGGCGCGCCTTTGGCAGCTTCATGACCGGCGTCACAGTTGTGACGACGCGCGATGCCTCGGGTACGCCGTTGGGGTTTACTGCCAACTCCTTCTCATCCGTGTCTCTGGACCCGCCGCTTTTGCTGGTTTGTCCGGGCAAGAACCTGTCCTCCTACGATGCCTTCGCGAGCTGCGCGCATTTCGCGGTGAACATTCTGGCTGAGGGGCAAGAGGATGTCTCAAACACCTTCGCCGGGTTCAAGGGCGATCGATTTGCCAAAACCGCGCATCAGCTGGACGCCCATGGCGTTCCTCTTCTGGATGGCGCAGTTGCGACGTTTTCCTGCCGGGCGCATCAGACCATCGAGGCCGGAGATCACTGTATTCTGATCGGAGAGGTTGAGGCGTATTCCCACACCGAAACCAGAGGCCTCGGATACGCCAACGGGCAGTATTTCAGCCTCGGCCTTGAACGCGGCGCATTGGAGGCCACGGGTCGATCCGTTGTCTGCGGTGCGATCATCGAATGCGACGGAAAGGTGCTGCTGGAAAAAACCGAATCCGGATACCGCCCGCCGCAGATCAGCTTGTCGGATCATCAAGCCCTGCGCGAAAGCCTACAGCAAGACTTGGTGACGCGCGGGATCACAGCGCAGTTGGGTGCGGTTTATTCTGTCTATGACGATGCCACAACCCACCATGTCTATACGCTCGCGTCGGCACCGGCTTTGCCGCTCAACAGCACCCTTGAAGCGGTTGCCATCGAAAACCTTGCCAACCTGACATTCGCAACCCCGGCCATCGCCACCATGATGTCCCGCTTTGCGTTCGAAAGCCTGACCCGCGACTTTTCCCTCTATCTCGGCGATGCACAGCGGGGCGAAATACATACTCTCTCGGAAAGGACTGAATGATGGAGTTTTCCCTCTTTGCTCATATGGAGCGGCTCAACCCCGAACAGCCTCATGAGAAACTGTATGAAGAGTTCATTGAGCTCTGCAAAATGGCCGATGATGCCGGTATGCGCGCGGTGTGGACGGGCGAGCATCACGGGATGGATTTCACCATCGCGCCCAATCCATTGATGTCCTTGGTCGATATCGCGCATCACACCAAAAACATCCGCCTTGGTACCGGCACCGTCATCGCGCCCTTCTGGCACCCGATCAAACTGGCCGGTGAAACCGCCGCAGCCGACCTGATGACCGGGGGACGCATCGAGTTGGGTATCGCACGCGGGGCCTATTCCTATGAATATGAGCGATTGATCCCTGGCATGGATGCCTGGGACGCGGGCCAGCGCATGCGGGAAATCGCCCCCCTGTTGCCCAAATTGTGGGAGGGAGATTGCGCCCATGAGGGAGAGTATTTCCAATTCCCCGCCACCACCTCCGCCCCGAAACCCGTACAGGACGGAGGGCCACCGATCTGGATCGCTGCCCGCGACCCGAACAGCCACGAATTCGGCGTCCAGAATGGCTTCAACATTCAGGTCACGCCTCTCTGGCAAGGCAACGCAGAGATTGAGAGCTTGATGGGCCGCTTCAATGATGCCTGTGCCAACTATGACGGGCCGCGCCCCAAGATCATGCTGCTTCACCACACCTATGTCGGGCAGGACGCCGCCGATGTGGATCAGGCCACGCAAGAGCTTTCGCGCTTTTACAATTATTTCGGCGCGTGGTTTCAGAACAAGCGACCCGTACATCAGGGGCTGATCCAAACTCTGACGGATGAGGAAATGGCCGCCAACACCATGATGGCCCCTGAAAACATGGGCCGCGATCTGACAGTTGGCACGGCTGGGCAGGTCACGGATCGCCTGAAGCACTATGAAGACCTTGGTTATGATGAATACTCGTTCTGGATCGACAGCGGCATGAGCTTTGAGCGCAAGCGCGTTTCGCTGTCCCGGTTCATCGACGACGTGATGCCAAAGTTTCAGTGAGGACCCGAGATGCAACAAAACCCGCACTATCAGCTTTTCATCGAAGGAACCTGGACCGAGGGCGCCAACGGGCAGGTCATGACCTCGCAAAACCCTGCTACGGGCGAGGCATGGTCCAGTTTCGCCTGCGCCGCGCCCGAGGATGTGGATCGTGCCATCTCGGCGGCGCGTCGATCCCTGAATAACCCGGCTTGGCGGGATCTGACGCAGACCGCGCGTGGCAAACTGTTGTTCAGGCTTGCAGAGCTGATTGAACAAAATGCCGAACGCCTCGGCGAGATTGAGACGAAAGACAGCGGAAAGCTTCTGGCCGAAACAGCAAGCCAGACGGCCTATGTCGGCGACTACTATCGTTACTACGCTGGTTTGGCCGACAAGATCGAAGGTGCGGTGCTTCCGATCGACAAGCCCAACCTGCATGTCTTTACCCGTAACGAACCAATCGGTGTGGTCGTCGCAATTGTGCCTTGGAACGCGCAGATGTTCCTGACGGCAACCAAGCTGGGTCCAGCCCTTGCCGCCGGGTGTTCGGTGGTGCTGAAGGCCTCTGAGATTGCGCCAGCGCCAATGCTGGAATTCGCGCGTCTGGTCGAGCAGGCGGGCTTCCCGCCCGGCGTCGTCTCGGTTATCACGGGCGATGCAGAAAACTGCGCGATCCCCCTGACCCGACACCCCGACGTGGATCGCATCGCCTTTACCGGCGGCCCGGAAACCGCGCGCCATGTGGTTCGCAACTCGGCCGAAAACTTCGCCGTAACCACGCTTGAGCTTGGTGGGAAATCCCCGATTTTGGTGTTTGACGATGCCAATCTGGATGGGGCCGCCAATGGCCTGATCGCAGGCAATTTCGGAGCCTCCGGCCAAAGCTGCGTCGCCGGATCTCGCGGTTTGATACATCGCCCAATTCTGGAGGCCTTGGCAGCCAAGATCGAAGAGAAGATGAAAGACGTCACCGTAGGCGACCCATTGAACGCTGCAACCCATATTGGGCCGCTCTGCACAAACGCGCAGATCGACAACATCAAGGCGGTTCTGGCAAAATCCACCGACCAGGGCGCGCGCATCCGGTTTGGCGGCGCGCCGCTTGACCGACCCGGAAACTTCATGGCACCCACTCTGATCGAGTGTGCATCACCCGAGACCGAGACCCTGAAGGTCGAGATGTTCGGGCCCGTCATGTCCCTGTTGCCCTTCGACACCGAAGAAGAAGCAATCGCTCTGGCCAACGATACCCCGTTCGGATTGGGATCCGGCGTATTCACCGAAAATGTCGCCCGCGCGCATCGTGTGTCGTCCCGATTGAAGGCCGGCATTTGCTGGATCAACACCTATCGAGCGGTGTCCCCTATCGCGCCGTTTGGCGGCTACAACCAATCCGGCTATGGCCGCGAAGCCGGGATCGAGGCCATTCAGGACTACACGCGCACCAAGACCGTATGGCTGAACACCTCTGATCAACCCATGTCGAACCCGTTTGTGATGCGCTGAGGGGGGCGATAGATTTCGCCCTCTTCTCCACAACCCTATGGCCCTTGGGAAAAATATCCCACACTATGGCGCAAGAATTGCGGTTGGAGACTGAAGAATGAGCGCACATGGATATGAAGGCGGTCGGTTAAACTTGCCCTTTGTCGGGATCTCGACCTTTGGCAAATATCCCTATGTCAGCGACTGGGATGCGATCGACGCTGATGTCGCGATCCTGGGCGCTCCGTTCGATTTTGGCACTCAGTTCCGGCCCGGCGCGCGGTTCGGCCCACGGGCCATCCGCGAAGCCTCGACCCTGTTTTCCTTCGGGCATGGCGGCGCATACGACCACGAGGATGACATCACCTACCTGCCTGCGGAAACCACCCGTATCGTAGATCTGGGCGACGCTGATATCGTGCATACCAGCACTGAAAAAAGCCACCAGAACATAAAGCTCGGCGTCGAAAAATGCCTTGAGGCCGGGGCCTTGCCCGTGGTTCTAGGCGGAGATCATTCGGTCAACATCCCCTGCGTTGATGCCTTTGCTGCCGATTGCGAAAAGAACGGCCCCATTCACATTGTTCAGATCGACGCGCATCTGGATTTCGTGGATGAACGGCACGGGGTTCGGTTCGGGCATGGAAACCCAATGCGGCGCGCGGCGGAGAAACCCTATGTCTCGGGCCTGACGCAAATCGGCATCCGCAACGTCTCGTCGACCGCAAAAGAGGGCTATGAGGACGCCCGTCGTATGGGGTCAGACATCCTGTCCGTCCGGCAATTGCGCAAACTGGGGACCAAGGCCGTTCTGGACCGGATTCCGGAGGGCGCCAGGTACTATGTCACCATAGACATCGACGGGTTCGACCCCTCCATCGCACCCGGTACCGGCACACCCAGCCACGGTGGTTTTCTGTATTATGAAGTGCTGGAACTGCTCGACGGTCTGACCAAGCGCGGTGATGTTGTGGGGTTGGATCTGGTCGAAGTGGCCCCGGATTATGATCACACGGGCAGCACCGCCATTCTGGCGGCACAGATCCTCATGAACACGATTGGGCGTATTCTGCACCACAAAGGTTCGCCCAGCGCGGGGTAAGAGCAGGTTTTCGGACTAAAGCTCGGTCTTTCAGACCGACTTCTGCTGCGTATGCGGAGAGGTTCCGAAATACCGGCGGAAGCATTTGGAGAAATAGCTGGCCGAGCCAAATCCGCAGGCGATGGCCACATCCAGCACCCGCATATCGGTTTGCTGCAACAGGGTGCGCGCACGCTCGAGCCTCAGACGCGTCATATAGTTCTTTGGGCTTGTGCCAACGTAGCGCTGAAACAGGCGCTCAAGCTGTCGGGTCGAGAGGCCCGCGCTTTCGGCCACGACACTGGGCGACAACGGGTTTTCAAGGTTTTCGCGCATGATCATGATGGCGGTCGCCAGTTTCTCATGACGGCGGCCAAAGCGGAACAGATCCGTCTGCGTTTGCCTGCCATCCTTTGGACGCACCGACGCATAAAGCAATTGATCCGCCACGCGGGAGGCAACAGTCTGACCGCAGGCCTGACCGATCAGCGACGAAAACAGATCGAGCGTAGTGACACCTCCGCCGCAGGTCGCAATCGGGCCTTCATCCACAAAGACCGAGCAGTTGGATTCCACGGTTGGAAACAGCTCAACCATCACAGGTTGCTGTTTCCAATGCGCGCTCAGGCTCTGGCCGCTGGCCACTCCAGCCATGGCCAGAATGCCGGACCCACCACCGATGCCGCAAAGCTGAACGCCAAACCGGCGCGCCTGCCGCAACCAGGATTTCAACTCGTTCGAGATCGACCGATCCACGGTCATCGGCCCGCAAATGACGATACAATCGCCCCGGCGGGTCTTGATCAAACCGCCATCAACAGAAACCGTCATCCCCGAGGATGAGGTCACCGCATCGCCAGTTTCGCTGACGATATTCCATTCGAAAATAGCCTGCTCGGAGGCGGCATTTGCCGCCCCCAATGAGTCGATCCCGGCCCCAAGGTCCAAAGCAGAGAACCCCGGCGTCAGCAGGAAAATGAAGCGGTTCAGCTCATTCACCCGTGTGCTTGCATCTGCAAAATTGATCTCGGGACGACCCATTCCGGCTTTCCTTTCTTACGTCCGCATATTGGCGCCATTGGCGTCATAGGCGGGTGCACCCAGAACTTCGGCGTCGTAGAACTCACCCAGGATTTCCACCTGAAGCTTGGTTCCCGGAGCGGCGCTCTCGATTGCGACATAGCCCATCGCCATCGACTTGCCGACGCGGTGGCCGTAGCCGCCGGACGAGACATAGCCGACCGCTTCGCCATCTTTCAGGATCGCCTCGTCGTTCGAGACATCGATGCCGTCCACGTCGATGGTCATGGTGACCAGCTTGCGGGCAACGCCATCTTCCTTGAACTTCAGCGTCGCATCCTTGCCGACAAAGTCCTTCTTCCAGTTGATGAAGACATCCATGCCGGATTCGACCGCGTTGAAGTCAGGGCGGAAATCGGTGGTCCAGACGCCCCAGCCTTTCTCAAGACGCAGCGACATCAGCGCGCGTGCACCGTACCAGCGATAGCCCAGATCGGCCCCGGCCTCTTCGATCGCCTCGGCCAGACGCAGCAGGTACATCGGCTTGCAGTAGATCTCAAAGCCCAGCTCGCCCGAGAACGAGATACGGTTCAGGATCACCGGAACTCCGCCCACGAAGGTCTGGCGCAGATCACGGAACTTCAGCGCCTCGGCGCTGACGTCGTCGCGGGTGATAAGGGCCAGCAGCTCGCGCGATTTGGGGCCAGACAGAGCGATCCCGTGCCAGTCATCCGAGACATTGGCGTAGCTCAGATCCGCAGGCAGGTCCTTTTCGAACCAACGGCTGTGTGCGTCCTGCATCGTGCCGGAACCGAACAGCATGAAGTGATCGTCACCCAGGCATGCCACGGTCAGGTCTCCGTACAGGCGGCCTTTTTCGGTCAGCATCGGGGTCAGCGCCAGACGGCCCGGTTTCGGGACGTAACCGGCCAAAGTGCGGTTCAGATATTCACGCGCGCCAGCGCCCTTGAACTCGTGCTTGGCGAAGTTGGCGATTTCGATACCGCCGACGGCCTCTTGCACGGCTTTGACTTCGCGCGCGACATAGTCGTGGCTGCGGTTCCGCTCGAAAGTCGGGGTTTCATGGGCGTCGTCGGCGTTGTCGGCAAACCACAGGGCGTTTTCCAGACCAAAACCTTGCCCCATCACGGCGCCTTTTTCGACCAGACGGTCATAGAGCGCAGTGGTTTTCTGCATCCGGCCCTTGGGCAGCGTTTCGTTCGGGAAGGTCATCACGAAGCGGCGCTCATAGTTTTCCGAGGACTTGATGGTGCCCCAGTCCGGCGTTGCGAACTCGCCAAAGCGGGCCACGTCCATTGCCCAGACGTCGATCGAAGGCTCGCCGTCGATCATCCACTCGGCCATGGTCAGGCCAACACCGCCGCCCTGACAGAAGCCTGCCATGACGCCCACAGCGACCCAGTAGTTCTTCATACCCGGAACCGGGCCGATCATCGGGTTGCCATCGGGGCCAAACGTGAACGGGCCGTTGATCGTGTCCTTGATGCCGGATTTGCCGATGGCGGGGATACGCTCGAACGACATTTCCAGACGGTCGGCGATCCGGTCCAGATCGGGTTGCAGCAGCTCATGGCCGAAATCCCATGGCGTGCCATCCACTTTCCACGGGGTCGATTTCGGCTCATAGGTGCCCAGAAGCATGCCGTGGCGTTCCTGACGGAAATAGATGTTGGCCTCATAGTCGATGCCCGCGGGCAAACGACCGGCTTCACCCATGCTCTCCATGCGATCCTTGATCATGGGGATCGCGTCGGTGATCAGATAGTGATGCTCCATCGGTTGCACGGGCAGGTGGATGCCCGACATATGGCCCACTTCGCGTGCCCAGAGGCCGCCGCAGTTCACGACCTGCTCGGCGTTGATGACACCTTTGGGGGTGGTCAGATCCCAGCTGCCATCGGGGCGCTGGCTCATCGAGGTCACGCCGCAATGGGTGAAATACTGCGCACCGTGGTGACGGGCGGATTTCGCGAAGGCGTAGGTTGCGCCCGAGGGGTCCACGTCGCCGTCCTGTTCGTCCCAGAGCGCGGCATGGTAGTGTTTGGGGTCGATCAGCGGGTGACGCTCGGCCAGTTCCTGCGGGCTGATGAATTCCTGATGCAGGCCCATGTAGCGCGCTTTCGAGCGCTCGCGCTTGAGGTAGTCGTACCATTCCTTGGTCGACGCCGCATAGAAACCGCCGGTGATGTGCATGCCGACCGAGTGGCCCGAGGTTTCCTCGATCTCTTTATAAAGATCAATGGTATAGCTCTGCAGGCGCGAGATGTTGGGGTCCGAGCTGATCGTGTGAATCTGACCCGCCGCGTGCCAGCTGGAGCCGGATGTCAACTCGTCACGCTCCAGCAAGACAACGTCTTTCCAGCCGAACTTGGCCAAGTGAAAGAGGATCGAACAGCCGACAACGCCGCCGCCAATGACAACGACCTTGGCGTGGGAGGGCAGCTTTTTGCCAGACGTGGTTTCGTCTTTTTGAATCTCAGGCATGGGAATTTCCTGTGTCGTTTTCTTGTGGTGATGGGGCAAGGGGGCTGTCTGCCCCCTCTTGAGCCTGTGGCTCAATTCACCCCCGAAGGTATTTCTGGCCAGATGAAGGGATCCCGGTTTTAGTACCAGGCGTCCGGGATCTCTTCTTTGCGTTTGGCCACATAAGCGGCCAGCTCGTCTTTCTTGGCCTGGTCCATTGCGGGGGGCTGGTATTCTTTCAACATCTGGTTCCAGCGCTCATAGGCGCGGCGGCGCATGTCTTTGGAGCCGCCCTCCTCCCAGCTCTCGACGTTTTCACTGTCGCTGAGCTTGGGTTCGTAGAATGCTGTCTGGTAGTTGCGCATGGTGTGGGCGCAGCCGAGGAAGTGACCGCCTGCGTCGACCTCGCCATAGGCGTCACGGGCGAAGGCGTCGTCACTGGTGTCCAGCCCTTGACTGAGGACTTTTTGGTATGAGCCAAGACGGTCCGCATCCATGATCAGCTTTTCAAACCCGGTACATAGACCACCTTCAAGCCACCCGGCCGAGTGCAGAACGAAGTTTGCACCGGCCAGCATGGTAGAATGCATCGAATCCGCAGATTCATAGGCGGCCTGCGCGTCCTCGATCTTGGAGGCGGTCAGAGAGCCTCCGCAGCGCAGCGGCAGACCAGCGCGGCGGGCCAGTTGTCCAATGGCGTAGTTCGAGATCACAGGTTCGGGCATACCAAAGGTCGGTGCGCCGGATTTCAGCGACATGGACGACAAGAAGTTACCCAGAACAAAGGGCGCGCCGGCGCGCAGCAGTTGGACGTAGGCACAGACCATCATCGCCTCGGCCATGGCCTGTGCGACACTGGCCGCAGTGCTGACTGGACCCATCGCGCCGGACAAGATGAACGGAACCACGATCATGCCTTGTCCGCGCGTCGAATAGACTCGCGCCGCTTCGGTGACAACGCGGTCGACCAGCAACGGAGAATTCGTGTTCACGTTGCCCATGATGACGCAATTGTCTTCCATGAAATCCGCGCCGAAGATGATCTCGGCCATGTCAACGCTGTCTTGCGCGCGGCTCATCTCGGTGATGGCACCCAGATGCGGCTTATCGCTGAGGGTCATATGCGCGAACATCATGTCGAGGTGACGCTTGCTGACCGGCACGTCGCAGGGTTCGCAGGTCACGAAACCGCCATGGTGCAAGTTCGGATGCAGGTAAGTCAGTTTCACCAGCTTTTCGAACGACTCGATGTCGCCATAGCGCCGACCGCCTTCCAGATCACGCACAAATGGTGCGCCGTAGACGGGCGCGAAAACCTGATTGCCGTCACCGATGACCACCGAACGCTCAGCGTTGCGCGCGACCTGAGTGAAGCTTTTGGGCGCCCTGGCACACAGGCTGCGAATCCATTGTGCGTCGGCCCGCACGATGTCACCTTCGACCCGCGCCCCTTCGCGGCGCCACAGCTCCAGCGCTTCGGGGTCGTCGCGGAAGGCGATGCCCACGTCCTTAAAAATCCAGTCGACCTGAGCCTCAAGACGGGCCAGATCTTCCTCGTTCAGAGGGTCAAAGAAGGCCAACTTTCGTTGGATATAGGGGGAGGCCGGGACCGAACCGGCCTCGGAACCGCGGGAACGGGATTGACGTGCGCGCCGAGCCATTAGAAGCACTCCATTTTTCTGGTGCATATTAATCACCAAGAAAACACATGTGACGCTTGAAAATTTGAATGCTTAGCATAAACACAAATTATGCAAGAACTCTGGAAACAACTGGGATCCCCCCGCAATCTGGTCGTATTCGAGGCCGCCGCCCGCCTTCAGTCCTTTACTCGCGCGGCGCAGGAGCTGAACGTGCAGCAACCCGCGGTCAGCGTTGCCATTCGCAGGTTGGAAGAAGGCTTGGGAACTCCCCTGTTCACCCGCGGTCACCGTCAGGTCGTCCTGACCGGAGCGGGTGAGCGGCTGCTGGCTGATGTCTCGCGGGCATTCGAGCAATTGGCCTTGTCGGTTGAGTCCATTCGTCAGACCAAACAGGCGGGCTACGTTACCCTCAGCGCGTCGACGGCCTTCAACAACTATTGGATCATGCCGCGACTGGCCGATCTGCAAAGCCAACATCCGAAGATCGACTTGCGCCTGCAATCCAGTGACCGGGAACCGGATATCGATGCGGAAAACATCAGCCTTGCGGTGCGTCTGGGGGATGGAAACTGGGCGGATTGCGAAAGCGCCCTGATCGCGCCCGAGGCGATCTATCCCGTGGCCGCGCCCCGCGTCATGGCCGCCGCAGTTGATCTGAGAAGCCTGCCTAATCTCCTGTCTCAACGCCTCATTCACCTGGAAGAACCCATTCGTCAGCGTCCGAGTTGGAGCGATTGGTTCGCCAATTTCTCGATCAGGACGGCCGTTCCGAACACGGGGCTGCGGCTGAATGACTATGCGCTTGTCCTGCAGGCGGCGATGGCCGGTGAGGGGTTTGCCTTCGGCTGGAAACACCTGACCGACCGTCTTGTAGATCAGGGTCTTCTGGCCGCCCGATCCGATTGGCAATGGACGACGGGCAAAGGGTTCTATCTGGTCTGGTCCAAGAAAACCCCTCTGTCCGATGATGCGCGAAAGGTAAGAGATTGGATTTTGCGCACTCTGGACGAAGCCGCCTGAGTGCGGCAAGCCATTGAGAGGTGCGCGCTCGCAACGCACATGCGTCAGGGCTCGCAACTAACGGACTCTCACTTCGGTTTAAGGCAAAACCAAAACAATTGGACCTGACGTCAAGGGCGAATTTTTCACAAAATGAACGAATTTCTGTCTTGAAGAAGCAAGGGTTTACGCGTCTACGGAAGGAAAACAGGTTACAGGTTGAAACGAGACTTGAATGCCAGATTTCAGCATCATCGGCGGTGCATCCACCACATTTACCGACACAACCCCCGGCGGGGGGTTTGTCATCGACTTCAGGCTGCTCGACAACAGCTTCAGCGTGCAGATCAACGGTGTTGATCTTTTTGTCGGCGGCCCTGCCGGAGCACCCAATGAACTGCAATTCCAGATAAGCGGAACCTCCGGTCAAACCGTGCGATTTGCAGATGGCGACCGGTACGAGGTGAATACGCCCGCCGTATGGCAGCTTCAAAACTCGGACACTGATCCTGTTGTCCGGCTCGAGGTGAACCCGGACGGGACCATTGCCCTTTTCGGAGTGAAGTCCGACGATGGCGCGCTTGTTCCACTGGAATTGTTCAACGGCCTGACCGTCAACACCGACGCAATCGCGGCAGCTTGGAACGAGGATGGTGACAACACCATCGAAATCGATCAGGTCGTGACCGGCCCGACCAATGCGAGCGGTGAATTCGAGGATGTACCCTGTTTTGCATCAGGAACACTGATCGAAACATCAGAGGGGCTTGTTCGGGTCGAGGACCTGAAGGTCGGCGATCAGGTCCTGACATATGACAACGGGCTGCGGCCGGTTTGCTGGATTGGCTCTCGTGGCCTGAGCCAAAACCAACTGGAGGACAAACCGCATCTCAAGCCCATTATGATCCGGGCGGATGCGCTGGGTCCTGGCTATCCGCGGCGCGATCTGATCGTGTCGCCTCAGCACCGGATTTTGGTTTCCTCAGCCATCGCTGAGCGGATGTTCGACTGTCAGGATATCCTGCTGCCCGCGAAGAAACTGCTGCCGTTGAGCGGTGTCGATGTTTTGGACGACCTGTCTGGTGGAGTTCGGTATCACCACATCCTGTTCGATCAGCATGAGATCATCTGGTCCAACGGCACGCCTACGGAAAGCCTCTTTCTGGGGCCACTGACCATGCAGGCCATCTCGCCCGAAGCGCGGCAAGAGATCAAAGAGCTGTTCCCAGAATGCGCGACGATTGATTTTCGACCGCTAACGGCAAGGTTGGTGCCAGGAAAGGGCAAGCGAATTTCGAAGCTTGTCGAGCGTCACCTTGGGAACCGCAAACCCCTGTTCGACGGTCAGGCTGCCCATAACTGAGCAGGGACCCCTGCCCCGGCAACCACGCGCTTGGCCCAGGCCGGGGTTGCTGGCAGAAAAGGGTTGCTATCACCCCAATCATCAAGCAAGCCTGCAAACGCCGAGCATTCAATTTCGTTGGATGCAGTCGATAACAGACCCTTTGATCTGGGCAGATATGAGCCAAGTGACAATTTCGCCGAACCCCAGAATAAAAACCGCCCAAGACGAAATCGGCGGGTCCTTGTGAACGGCGGAAATCCGGTGCAGGTCCTCAACATTCCGACCGCCGACGGAAACCCCTATCAGCGTGATCTGATGTATCGCTGCGCGACAGACAGGGTCGAGTTTGTGGGCGGCGGCAAAGGTGCTCTTCTGGGTTTGGATGCGGCCAAACACCCCGTAACCCATCTACATTGGGATGACCGGATCTTTGGCCGTGACGCAGATGCGCAAAACAATACGGACCTTTTGCACAAAGCGGAACTGTCGATTGAAAACTACCGCGCGCACGGTGGTCGGTTGGTCTAACGCCCGCCCGCCAAGGTGATCAGCCTTGACGGTTTTCGCCAGCCCGCCAATCGCTAGTCAAACGGGCCGACGCAATCCACGTTCACGCCCCCCATGCCCGCGATCACATGATCTCGGAATACGGGGCCGACGCGAGCCGTATTCATGTGATTTCCCATCCAAGCTACCTCGGGTCGTATGAGTCGCAAGACATCACGCTGGCGCGCCCCATGCCGGATCGCAGCCCAAACGCGTTTTTGTTCTTCGGAATGTTTCGAGGAGAAAAAGGGGCAGAGCGCATCCGGGACGCCGCCGCCAAGCTGACAAAGCGGGACTATGACGATCGTCTGAACATGTATGGCAAGGCTTTCAGCAGCCAAAGACGGTTGCTGAGGCGCCTCGGCTGGAATGAGAACATATCGCTCGGAACCGACCGTATCCCGGATGAGGAGATCCCCCAAGTCTTTTCGAACGCGCATTTCTTTCTAGCCCCCTATTCCGAGCTTTTCAGCTCGGGCACTGTTTCACTAGCCTTAAGTTTCGGATTACCGATCATCGGCCCTGCCTTGCGTGAAATGAAAGAAATCACGCCGCCGGAACTGCATGAGACAAAACTCTATGACCGAAGCTTGCCCCGAGGGTTGGTCCGGGCCATGATTCGATCGCTGCAGATTGAAACCTCAGAGTATCAGAGGCTGCGACAGGCCTGTTTGAACCATGCGCAAATGCACTCGCCCGAGGTGATAAGCCACAAGCTGATGAACACCCTTCTTGAACACCAACCAGACTGGCCCATGACATGATCGATACCTCGTCTGATCCTTTGCCAACTGTGCGGGCTGAGGGTAGATCTAGCGCAAAAAGAGCGCTCTTTGTGTTGGCCGAAGCGAATGTAAAACGGCGTTATGTGGGTGGATACAGGTTCTCAGAGCTCGTCTCTTTCATGGGTCAGAACGGGTTTGAAATTCTGGATTTCCCCAGACCCATTCGTCAGGAGTCTGATGACTGCGATGTTCTTTTCGCCCGCTATGACAGCGCGCGTTTTGACTTTTGATGCTTTTGAGAACCCCATTGATCCAACACTGCCGAAGGCATGGCAGGTAAATGGTGTGTCAGGACAAGCTTAAGGTTTGAAACCGGCACAACGCATCGCATGATCGGTGCGGTCTTCGCGAAAGGCTAGACAACATATACAATTCCGATTTCATGATTGTATGGTTCAACAAACCATCCAACGCGACCAGAGGTTAACACCCGGAGGGACCCCGTGCTGAATTTGTCGATCCCCATACCCTTGATATTGGCGGCAATGCTGCCTGCGGTTCTGGACCGATGCTCTGCCTCGGATACGAGCGTGGCCCTAGGTGTTCTGGCACGCGACCGCGTCGCATTGACTGCGACGGCCAGCGAAATCATCGTCGATTTGCCAGTTGCCGAAGGCTCGGTCGTCATGGCCGGAGATACGCTGGTTCAACTTGATCCCACATTGCAGACCGCAAAGCTGAACCTGGCTCAGGCGGAACTGGAAAAAGCAAAAGCCACCCTTTTGAAGCTGCAGGTCGGGCCCCGCGAGGAAGAGATCGCAATTGCCCAAGCCAAGGTCGCCGGGGCTACCGCGCGATTGGCCGATGCTGAAGCAATCTATGAACGCAATGCCCGTTTGGTTGAAAACTCGGTCGTGACCGAGGCGCAGGTCGCAAATGATCTGGCCTTGCGGGACTCTGCGCGTGCCGAATTGGTCGGTGCTCAGGAAACGTTGAAAGAGCTTCAGAACGGCACCCGCCCCGAAGATCTCGCCGTCGCCGAAGCCAACGTCCGCGCAGCCGAAGCGTCGGTTGACGCGGAACAGACCATATTGGAGGATCTGACCGTTGTCGCAACACGCGACGGCGTCTTGGACTCGCTGCCCTGGAACCTTGGTGAACGGGTGACAACCGGCAGCCCCGTGGCCGTTCTGGTCACGGGGCAGACACCCTATGCCCGCGTTTATGTGCCCGAACCGCATCGCGTGAACCTGAAACCCGGCGATACGCTGGAGGTGAATGTCGACGGGCTGGATGATCCACTGGAGGGCGTGGTCCGTTGGATCAGCGACGACGCATCCTTCACCCCTTACTATGGTTTGAACCAAGATGACCGGACGCGGCTTGTCTATCTGGCCGAAATTGATCTGCCCTCAGCGTCGCCGGACCTGCCTGCCGGGGTTCCAGTGCAGGTTCCCATGCCATGACGGATGTCGTTGTGTCGACACGCGGCCTGACCCGGCAGTTCGGAACAAACACCGCCGTCAACGATCTGGATCTTGAGATCAGAACAGGCCAGATCTACGGGTTTCTCGGCCCCAACGGCTGTGGCAAGACCACGACCATGCGCATGTTGACTGGGCTACTGACACCGACCAGCGGATCCATCTCGGTTCTTGGTCGATCCATGCCTGAGGCGGCAGAACCGCTGAAGAATGAGATCGGGTACATGACCCAGATCTTCTCCTACTACCGCGACCTGACCGTGCTGGAAAACCTCAGGTTCGCGGCGGAAATCTACGGTATCCCGGTAAAAGCAGCGAAAGATCGGATCGACGAGCTGCTACACACCTACGACCTGACGACCAACGTAAATCAACTCAGCGGCAGCATGAGCGGAGGGCAGCGGCAAAAGCTGGCCCTTGCCGCCACGATCCTGCACCGGCCCAAACTGCTGTTTCTGGACGAGCCGACCTCGGCTGTTGATCCCGAAACACGCCGCACATTCTGGGAGCAATTGTTCGATCTCGTCGATCAGGGTGCCACCATGATCGTTTCTACCCACTTCATGGATGAGGCCGAACGCTGCCACCGTCTGGCCATCCTTCAGCATGGTGTCAAGAAAGCGGACGGATCACCGCGCCAGCTTATGAATGATCTTCAAGCCGACGTTGTCGAGATTGAAGGCCCGGATCTGCGCAAGGTCAAACATGAGCTGGACGGCACGCCAAAGATATTGTCGACCGCTCAGGTCGGCTCTCGCTTGCGGGTTCTGGTGGACAAAGCCGAGCCTCAGCCGGTGGACATGCTGCGCGCCCGGCTTGAGGGGTTTTCCGATCTGTCCCTGACACCCCAGAGGCCAAATCTAGAAGACGTCTTTGTCAGCGCCACGCGGGGGGAAGACCAATGATCTCGGCCCGCCGGATCGCAGCCGTCCTCAGGAAAGAGCTGTTGCAGCTGCGGCGGGACAGGATGACCTTCGCCATGGTCATCATGATCCCGCTGATCCAGCTTTTGTTGTTCGGATACGCGATCAACACCAATCTGCGCCACGTGCCTGTGGCTGTTGTCGATCAATCCCAAACCGAGCTGTCACGCATGTTGACGCAGATGGTTCAGGCCACGCAGGTCGTGACGGTCACCGAACAACTGGCAACCCCACAAGAGGCCGAGCGCGCGATCACACAATCCCGCGTGCGGGCCGCACTGATCATCCCCCCAGACGTCAGCCAACGCCTTGCCCGCAGCCCGTCTGTCGGGCTAGGCTTGCCCAATTCAACAGATCAAACCAGCAGTCGACCCGTCGCGCATTGGATCGTCGATGGCTCGGACACGATGGTGGCAAGCGCGATCAAATCCCTGCGGACAATGCCCTTGACCGAATTGCTGAGGCTACCTGCCAACCGGCAGGTTCCGACATTTGAGGTGACGCTCTACTTCAACCCCGAACAGCGATCCGCAGTCAATATCGTGCCAGGTCTTGTGGGGGTGATCCTCACGATGACGATGATCCTGTTCACCTCGGCCGCGATCGTTCGGGAGCGCGAACGCGGCAATATGGAGATGCTGATCAACACACCGATCAAGTCGATCGAGTTGATGCTGGGCAAGATCATCCCCTACATCTTTCTGGGTCTGATCCAGGTCGCGATCATTTTGGGGCTTGGGCATCTGCTGTTTGACGTCCCCATAAACGGAGGTCTGGGCACATTGCTGGTGGTGACGCTGCTTTTCATCATCGCCAGCCTCTCGCTGGGTCTGGTGATTTCCACTCTGGCTCAGAACCAGCTTCAATCGATGCAGATGACCCTATTTATCCTGCTGCCGTCTATCCTGATGTCGGGGTTCATGTTTCCGTTCGACGGCATGCCGCAACCGGTTCAGATCATAGCACAGGTGCTGCCGGCGACGCATTTCATGGAGATGATCCGAGGCGTGGTTCTGCGCGATGCGTCTCTCTATGATCTGCGCTCGGAGATCCTGTGGATGATCGGCTTTGCCATTTTCGGATTGCTGGCAGCAACGCTGAGGTTCAAGAAGCGTCTGGGTTAGCGAACCATCTGGCGCTTGAACTGCGTGTCAGGCAAATCGCCGCCCTACCTCGGTTTGCTTTGAAAGCGCTCAGCTGGGAGGCATCGAAATCGCAGACGTGTTGTTCAATCCAGAGCCCGAAGTCTCTTTAGCAAAGACGAAGTATCCCAGCGGCCGCCGCCGAGTTTCTGAACATCCTTGTAAAACTGATCGACCAACGCCGTCACCGGAAGGCTCGCCCCGGTTTCATTTGCAGTATCAAGACAAATCCCCAGATCTTTGCGCATCCAATCTACGGCAAACCCGTGGTCAAAGTGGTCGTCCAGCATCGTCTCGTACCTGTTCGCCATCTGCCAGCTTCCAGCTGCGCCTTGGCTGATAACCTCGACGACCGCGCGCCCGTCCAGACCGGCTTTCTCGGCAAAGTGCAGGGCTTCACTCAAACCCTGAACCAGACCGGCGATCGCAATCTGGTTGCTCATCTTCGTCATCTGACCCGCACCGCTTTCGCCAATCCGACGACAGATCTTCGAATAGACCTGCATGATCGGCTCGGCTGCATCGTAAACAGACTGATCCCCGCCGCACATGATCGAAAGGACACCGTTTTCGGCCCCCGCCTGACCGCCCGAAATCGGCGCGTCTACAAAGCCCAAACCCTGATCCTTCGCTGCCGCATACAACTCGCGTGTGACTTTAGCTGAAACGGTCGTGTGATCCACGAGCGTTGTGCTTTGCGACATCCCGGAGAAAGCTCCGTCTGCCCCGGTGCACACGCTGCGTAGGTCATCGTCATTCCCCACACAGGTCATGACAAATTCTGCCCCCTCGGCCGCCTCGCGCGGGGTTGCGGCCATCGAGCCACCATGTTCGGCAACCCAGGCTTCGGCTTTGGCTGCCGTCCGGTTGAAAACAGTCACGTCGTGGCCTGCAGCCTGTAAGTGGCCTGCCATCGGATAGCCCATCACGCCCAGGCCGAGAAAAGCAAGTTTAGCCATTACTTATGTCCTCTACTACAAAAGGTCTCGCGGTGTTTGACCCGCAAAAAAAGCATCCAGATTGTCCAACGCTCGAAAGCCCATAGCGTCTCGGGTTTTGGTTGTGGCGCTGCCGATATGCGGCAGCATGAAGATGTTTTCATGCGCGGCGAATTTTGGGTTTCCACCCGGCTCGGTCTTGAAACAATCAAGCCCGGCAGCCGCCAGCTTTCCGCTTTCGATTGCGCTCAGCAAAGCGTCTTCGTCAACAAGCGCACCCCTTGCCGAGTTCACCAGAACCGCGCCGTCAGGCAGCTTTGCCAGGTTTTCAGCATCCAACAGGTTCACGGTTTCCGGTGTTGCGGGACAATGCAGCGACAGGAAATCCGCGACCGTCAACAACGTGTCGATGCTGCCGTGATATGTCGCGCCTTGCTCTTGTTCAGGCGACAGGCGGGTGCGGTTGAAGTAGTGAACCTCCATTTCAAAACCGCGCGCCTTTTCTGCGAACGCGCGGCCCACACGACCCATACCGACAATCCCAAGCCGAGCGCCGGTGAGCTGTTTGCCTACCATGAAAGACGGGCTCCAGCTGTCCCAGGCACCGGTGCGCATCAGGCGGTCCCCTCGGACCGCATGCCGCGCGGCACCCAGCATCAGCAACATCGCAAGCTCGGCCGTGGCGTCCGACAGCACGTCGGGCGTGTTTGTCACGACAATCCCCTTCGCCGCCAACGCCGGAAGGTCACAATGATCTACGCCCACTGAATGGTTCGCTACAATCTTCAGCCGTGGATCGAGCTTTGAGACGACCTCGGCCGAGAAATGTTCCGAGTGACAGGGCATCATCGCGTCGACCCTTGCGCTCATGGCGATGATCTCGTCCGCCGTGCCCGGCGTGTCGGCCTCGTTCAGGATCACGTCATAGCCTTGTCGCGCGCGCGCAATCGTGGCATCGGACACCCGACGCGGTAGCCAGAGAACGGGTCTATCGCTCATGGGGTCAGTCCTTTTTGATCGCGTCTTCCCAGAAATTGTACAGCGCCAGGGCTATTACGAAGACCGCAATACACAAGAATGGAAACCCGCCCCAGAACCCGGCGAAACCGGTCGAGATACTGTGGGCAAGCCCGAGAACGAACACCATCATCAAGCCGGTGCCGATGAGGCCCATGAGAATATTTGTCAGTCGTGACATAGGATTACTCTCCCTTTAATTCTTGCGTTCTGAGGGTTCTTTGAACCCATGAAGCTGTCCGAAGAAGCCGGTCGTCCTCTTCGACCGCGCCGATCAGCTGGACACCAATGGGCAGGTCATTCTGCCCCACCAACAAAGGCAGCGTGAGGCAGGGCAAACCTGCCAGCGTCCAGGTGAGGCAGAAAACGGAATCTCCGGTATGCCCCGCGCTCAGCGGAACGGCTTCACCGGTAGCTGCCGGGGCCAAGATCGCGTCGAATTCATTGAAATACTCGGCAAAAAAGCCTTGCGCGGACGCCATGACTGCCAAGGCGTCTTCATATTGGGCCTCGCTAATATCTCCGCCGCGGGCGATTGCGGATTGCATCTCGGGGCTGAGTTCCGGCCAATGCGCATTCGAGATTTCGGCCATGTTCTGGCGAATTTCAAAGTCATAGATCGTTTTGTGAACGGTGATCAAATCGGCCAGTTGCGGCGATACCGAAAAACGTTCGACCCTTCCAACAAGCCCCTCGATAACGGCGTTCAGCCCCTCAAGCGCATCTTCATCAAGGCGGTCGTTGAATGGAAATTCCAGCCAGGCAATGTTAGGCTCGACCGGAACATCAGCCTGCGCGCCGGACAGCATATCCGCTCGCGGCCGGGCAAAGCTGGCGGGATCGCGCTGGTCATATCCGGCGACCACGTCTGTCAGCAAAGCGATATCTTCCAGCGCGTTGGCGAACCCCCCAACGTGGTCCAAAGAGACCGACGTCCTGAAAACCCCATGTCGCGAGATCATTCCACGCGTGGGTTTGAAACCATAGACGCCGCAGTAAGAGGCCGGGCGGATAACCGAGCCCCCTGTCTGGGTGCCGATGGCCAGAGGCACATGTCTTGCCGCAACGGCCGCTGCCGATCCGCTGGACGACCCCCCTGGAGTTCTGGTCGCATCAAAAGGGTTGGTGGTGTCGGTCGGATGCATGAAGGCAAGCTCGGTCGTCTTGGTCTTGCCCATGATGACGGCACCGGCCTCGCGCAGGCATTCGACCAGCCTTGCATCTGCCTCCGGCTGTCGGCCCGAAAAGATCGGTGTGCCCCGCTGCGTGGGCATGTCTTTTGTATCGACAATGTCCTTTAGCCCGATGGGCACGCCGTGCAAGGGGCCTGTCGCCCGTCCAGCCTTGCGAATGCGATCCAGCTCACGCGCCTGATCTAGCGCCACGCCCGCATCCAGATAAGCCCAAGCGCGGATGGTGCTGTCGGTCTCTTCGATGCGTTTGAGACAGTCTTCAACCAGCGCTTCGGAAGAGATACGCCCGTACCGAATGCCCTCGGCGGATTGGACCGCCGAGAACAATGACAGATCGTGTTTGGTCATGGCACCCAGACCCCGAACAGGTAGTCAGGCAGCCACAGCGCGATGCCCGGGAACTGATACATCAGCACCATGCAGAGGATCACGATGGCCAGATAGGGCATCAGACCGCGGAAGATCTCCATCAGCTGAATCTGGTTTTTGAGGACCCCCTTCAAATAGTAGGCCGACATGGCCATCGGCGGTGTCAGGAATGAGGTCTGCAAGTTCAGAGCCACCAGCATCGCGAAGAAATACGGGTTGACGCCAAACGTCTCGAGCATGGGCAGGAAGATCGGCACAAAGATAATCAGAATCTCGGACCATTCTAGCGGCCAGCCCAGCAGGAAGATGATCAACTGCGCAAGCACCAGGAACTGCCAGGGCTGAAGGTTCATACCAACAACCCAATGCTCGATCACGTCATGCCCGCCGAGATACGAAAAGATCGACGCAAAGGTCCACGAGCCCACGAACAACCAGCACACCATGGCGGTGGCCTTGGCCGTGAGGAAGACGCTTTGCTTGACCTTGTCCCAGGTGAGCGATCGGTAGAGCACTGCCAGCACAAGCCCGCCCAAGGCACCCATCGCCGCCGCTTCGGCCGGTGTTGCGAGGCCTCCGAGGATTGAGCCAAGCACCAGCAGGATCAGTACAGTCAACGGCACGAACGAGATCAGCAGGTCCATGTAGATCTGCCGTTTTGGCGGAACATCATCCTCCTGCGGCTTGGGGGCCAGCGACGGGTTCAGCCAGACGCGCACCATCACGTAGACGATGTAGAGACCCGCCAGCATGAGGCCCGGAAAGACCGCCGCTGCATAGAGGCGCAGCGGAGAAAGCTCGGCAATGGCAGCGTAGACGATCAACATGATCGACGGCGGGATCAGGATGCCCAAGGTGCCACCGGCACAGATCACGCCCGAGGCAAAGCTACGCTGATATCCCGCGTTGGCCATTGCCGGATAGGCCAGCAAACCCATCAGGGTGACAACCGCGCCCACAATCCCCGACGCAGTCGAGAACACCGCACAGGTCAGCAACGCCGCGATCGCCAGAGACCCAGGCAGGTTGCGGGCTGCCATGTAGAGCGAAAAGAACAGACGGTCGACGATATTCGCCCTTTCGACCACGTAGCCCATGAACAGGAACAAGGGGATGGCAACAAGCGTGTCATTCTCCATCACCGAATAGGTGTTCTGGTTCAGCAGGTAGAAGATGTTGTTGTTGAAGATGTCCGCAATGCTCTCGGGCGCGGACTGGTAGTAGGCGTAGTACCCGAACGCGACGCCCATGGCGAGCAGTGTGAACGCAATCGGAAAGCCCAACAGCACCAGCACAATAAAGAGGCTGAGCATCAGGATGGCGACTTGTGGGTCAGTCATCGCTGCGACCTCCTTGCTTGGTGCCTGTTGTATGAATTCGGTCGACGGTTGATTCCATCAGCATGTCTTCGGTCTCACGTACGTCATCCAGACGGTCGAGCCAGACGCCATTTCGCATCGCCAGCCAGCATCTTGCCATCTCGGCAAGCCCTTGCAGCATCAGCAAAACACCGGCGACGGGGATCAGAGTTTTGAAGAAATAAATCTGAATTCTGGCGGGGCTGTTCCAGCTAACTTCTTCATAGCGCCAGCTGTCCTTGGCGATTTCCCAGCCGTACCAGAACAGGGCAAACATGCCGGGGAAGAAAAAGATAATATACAGAACGAAATCGACCCGCGCCTGCCAGCGGACCGAGAAAAGGCGGTACAGCACGTCACCGCGCACATGCGCGTCTTGCGCCAGCGCATAGGCCCCGGCCATCAGGAACAGGGCGCCATACATCTGTACCATCATATCGAACGCCCAGACGGTCGGCTTGTTCAGCACGTACCGGACGAACACTTCGTAGGACACCGAAAGTGTCAGAATTAGGATGCACCAACCGAAGGCTTTGCCGACCCATTGGCTTAGCCCTTCGATGGCGTGGATTGTCTTGATCAAGGTCAGTTCCTCGCCTGTTCCGCCCGCAGTTCAGAAAGCCGCGCACCAGCGCGACCTTCCGTTTTCAAAGAGTTGTCAGGCCTCAGCCGAAATAGTGCTTGTACGCCAGCTTGTAGTCCGGCTGGTTGAGGTTGAGGTAGTTCATGACAGTCTTCGCATAGGCCTTCTGGCTGTCGACGACCTTGGCAAAGAACGGATCTTCGTTCGAAATCCTTTCGACTACGACATCCCAAGCCTCAAGCTGGGCCTGCATGACGCTGTCAGGCGTCCGATACACGTTGACGCCCTGCTCTTCGGCCAGCGTCACCAGATCGTCGGCATAGCGCTTGGTGTTGTTCCAGTAGAAATTCGAGTTCTCGGCCTCGGACGCGTATTTTAGGATCGCCTGAAGCTCGGGCGCAAGCGCGTTGAACTTGTCCTTGTTGAACGTGACCTCGAAGAACTCCTGGCTCTGGTGGAACGAGGCCAGATGATAGTGTTTGGACACGTCCTGCATACCAAAATCGCGGTCGGATGTGGGGTTGTTGAACTCGGCCGCATCAATCAGGCCGGACTTCATCGCGGGCTGGATCTCGCCCCCGGGCAGCTGCACAACGGACATGCCCATCTCAAGCAGAACATCTGCCGCAAGACCAACTGTACGGTATTTCAGACCGTTCATCTGATCCGAGCTTGTGATTTCCTCTTTGAACCAACCCAGTGGCTGTGCGGGCATGGGCGAGTTGAAGAAGGACACAACGTTCAGGCCAAGGATGCCCATCAGCTCGTCAAACAGTTCCTGACCGCCGCCATAGTTCACCCAGCCCAGAACCTCTTGGCTGGACCAGCCAAAGCACGGACCCGTTCCGAACAGCGATGCCGTCTTGGATTTCGAGTACCAGTAGGCCGGAACGTAATGCGCCGCGTCCAGAACGCCGCGGTGGACCGCGTCCTGCATCTGGCTGGTTTTTACGACCGAATTCACAGGCAGAAGTTCGATCGTCAGTTTGCCACCGGACATTTCATTGACGCGGTTGACGTAGGATTGCGCGTTCTCAAGAAAGATGCCGCCGCCCCAGGCTGCCTGCATCTTCATTGTCGTTCCTTCCTGCGCATGGACAGCCGGAGCAGCAAGCGCACCAGCACCTACAACAGCGGAGCCGCGCAGAAAGTTTCTGCGGTTCAAAGATTTTGTCATGTTTCCTCCCTAGACTGGGCCGTCGCCGATATCCCTTCGGCATTGGCACCAAACCCGCCCTCCAGCGGATAGAATCTACGATAAGCCAGATTCGCGATTTTTCAAAATATTTTGGAAACTCTTTCATTTTGAGCGTCAAAATAGGCGCAATTTATTGTTTTTAATCCATTTATTATTTTCATTTTTTTGCACTTGCGAACAAGCTAGACTCTTTTCACAACAAGCCAGATGACAAACGCGCCAAAAATGAACGAACCAAAAACAGTTGCAAGACGCGGGCGCCCACGCCTGAAAGCGAATGAAGAAAAGCCCGCAGGTTCTCTGGTCGGGGCGCTGGATCGTGGGATTCGTGTCCTGATTGCCATTGCAGATGCCCGGGGCGCGACGCTTGTCGACATCGCAAGAACGACAGGCATTCCAACGGCGACGGCGCACCGGCTTCTGACCACGCTTCAACAGCGAGGAATGGTGGTTAACGATGCCGAACATGGTAAGTGGCGCGTCGGACCGCAGGCCTATCGGATCGGCAACACGTTTGAGGAAGCCTCGAATTTGCTGGAGGTCGCACCAGCCGCGATGCGCAAGCTGTCCAAGGAAACCGGAGAGACCGTAAACCTTGCAATTGAGGAAGGCGGGCAGCTGCTGTATCTGATTCAGGTGGAATCCGAAAACCCGATCCGCGCCTCGATCAAGAATGGAACCGCAGCCTATTTTCACACATCCGGTGTCGGCAAAGCCATCATGGCGTATATGGATGAGGCTGCACTTGAAAAGCTACTGGACCCACTGACACTGGTTCAGCAGACGCCCAATTCGATTACGGACAAACAACAGCTCAAAAACGAGCTGCAGACATCCCGGCAAAGAGGATGGGCAATCGACGATGAAGAGCGTTTTCCGGGCCTACGCTGTATCGCGGCGCCTGTCTTCGATTCGTTGGAGAATGTCGTCGCTGGCGTTTCAGTATCCGGGCCCATCACCAGATTCCCCGACAACAAGCTTGAAACCTTGGCTGCGTCAGTTGTTGAGACTGCGGCAAGCATCTCTGAAAAACTCCGGAGTTCCCCACCTCAGAGTTAATTTCTTTGCTTTTTCAACCGTATTGAGCTTCAGGGGTCAGGTCCTGAGGTCACCTCAGACCGAGCCTTTTCTCATTCTGTGTGACAGCACCTCAGCCCGCAGGTGATGCAGTCGGGGCAGATCTTCCCGCGCGAGATTCCGGGTGCAATCGGGATCGTTTTCGACATCAAACAGCATCGGCTCGATATCCGTCGCGAAATGCGCAAGCCGGTACCCGTCTTTCTCAAACGCAAGGGCGCGGCAATGATCGGGCGAGCATTGCCATGCGGTTTCAAAGCGCCCGTGGCCGTTCTCCGATCCAAGCTCAAGCTCGACCATGGCTTCCTGCCCGTAGGGTCGGTCAGGCGCCAAGAGGTTGCTGCCCTGCATCTCTGAGGGCGAAGCTGCCCCAAGCGCCGACAGAACCGTTGGGGCCATGTCAATCGACTGGGTCAATGCGTCGATATCTTCAGGCTCAAGATCCGGATGCCCGATCATCAGGGGCACGTGGGACGCTGCGCGAAACGGGGTCTGTTTTCCCCAAAGACCAAGATCGCCCAACATCTCTCCGTGATCGGCGGTCAACACGATCAGCGTGTCGTCCAACTGACCCACATTTCGCAACCACTCAAAAAGTCGACCGATATGGTGATCAACCTCGGCGGCCAGTCCCAGATAGGTGGCCCGGCACAGCGCGATCTGCTCAGGCGTCATTGCGTCTTGCTGTCCGTCAAAACCCCAAAACATATCCGTGCCGCTTGGGCGGGAATGATAGGCTTCAAAGAACGGATGCTCAAAAGTGGCCTCAACCGGAGGCGGGATGTCCTGCGGGTTGATCAAATCGTTATACGGCGCGGGGGCAACAAACGGAGGATGCGGCCGGATATAGGTGACCATGGCAGACCATGGCTGTGATTTGCGAACGTCAAGATGCGCCAAAACCCGGTCGGTCAGGTACGCGGTATCACTGTCCTGCGCGTCATAGAGCGCCGGCCCTCCGAGAGTGTCGTTCCGAGGTTTGTAGAGCGCAGTCAGGTCGCCTCCATCCGGCACGTCGTAGCCACGGGATCTGAGATGGGCGAGCCACTCCCACGCTTCCTCGCGCATCTCGGTGACCTCGGTGATCCCCGGGATCGGCCCTGTGTAGGAGAGATGCGCCGGGTCATTCGGGTGCAAGCCTCTGGGATCAGGCTGCGTGTCCGTATAGCCGAACAACAGCAGCTCTCGCCCAATGGTGCGCAGCGCTGTTGCAAGGTTGGGAATATCGCGCCGCAGCGGAACGCCGTTCTGAACCGATCCGTGGTTCATGGCGTATTGGCCCGTTAGCAAGCTTGCACGGGCCGGACCGCAGGGCACCACAACCGTATGATGGTTGCGGAAATGCACCGACCGCGCGGCCAGAGCGCGAATGTTGGGCAGCGGCACATGCTGGCCCAAAGCGCCCGCCAGAAGGTCCGCGCGGAACTGATCGATGACGATGAACAGAAAATTGCGCGGAGCCTTCTTCAGCATGGCGTCAGGCCTCTGCTCTGTCCAATTCACGGATCAGCGCCGGCAGATCGGCAACCGTGTCGATCACATAGTCCGCACCGGCGTCCTTCAGGATTTTGGTCGCGTGCTGGCGCAGCGCGTCAACCTTTTCTGCGGACAGAGCAGCCAGTTCCTCCGGTGTTTTACCCACCGCATTGCCGGACAAAGACACGCCAACTGTCAGACAGCCCGCGGCGACGCCCTCTTTGATGCCCGGCTCGGTGTCATCAACCTTGATGATCGCCGCAGGCGGGTAGGCCACCAGATCGACCATGCATTTATACATGCCCAGCGGGCCGGGGCGGCCTTCGGGCAGGTCGTCAGAACAGACCAAGTTGTCCGGCTCATAGCCCTGAGCGGCGGCAACCGGCAGGACGTTCTCCATGATCGAGCGGGTGTAGCCCGTGGTCGATCCGATCTTGAGGCCCATGGACCGCAGATCATCAATCGCAGCTTTGCCACCCGGAACCAGATCCGCGTAGTCGGCAGCGACTTTTTCGTTCATCGGCACAAATATCTCATAGACTTTGTCGACATCCTGATCGGTGGGCGCGTTGCCGTATTTTGCCTCCCACTGCGCGGCGATTTCGGGCATGTCCATCATGGAACGGATATGATCCCATTTAGGCGCGCCCATCGGTGCGCGGGCCTGTTCGATCGTGGCTTCAATATCGAACTTGGCGAAGGCCTTCACAAACACACCCATCGGCGCGAATGATCCGAAATCGACCATTGTCCCCGCCCAATCAAACACGGCGGCTTTGAATTTGCTCATTGTCTTTCCTTTCGTCAGGCAGGTTCAACCTGTTTCTGTTTGAGTGTTTCGTCCGAGGGGCTGGCACTGTCGACCCCCATGTCACGCAGCACTTCGGCTGCGGTGTCAACGACCGCTTGCATCACATGCGCATCGACCTGTCCGATATGGCCAATCCGGAAGCTTTCCGCCGCCGTCAGTTTGCCGGGATACAGGATAAATCCGCGCGCTTTCATGCGGTTATAGAAATCCGGAAATGCAAAACTCGGATGATCGGGGCAGAAGAAGGTGGTGATGATCGGCGACAGCCACTCATCGTCCAGCAACGTGACAAAGCCCAGTTCACGCATCCCTTTGACCAGCGTCTTGCGGTTCTCAAGATACCGCGCGCCCCGCGCGGAGACGCCGCCCTCGGCTTCATGCGCGCGCAGCGCTTCGATGAAGGACGCGACCACATGTGTCGGCGGGGTAAAACGCCACTGGCCTGTTTTCTCCATCGCTGCCCATTGGGCGTGAACATCCAGGCTGAGCGAATGGCTGTTGCCTACCGCCGCCTTGATCGCGTCTGTTTCGGCGATCACGAACCCAAAGCCCGGCACGCCCTCGATGCATTTGTTGGCCGAGCTGACCATGGCCTGGAACGGGATCACATGCGGCTCGAGCGGGACAGCGCCGAAGGCCGACATGGAATCGACGAGAAGCTTGCGTCCCGCCGCTTGCGTCGCGTCCGAGATCTCTTGCAGCGGGTTGAGGATGCCCGAGCTGGTCTCGCAATGGATGGACAGCACATGCGTGATCGTAGGGTCGGCCTGCAGCGCCTCTGCCACCTGATCCCCGCGCGCGGGCAGATAGTCCCCCATATCGATCACTGCACAGTCGCGGCCAAGATAGCCCAGAGTCTGTACCGCTCGTTTGCCATAGGCGCCGTTGCACAACACCAGCACCTTGCCGTCCTTGGGCACAAAGCTGCCCAGCATCGCTTCGACCACGTAAGAGCCGCTGCCCTGCAGAGGCACACAGTCATAGCGGGCTTTGTCCTGCCCCAAAATATCCAACAGGCGGCTACGCAACTCAGCCGTCATGGCGCGGAAATCGGCGTCCCAGCTGCCCCAGTCGCGCAGCATCGCTTCTTTCACCGGCAGAGACGTGGTCAATGGACCCGGAGTCAACAGATACGGTTCGCCGAAATGCGGCGAGGGCAGTTTTTGGTTCTGATCAATCATGTCATTCAGCTTCTATATGAAGAGTGCTATAACATAGTTTCGAGCTATGGCGTGGCTACAGTTTTCCAGTTACCCCCGCAAGGGCATTTCGACCGGTTAAGCGGGTTCCAGCGTCTTGGTCCTTTCAGCGGTCACGTGCTGATCCAGATGACAGGCCACGAAATGCCCCTCATCCACTTCCACCAGCTGGGTCGGCTCGTCCGAAGGCTGATCCGGGATGCGCAGCGACACCCCGTTCGGACCATTCGAGGCAACGGGATGGATCATGTCGCCCTCAAAGCGGATCGGCTTGAATTCGGCGTCAGGGTCGGGATGCGGTACGGCGGACAGCAACGCCTTGGTGTAAGTGTGCTGCGGGTTGAAAAAGATCTTGTCGGTCGGGCCATATTCCATGAACCGCCCCCGATACATTACAGCTACCCGATGCGAGATCTGCGCAACCACCGCCAGGTCATGCGCGATGAACAGAAAGCTGACACCAAGTTCGGCCTGCACGTCCTTCAAAAGCGTAACGATCTCAGCCTGTATCGACACATCCAGCGCCGAAACGCACTCGTCGCAGACAACAAATTTGGGCTTGGACACCAAAGCGCGCGCGATACAGATCCGCTGCCGCTGGCCGCCGGAGAACGCATGCGGGAAACGACGCAGATGCTCCAGGTCGATCTTGCAACGCGCCGCGATCTCGCGCACCCGTTCGTCGATATGGTCCCGGTCTGTCATCAGACCCGAGGCCACCAGCGGTTCGGCGATGATATCTCGCACCGTCATGCGCGGGTTCAGCGAGGAATACGGGTCCTGAAAGACGAGGCTCATTTCCGGGCGGAAGCTGCGTAGCAAGTTGCCACCAAGATTGTGCAACTGAACCGGGCCTTCATGGAACGCCATGTTGATCTTGCTGCGAACAGCGCGCAGCTCGACCTCGGAGGCGTTGGCAAGATCGATATCGCCCTTTTTCTTGCGGTGAAAGATCACCTCGCCTTCGCTTGGATCAATGGCGCGTAGCATCGCGCGACCAACGGTGGTTTTACCCGATCCGCTTTCACCGACGAGGCCCACGGTTTCGCCCTTGAGGATGTCGAAAGTGATGTCGCTAACCGCGCGGACCGTTTCAACCTCGGTTCGGAACAGCTTCTTCTTTCGCACCTCGAACGCGACGCCCAGATTGTGGACGTCAATCAGCTTGCGGGCCTTCTTCAGTGGCGCGGGCGGGACAACCTTGTCCAACCGCGGAACCGCGTCCAGCAAGCGCTGAGTATAGGCCTGTTGCGGGTTGTTGATGACCTCACGCACGGTGCCGCGCTCGACAATCTCGCCCTTATACATCACTGCGATATCGTCCGCGACTTGGGCCACCACACCCAGATCGTGGGTGATGAAAATCATGCTCATGCCCAGCTCAGCCTGCAGATCACGCATCAATTGCAGAACCTGCGCCTGAATGGTCACGTCCAGAGCGGTTGTCGGCTCGTCCGCGATCAGCAGCTGCGGACCGGCTGAGAGGGCCAGAGCGATCATGGCCCGCTGGCGCATGCCACCCGACATCTCATGCGGGAATTGATCCACGCGGGCGGAGGGGTTGGTGATGCCGACCTTTTCCAGCATCTCAATCGCCAGCTCGCGCGCCTGCCGTTTGTTCAGCCCGCGATGCAGCTGGATCGCCTCCATGATCTGGTTGCCGATGGTGTAGATCGGCGAAAAGCTGGCCATCGGTTCCTGAAAGATCATCCCGATCTCACCTCCGCGGATCACGCCCATCCGCGGGTCATGGGGGCGCACCTTGGCCAGATCGACGGATTTGCCGTCCTTCATGGCGTAGTTGATCTCGGACCCCTGATCGATGCTGGCAATACCGGGCAGCAGCTGCATCACCGCCTTGGTCGACACGGATTTGCCCGAGCCACTTTCGCCTACGATGCCCAGCGTCTTGCCCTTCTCAAGCGAGAACGAGACATCGCGAACCGGCTGGATCAGCCCCTCATCTGTGCGGAAAGACAGGGTCAGGCTTTTGACGTCGAGGATGTTTGCCATCACTTTGCCTTCGCGTAGGGGTCAGCCGCATCGCGCAGCCCGTCGCCGATCACTGTGAAGGCCAGAACGGCCACCACCACGAATACGGCGGGAATGAAAAGCCAAGGTGTTTGCTCGATCGCGCGCACCGATTGCGCCTGTTGCAGCAGAACGCCCCACGAGACCGACGGCGGGCGCAGGCCGAGGCCAACAAAGGACAGCGCGGTTTCCGAAAGGATCATGTAGGGGAACGAGATCACCAGATCGACGATGATGAAGCTGGTGAAGCTTGGCAGCATGTGCTGACCGATGATGCGCTTGGGGCGCGCACCGGCCAGTCGGGCCGCAACCACATAGTCTTCGTTCCGGATCGACAGAAGCTGAGACCGGATGCGCCGTGCCAGTGTCGGCCAGCCAAAGAGGCCAAGGATCAGTGTCATCGCAAAATAGACCTGTGTGGTCGACCACTCCTTAGGCATGGCCGCGGCCAGACCCATGTACAGAGGGATGATGGGCACCACCCGGATCACCTCGGTCACACGTTGGATAACGTTGTCGATGAGGCCGCTGAAATACCCGGCAATCCCGCCGATGATCAGCGCCAGTACAAATGAGATCAGCACCCCGATCACACCAATCGAAAGAGACGTCCGCGTGGCATAGATGGTGCGCGAGAACACATCCCGCCCCAGATCATCCGTACCCCAGAAATGGATCTTGGCCTCCGGGTTCTGCAAGCCGATCAGGTGGCGGTCGGTTGGGATAAAGCCCAGAACCTTGACCGGTTCTCCTTTGACGAATAGCCCCAGATAGTTGCGCACGTCGGGGTCGGGCACCGAGACGGCGCGCAGGGTCACCGGATCACGCTCGGTCTTGGTGCCGTTGATAAAGGGCACGACAGAGCATCCGTTGTCATCGCAAAAGCGCGGGATCTGCGGCGGTCCTTCGATGTAGGAGGTATCGCGCGTGACCGGGCCATAGGGGGCGACGATCTCAGCAAACAAACCGGCCAACGCCATCAGCCCCAGCACGATCGAGGCATACATCGCGGCGCGGTGCTTTTTGAAGCGCCACCAGATCAGGGTCCATTGCGAGGCCGAATAGTATTTCAGCAGCTGCTGACGTTCTTTTTCCGCAGCCCGACGCTGAGCCGGGGTCATTTCGGGATCTGTCATATCGGTCATGTCACGCCCCCAGCTTGATGCGCGGGTCGAGCCACGCCAACAGCAGATCAGAAAGGAAATTCATGAACACGATGGCAAAGGTCAGCATCAGCAGGATCGCACCCGCCACGTTCATGTCGAGGTCGAGATACGCTTTCAGCAGCAGCTCGCCCAGCTCGGTCAGGCCCAGAACCACGGCCACGATTGGCAGCTCGGAAAAGATCCGGTTTACGTCAAACCCGATGGTCGAGACGACCGGGTTGATCGCCAGCCGGGCCGGGTATTTGATCAGCAGCCTCCGCTCGGGCACACCGCGCGCGCGGGCTGCGGTGACGGATAGCTTGTTCAACTCATCCGACATGGTCGCGCGCACGGTCTGGATTTGATAGGCCACCGCCGACCAGGCCAGAACCACCGCGGGCAACCACAGGTGTTTTAGCATGTCCCAAACCTTGGCCATGCTCCACGGGGCATCCTGATACTGGGCCGAGAACAAGCCGCCGATATCCGCCCCGAACCAGCGGTTGGCGAAATACAGCATGACCAGCGCCAGCAGGAAGTTCGGCAGCGCGAGGCCCAGATACGAGAAAATCGTCAGACCATAGTCAATGGCCGAACCGCGCCGGACGGCCGCATAAATTCCAACGGGGATTGAGATCAGATAGGTCAGGATCAGGGTCGCGAACAGGATGCCCGCGGTCAGCCAGACTTTGTCACCGATCACCTTGGTGACCGAGGTTTCAAAGGCAAATGCCTGCCCGAAATCCCAGTGCAGGACGATGCCACCAATCCAGTCGAAATACCGAAGCAAAATCGGCTTGTCCAAACCCAGCTCCTGACGGATGGCTTGCACATCGGCCTCGGTTACGTTGACACCAGTGCCCGAGTATTTTCGGAACGCGTAGCGGTCGGCGTAGTCTCCGGGCGGGATTTCCATGATCAGGAACACCATCATCGACACCAGAAGCATCGTGATGGCCATTCCTACTAATCGTTCGGCGGTGAATCTGAGCATGCGTCTGTCCCGAGATTGCAGCTTGGACTGCAAACTCCGGGGCGTCTGCTGCAAACGCCCCGGAGGAAAATGTCAAACCCGTATGGGGGTTACTGTTCCAGCCACCACTGCGAGGGGCGGTAGGGGTAGGTCCAGTAGAAGTCGTAGGTTTTCGACTTGATGGGTTTGACGTTCTGCAGGTCGTTGCGCCACAGGAAGGGGGCAACGATGTCACCGACGGTGCCGATCTTCAGCATGTTGTCAGTGTGGATCTTGACGATTTCCGCACCGATTTCGTTGCTGGTGTCCGAGCCGAACTCAGCCTGAATGAACCGCTCGCTCAGCTCCCACAGCTTCTGGATATCGGCTGGGGGTTCAACACCTTCAGCACCATCGGTCTGTTTCCATGTGGCCCATTTGGCACCGGTGCCCGGGTTGAAGAAGTCACCAAAGGGCGGCACGAAAACGGTGGTATCCTGCGAGATGGTCGGGCCGGCGTTGCCGTCATACTTCCAGGTCGTCAGGTCCAGATCGTTGTTGTTGCCCGATGCGCGGTATTCGTCCGAGGTAACCTCTTTCAGGTCAACGCGCACGCCCACGGCGGTCCAGTAATCCCGCACCAGCTCCATCATTTTCACCGGCACACCCTGCGAGGAATAGACCAGGCGAATGACCAAAGGCTTGCCGTCCGGACGCTCCAACGTGCCGTCACCGTCACTGTCGCCCAGGCCCATTTCAGCCAGAAGGGCCTTGGCGCCTTCGACGTCATAGGCGATGTCCTTGTTCAGCACGTCATCCGAGATGAACGACACGGTCTTGGGCTCGGCCGGAACACCTTGCATCGGAGTACCCTGACCCAGGTAGACGATCTCGTTGATTTCATCACGGTTCATCGCCAACGACATGGCACGGTTGAAGCGTACATCGTTGAAGATTTCGCGCAGCACCTCGTCGTTATGGGTGCGGTTGAACGAGAAGAACACGTTTTCACCCAGGGTCGGTGCGAACTGGATCGTGTAGCCGCCTTTGCCTTCGTTCTCTTTCAGTAGCGGGAAGTCTTCCAGGAAGATCGCCTGCTGTTTCCAGACAACCTCTCCGTTCATGACCTTAAGGTTCTGAACTTCCTTGTCGCTGACATAGCTCTCAACGATTTCGTTGATATAGGGCAGCTGGTTGCCCGCAGTGTCGACCTGGTGGAAATAGGGGTTCGCCACCAGTTTGCGGCCTTCTGAGGTCTCTTCGACAACGATGTGGCTTTCCAGCGTCGGCACAACCGCACGGCCAATCGCAGCGGCTTTGTCGGCGTCTTTCAGCAGCGGTGAGGGAACGTCTTTCCAATCCGAGCCGCCGTAGTAGAAATCAACCGCTTCGGCGCCGTTGGCGAAACCGTATTCCTGCGCCAGCGCATCGGCGTTTTCGTTGTATTTGGGCATGAACTGGCCCAGGAAATGCTTGGGCTGGAACGGCTGGCCATAGTCGACGGCAAAGCGGTTCAGAATGCCCGGAGTCGGCACCGGGAAGGTCATGCGGACGGTCACGTCGTCGACCGCCTCAACATTGATCGGCTCGCCTGCAAACAGCCAGCGATCCGGGGTTTTTTCCAGAATGTCGGTGTTCAGCAGTAGATCATTGTACCAGAAGGCAACGTCTTCGGCGGTGAAAGGTTCGCCGTCAGACCATTTGTGGCCTTCACGCAGCGTGATCGTCAGAACGGTTTTGTCTTCGTTCCAGTCCCACGCCTTGGCAACGTTGGGCACAACCGTCTGCAAGTCATCCGCATAGCGCACAAAGTTCACGTGGCGCACGGATAGAAGGTCCGACGTGCCCGACTCGGTCGCCTTCGAGATGCCGGTGATCGCACCGCCATATTGGCCAATGCTCTCATAGGGCATCACCACCAGAGGCTCGGCTGGCAGGCGGTCTGCGACAGCGGCCAGGTCGGCGTTGCCAAGGATTTTACCGTTCAGTTCGGCAATCGCGGGGTTTTCCGAGAATTCCAGGGTGCAGGATGCGGTCGATTGCAGCTCGGCCAGTTCCAGCTGCTGCGGGAACGCCGGCTCCAGCCCCATTGGATCAGCGACGGTGGCGACCGGGCAATTTGCCAGCGCGGGAACCGCAATCATCGTCGCGGCAGTGGACATCAGGATATGACGGATCGTCATGACAACCTCCAGGTTTGTTCGACGACCCGGTTAAGGGGCTATTGTAACAGTTTAATAATGAGTGAGTATTTATAGCTTTAAACTATGTCACTCCTATTCGTCAACACTCGCCAAAGTTTCTTGAGTAATTTCATAGAATTGCCGGACGGTGGCCGACGCAGCCATCGCAGGCATCGAAACCAAAAACTGATGAGCGCTTAGTTTTTGATCGTTAATCGGGATGAATTTCAGATCCTTGTCGGAAGCCACCAATTCCGATTCGAAGCCTACCCCCTCGCCCACGCCAGCCCTGACCAGAGAGGTAATCGACCCCCAGGAGCCGAGGCCCAGAATGGTATCCGGCACGATACCAGCTTCTGAGGCTGCGCGTTCGAAGATCTGACGCGTACCGGCATTCGGCTCACGCTGTATCAGTCTCAGTTTCGCGACTTCGGACCAGATGAGGGTCTCAACGCCCCGCAACGCGCCCTCGCTTTGGGCGACAATGCCGATCCGGAACGAGGCGACCTTTTGGCAATGCATCATCTCCAGCGGTTCGCGCGCGGTGACAAAGGCGACATCCAGATCACCGGTACGCAGCAAGGGCAGAAGGTCGAGACTGGCCATAGCACGCGCATTCAGGGTGACACCCGGATGGGTCTGGATAAATCGGGCAATAGGTGGCATGGCGATCTGATAGGTCGAATAGCCCACCCAAAAACTGCCCGACTTCAGGTCTTTCCGAGCGCCAATCGCCAGATCGACCTCGGACTTCAACGCCAGCAGAGCCTTGATCTGTGGACGCAGTGTTTCGAACATTTCGGTGGTTTCAATACCTTTGTTGCCCCGCCGCAAAAAGCGACACTCGGTTTGCCGCTCCAAGGCGACGATCAGGTTGGAAACCGTTGGTTGAGAGACGCCCAACTCTTCTGCCGCAGCCGTGAAACTGCCGGTGCGGGCAACCGCCTCAAGCGCTTTCAGCTGGCGGATGCTCGGTTCTACATTGCTGGGCATGGTTGGCTTCCTTCGCTCGCGCTGTCGTGCAGGTGATCCGGAACGGGCACAAAGTTCGATGCCCGGATACACTTTCCTAGCTTTATCCGTTTTCCTTTCCCGCGCGTCCAGTGCACATGGGAGCGGGCTAAGTTAGGTAGTGCCGGCCTAGTTTGCCTATTTTTTCAGCTATCATGCTTGTCTGCTGATTTTTTAAACACTAAATCCGCATCTTCTTCTGATTTGAGATGTAGCCGCGCAATCTCGGATGTTAGTCAGAAGCCATGCTCCAACGCCTGCCACTTCTGGTTTTCTCCGATCTCGACGGTACTCTGCTGAACCATCAAGACTATAGCTGGGACGCCGCACAACCCGCGCTAAAGCGGCTTCGGGACATTGGCGCGGGGCTCGTGCTAGCCAGCAGTAAAACCGCTGCCGAGATTATTGGCTTGCGCCAAGCCATAGGCTTTTCGAACATGCCGTCGATAGTTGAAAATGGTGCTGGCATTCTGGCACCGGGCCACCCAGAAACCGGCGGGCCATCTGAATATCTGAACATTCTGAATATCCTGCAACACCTCCCACCCGGCTTTCGCGGCTTCGCAGATATGAGCGTGCAGGAGGTGAGCGACAGGACCGGCCTTGACCTCGTCGAGGCAGAGAGAGCCCAGGATCGGCATTTCAGCGAACCGGGAGTGTGGGAGGGCGCGACAGAAGATCTTGACAGGTTTCTTTCCGAAGCCGCGCGGTACGGCCTGCATGCCCGCCAAGGCGGTCGATTTCTCACTTTGTCGTTCGGAAAGACCAAAGCGGATGCCATGTCCGACGTAATCCGCCAGCTGAAACCGGAAAGAACCATCGCGCTTGGCGATGCACCGAACGATCTGGAAATGATCCTTGCCGCCGACACCGGTGTCGTTGTCGCAAACCGGCATGGTGCATCCATTCCGGTCCAGGCACCCGAAGCCGAGCGGCGGATATTCAGAACCACATGCGAAGGCCCCGAAGGCTGGGCCGAGGCCATTCTGACCCTCACCACACCCAATCAAAAAGACAGTTAACCAAGACAGGCAGCCCAAATGGCAGACTTCCATCAGAACGGAAACATCACCACGCTTCACAACCTGCGAAGCCGTCCGGCCGAGCATCTGGTGCACGAAATCTCGGTCTTTGCCGAAACGCGCAAGGTGACGCTGATCCTGCCCTGTCTCTACTCAGAACTGGAAGGTCCGGCCCTTACGGGGATTATCGACGAATTGTCCAAGGTCAGCTACCTGCATCGCATTATCATCGGGCTAGATCAGGCCGACGCAGAACAATACCAACGCGCCAGAGCGTTTTTCGACCGTTTGCCCCAAAAGCATGTTGTGATCTGGAACAGCAGCCCCCGGATGTTGCAGCTGGAAGAACGGCTGCGCGACCTTGGCCTTGCACCACAGGAACCCGGCAAGGGCAAAAACGTCTGGTCCTGTATCGGCTATCTGCTGGCCTGCGCCGACAGCTCGGTCATGGCGATCCACGACTGCGATATCGTGACCTACAAACGGGATATGCTGGATCGGCTGGTCTACCCCGTGGTCAACCCAACCTTCCCGTTCCAAATGGCCAAAGGCTTTTATCCGCGCATCGGCGATGGCAACCTGAACGGCCGTGTCACGCGGCTGCTGGTCAGCCCTTTGCTGATCGCGCTGAAGAAGGTGATCGGAGATCGAGACTACATCGATTACCTGCGCAGTTTCCGGTATCCGCTGTCAGGCGAGTTTGCCATTCGAACCCCGACCCTGCCCGATCTACGTATCCCGTCAGACTGGGGGCTGGAAATCGGCGTTCTTTCCGAAGCCTGGAGGAACCTCGCGCCCAAATCCGTCTGCCAGGTCGAGATTGCCGACAATTACGATCACAAGCATCAGAAGCTGTCGCCCGAGGATGCCAACACCGGGCTAAGCCGAATGTCGACCGACATCTGTAAGGCCATTTTCCGTAAACTGGCCGCAGATGGTACCGTATTCACCACAAACACATTCCGGACCCTCAAGGCGACCTATTATCGCTCGGCTCTGGATTTGCTCGAGGGTTACTATACCGACGCAAAGATGAACAGCTTGGCACTTGACCGCCACACCGAGGAAAAGTCGATCGAGCTCTTTGCCGAAAACATCATCCGCGCCGGGCGGGTCTTTTTGGAGAACCCCCATGAAACGCCGTTCATCCCGACATGGAACCGGGTCCATGCCGCAGATGCCGAGTTCCTGCACCACCTGAGCGAAGCGGTCGCGCTGGATCTGGATGAGTTCACACCGCAGGGGCGTTCGTGATCCAGCGACACTGGTAAGGCGCCAGTGAGAATTCGGACATATTGGCACCAAAGACCTCGCCGGTCAGGGCGTCCATCCACGTTTCTTCGGCAATCAGGTTCACCTCTGTCGGGTTGATCTGAACGTGATCCGAAGACACGTTGTGAAGGGCGAAAATGGATTGGCTTCGATCCAGGCTCTGCCGCCAGATGCCGAAAACCCTTTCGTCGAGCCGCAGGGTGAACTGCGTCGCATTCGGGTGGAACGCCGACTGCTGCGCGCGAATGCGCAACCGGCGAGACATTTCCGACAACACTCGGGATTGATCCGATCCAGGGTCGGCTAGTTTTGACAACAAATCCGGATAGTGCCAGCGATGCCTGTTGATCGCCCTGTTCATCCCGCGACGTTCAACCGCCTCATGGTCATTGGGGGTAGCCAGGAGGGAATGGATGTAGAACGCGGGAATGCCCTCAAGGGACATCACGATGGTCTGCGAACAGATGAAGCGGGCCAGGTGAAAATGGTCTTCGCCCTCAAAGGTCGCGCGCATGGCCTCGAAGAAAGCGCAGTTCAATTCATAAGGTTCTTCGCGACCATCCGGTAAGGCGCGCATGGACACCAGTCCGCCCAGCCTTCGCACGGTGTCGATCATCCGCGTTTTTTCTTCGGGTGGCAGCAGCCCTTCTGCGGGCCGCATCCCGATACCATCATGGCTTGCGGTGAAATTCAGATAGGCACACCCCAATTGCGCCGGTGGCATGGCCGCCTGCCAATCGCGCAAGTACCGGGCCGTGCCAGACTGCATGGCGTGCAGGATCAACGGAGGGAGAGGAAAATTATAAACCGCATGGGCCTCGTTACGATTGCCAAAATAGCTTAAATTTTCGGTGCGCGGAACATTGGTTTCGGTCAGCAGGACGACCGTCTCTGTCGTGAAGTCGCAAAGAAGCCGAAGCAGTTGCACGATGGCATGCGTCTGTGGAAGGTGGATCGAGGTCGTGCCCACCTCTTTCCAGATAAAGGCCACGGCGTCCAGCCGCAGGATGCGCACGCCCTTGTCGATATGCAGTCGAATGATCCGAAGCATTTCGATCAGCACCTCTGGATTTCGGAAATCCAGATCAATCTGATCATGGCTAAAAGTACACCAGACGTGACGGTCGCCACGGCTCGTTTCAACCTGACGCAAAAGCGGGGTGGTTCTGGGCCGTACCACCGGCTGTAGATCATCTTCGGGCGTGGCCTCGAAGAAGAACCTGTCATGCGGCGGCTTTCCCTGCAGGTAGTTGTTGAACCATAGCCCCTGACTGGACACGTGGTTGAGCACAAGATCCGACATCAGGTGGAAATCATCCGCGATGCGTGTGATGTCCGGCCAATCCCCCAATTGCGCGCTGACGCTGTAGTAATCCGAAACCGCAAATCCATCGTCGGATGTGAAAGGAAAGAAAGGCAGGATATGCACGCCGTTCACGACGCCTTGCAGATGACGCACAAGAAAATCGTGCAACAGATCCAGCGGTTTATGAACCTGATCTTCGATTGAATTGCCGTAAGTGATCAGAACACTGTCCCGCTCCGACCACAGACCATTGCCGGGCTTTCGCCCCTGCTTTCTTTGGTGGTGGCCGGACGGCCAGAACGCTTGAACAATCTGCTCGGATAATTCTGCGTGGTCATGGTCCGGGTAGATCCGGATCAGAAGATCCGTTAGTCGCCGGGAGAAATTCTGGCTCATGGTCGTTGTGCTTGGCTCGGCTTCGTCAAATGCTAATTGTTCGCCAGAGCAGTAGATCTGTCAAACAAGTCAAAATCCAATTGCGCACCTTGCCGAGGTTTATCGATCCATCTGCCTGTAAATTGGTCGATGTCAATGAAAACAAAACGCACATACGATGCGGTCCTCGCGCATAGCATCCTTCGAATATTGAGTGCTTTTGACGGAATCATGGATGGGTTTTCAACGCGATGACATCAAAAGTCATGCTCCGGTTAACCAAGACACTTTGGGCTGTCAAAAGTTTGCAACAGCTCTGGGAACGCTGACTCGCGCGACCAGAAACCTCACATGCATTATCCTCACAAGTCTGCGTTCTGTCCTCAATAGCCAGCCACTTGTCAGATGCCGAATTTTTCATGACAGAGATCGGTGATCTGTTGCCAGATTGATTTGAATTCCGGCGTGTTCTCGGCTGCGTAGTGGAAGTTTTTCATCAATCCAGTAAGTTGCGTGAACACCTGCCGCGCTTCGGCTTTGTCCGCGAAATCGGCCCTCGACTGGGTCACGTCGTAGACCAGTTTGAAGGTCATCTTTTGCCGCTCCAAGGGAACAGTTGCGTCCACCTGATCAAAGGCATCCTGCTGAAGGTACACCATGTCCACAAACAGCGCTTTTTGTTGGGTTACAAAATCCTCGATGGTGACTCCCTCTTCGCCGGTGACCTGCATCATTTGATCGACTTGCTCACCTTTTTCGATCAGGGCCAGCAGATCTCGGACCTTACCTGTCCAACCGGGCTCCGCGTTCTTGTCGTACCAGTCGGAAAGCTGATCCGTGTAGCGCGACCAGCTGAGCATCGGATCAACAGCCGGATAGAACCGCTTATAGGCCCGTTCTGAGGACAGCCCGAGGAAGCATTTCACAGTAGACAGAGTGGACTGCGTGACCGGTTCATCAAAGTTGCCTCCAGCAGGTGACACAGTCCCGATCAGGGTCAAGCTGCCCAGATCCTCATCATTGGTTTTCAACGCGCCCGCGCGTTCGTACAAACCCTTGATCGAGCTTTCCAAATAGGCCGGAAACCCCTCCTCGCCCGGAATTTCTTCAAGCTTTCCAGACGTTTCACGCATAGCTTGGGCCCAGCGGCTGGTACTGTCGGCGATCAGCAGAACGTCGTAGCCCATTTGTCGGTAGTACTCACCCAGCGTGATGCCGGTGAATATCGAGGCCTCGCGCGCGGCAACTGGCATTGAGGAGGTGTTACAGATGATGATCGTACGATCCATCAGGCTGCCGCCAGTTGTCGGGTCGGTCATCTTGGGGAATTCGTGGATCGTCTCGACCACCTCACCGGCGCGTTCGCCACAGGCCACGACGATGACGATATCTACCTTGGCGTTCCGCGCGATTAGGTTTTGCAACACCGTCTTGCCCGCTCCAAACGGGCCGGGAATGCAGGCCGTTCCGCCGCGGGCGATTGGGAAGAACGTATCAATCAGGCGCTGCGAGGTCAGAACTGGCTCGGTCGGATAGAGGCGTTCGGACAGGGCGCGTTTGAGGATGCTCTCCGGCAAGGGACGCCGTACTGGCCATTTCTGCGACAGGGTGAGTGTGTGTTCACCGCCCTGCTCATCCTCCAGCCGGACAACAATGTCGTGGATCGTGGCTGCACCCTTCTGGACCCAAACGACCTTGTAGTCGCCTGTCCAATTGAAGGGCAGCATGATCTTGTGGCTGAAGTGGCCTTCGGGCACCGTTCCGATGCTGTCGCCCGTTGTGACCGTATCCCCGACCTTGACCGACGGCGTGAATGACCATTTTGCCTGATCGTCGAGCGGGGCAACGTCAGCCCCGCGCGGCAGGAATGTTCCAAACTCGCTGGCCACCTTGGGCAGCGGCGATTGCAGGCCATCAAACACCTGCCCCAGCAAGCCCGGCCCAAGTTCGACCGACAGCAACTGGCCCGATTGTTCTACCGGATCGCCGACCGCGACACCGTCGGTGCTCTCATAGACTTGAACATCCGCTGTATCACCGCGTACGCGCAACACTTCGGCCTTCAACCGCTCTTGCCTGCCGCCTGGGCCGGGGCGCGTGGGCAGGATGAAAACCACCTCGTTCTTGACCAGCTGTCCGGGTTGGCCCGAGGCGTCGGCGTTGGCTTGGATCTGCACCAGCCCCTCCTGCACCGAAACGACGCGGGCGGTGGCGGTCTGCGTGGCGGGGGTTGGGGCGGTCATGCGTATGCTCCCTCAAAATCGATATCGGCGACATCGGCCATGGCCTGTTGCGCCAGATGCTCAAACCTCTTGGCCGCGTCCTGCGCGTTGCTTTGCGCCCAGCGGTCGAAAATGTTCCATTTCAGCACATAAATCGCCACCGCTTCGAAATCGAAATAATGACGAGATGCGTGTCGTTTCAGTTGCTTGTGACTGACGGACAAGAGCAAGCGCTCCAGTCCCAAAGGGTCTTCGGCATCCAACAGCTGTTTCGCGTCCTTGATCCACGGCATCGCCCCTTCAAGACGGAAATGCGGATCGCCCCAATTTTCGGGGATGTGCCGGCTCCAACGGCCCATTCCGAATACCCCTGATGGGGCGCCACCGCCTTGCTTACGCAGCCGAAGCGCGGCAACGACGGCGCGCAGATCCATGCGTTCCACAAGGATCTTCCGCAGAGTAGGTTGCGGCGTATCCTCCAGTGCTTCTTTGCATCGCTTAATGGCCTGAGCATCCGTCACGTCCATGTCATAGCCGCTCCAGTTCAGAGCATGCTCCAACGCCTTCAAAACGCGCGCGTCTTGGGATGTCAGCGCCGTCAAACGCCGCTCAAGGCGCAGACGCGACAAGGGCGGCTGCTTGGCGACGAACAGCCGTTCCGAGCCCGGCAGGCTGCTGATCAAAGCGATATAGGCGTCGGGGTCCGACATGTTACCGGATCACCCCTTCCAGCACGGCGCGGAAACGGGGCTGTAGATGCTGCATCAGCAGCGAGGCCACGGCCTTGTCGGTCAAATCCAGAACCACGCCCTGATCTTCCGCCCGCACTCGGATACCGTCCTGCGCATCGTCCGCAGCATGCAATTCCACCTGTTCGCGCAGCATCTCAGCAGTCAGGCCAAGTACGTATTTCGTCAACTTACCGGACTGGATGTCATCGGCGTTTTGCTTGATATCCTCCTGCGTGGCGACCTTTGCGGGCAGAATGACCTGAACCTTGCCCTCGAGATTGGCGCCCTCACCCGCGCGCCCAACAACCTCCAGGATCATCTGTTTCAGCAGGTCCGGGTCTGCCATTTCCTTGGTGACGAGGCGCGCCACGTCCTCTCGAAACCGATCCGTCAGGCCCGCCTTCATGGTCAGAACCGCGTCCCGCATGGCGGTGTTCAGCGCCTCTTCGCCTGCCGCGCGATAGCTGTCGGAGTCGCTGCGGGCCTTTTTCTGGTACGCATCCGCTTCACGCTTGGCGTCCGCCAAAATCTTTGCCGCGTCGGCCTTGGCATCCGCCCTCAGTTTCTCGGCATCCGCCTGCCCGGCGGCCACCCCATCATTGCGCAGTTTGTCGATCAGCGCGTCAACGCCGTGCGAGATCATGCCATCCTGTGCCATCAACTGATCCCCGCGCTGATCACAAGAGCGAAGACGAATGCGAAAACGCCAAAGCCTTCGATAATAGCGGCCGGAGCCAAGGAGAGGCCGAATATTTCGGGCTTCTCTTTCGTCGCATTGATCGCGGCGGCACAGGCGCGACCCTGCCAGATACCGCAATACATCAATGCGATGCCCGACAGGATGCCGATCCCGAACAACCCACCTGCGTTTTCCGGCGTTACATCGCGGTTGAGCGTGAACATGATGACGATCCCGTAGATCACCATCGTTGACGGAAAGGCCGAGACGCCGACGAAGCGGCCATAGCCGCCCTCGGTCTCGGTCATCGCACCAATACTGGCCATGCCCGCAATCGAACAGCCAATCGCACTGGCCGCCGCGCCCAGCGCCATGGGGGCGTAGATGCCCAGCCAACCCAATGTCAGAACAAGCTCATTCATTCCTGAACCTCCTTGCAGGCGAACGGACGAAAGACGATGCCTTCGTCCGGCAGACCCCATTTAAAGAATTCGATGTAATTGAGACGTAACCCGTGGACGACGCCGCTCATCATGGCGAGGGCGAAGTTCAGTATGTGGCCAATGATCAGGATTAGCAGGCCGAACAAAATGCCCGGCCCTTTCAGCGCGTGGATCACCGAGACGGCCAGATCGTTGAAAGTGATCGCAAGCGAGGCCGAGGCCAACCCAAGCGCAAATAGGCGCATATAACTGAGGACATCTCCGAATGCGCCCATGGCCCCGGCAAGACCCTGCACACCGTCAATAAGTCGCCAGAGCCAGTCGATTGGTTTTTTGATCTGCCTCTCGCTGGTAAACAACAGGATCGCGAGAAGACCCGCGCCCAATATCACCGCGCCCGGCATTGCTGATTGGCCTTTCATGTAGCTGAGCCACAGGACGAACCCGCCGATCAGCGCCGCGATCCAACCCAGATTGGCAACCGCCTTGCGCTGCCCCCATGCCGCACGCGCGGCCAGAGCGTTGGCCAGCACAAGATGCAAGACACCGACAACAATCGAGATCATCATCATCGCGCCGAAGTTATTCAGGTCCAGCAATTTGGCCTTTGCCAGAAAGGACCCATCAGGCGGCGCGACCCCAAAATAGCTCCCGACCAAAACGCCATAGAGGATGGTCGCCACCGAGACGATCACACCGTAGCGCCTCCAGGATTGTTGGCTGACTGTCCCGCCCAAACGCTTCCAGAACAACAACAGGCCCAGCAGAATGACGGCCCCATATCCTGCATCTGCCACGATCATCGCAAAGAAGAACGCGAAAGAGGCAGCGACGATCACGCTCGGGTCCCAGTCCTTGTAGCCCGGCACTTGGTAAAACAGCGCCAAGTCCACAGCAGCGCTGCGCTGTTCCGGCTGCTCCAGCAATGTGGGCGGGGTGTCATCGGCGCCCGGGTCTTCGATCAAAACGGCGGCATCTTTCGCCCCCGCCATCTCCAGAACCGCATCAATCCGATCTTCTGGCACCCAGCCCTGCAGGGCAAACATCGCCTCTTCGTCGCGGACCTTCTGGGTGGCGTGGGCTAGCTCTGCCGCACTTTCCGCTACGGACAGGTTGCGCCGCATCAGCGTCAGGTAGCGGGTCTGCGCAACCCGTTCCGCCTCAAGCGCTTCGATCGCGATCTCTGCCTCTTCCAGCTGTGCCTCCAACTCGTGAATCGGCAAAGAGCCGGTATGCGTGCGCGGGACCGGCAGGATATCGTCTGCCGGTTCGTCCGGCGCAATCAGGACGGCATAGATGTAGCGGTGATCCTGTTCGAGTATGGCCCAAGGAAGCGCCAGATTCTCCAACGTATCCCGGTGCTTTAGGGGCAGTTGGTAGAACCACAACCGGTTGCCCGCTAGCACATCGTCGGGCGGGAAATCCAAATCCCCCCAAGGCTGTACCTGAGCAATCCGATGGGCCAGAAAATCCCTTCGGTCTGACATGTCTCGCGTACGCTGCATCAGGTCCAGCACGTCTTTGACGAACTGATCCATCTGGAACTCAGGATCGCGTTGTATTTGCCTGCGAGGCTCGGGGACATCAGTTAGAAAACGCAGTGCCTTGTATGCTTCATGCGCGCCCCGTTCGTTGACCTTTTCCGGCTCAGCTGGCGGAGGGGCCAAGGGCAGCACATGCATACAACCAAGCGCCTGCAGCGCCTCAAGCGTTTCGATCTTCTGCGCCGCCCGTCCAACCAAAGACAGCTTTTTGAGCCGTGCAACACTCATGACACGGCCTCCTGCGCATGTTTGCGCTTGGAGATCTTCGAGCGCACGACGGCCTGCATCTGCTCATCACTCAGATAGATGCGGATCTTCTTGATATTGGCCCTGGCGCGCGGGATCAGAACCTTTTCGAACAGATTGACCCGCTGCGTGATCGTGGCGACGGCCTTGTCGAATATTTTAACCCGCTCTTCTGCCACTTTGACCCGCAGGCGCGCCTCGATCATGTCGTGTAGCAATTGCGCGGCGGAGTCGACCCAATGGGGCTTGGCCAGCCGTGAGTACGGCCGCACCGAAACCTCAATCCGGTCAAGGGCGGGCATCTTGACGCCCACGACATTCACCTCTTTGACCTTGTAGTCTGTCAGTTGGACCAAACCATCAAGATCAATGCCTTTCTGCGCCAGCATGGGGAGCTTTGCGCCGACCTGTTGCGCCAGATCGCTCACTTCGTCTTCCAGACGCTTTACGTCCTCGCGTGCTTTGGCGCGTTCGGCCATCAACTGCTGGCGCTTCAGGTCCAGCGACGGCAGGAACCGCTCATAGCTTTTCAGCTGTGTCTGCTCGCGGGCGAGCGACGACTTATTCAGCTGCAACCGCGCCATCACCATCCTTTGGGAAATACTTGTCGATCAGAGCTTGCTTCATCAGCAATTGTTCGGGTTCAAAACATTCGGCCAGCGTTTTCCAGCCCAGATCCAACGCGTCCTCCAACGGGATTGAGACATTGATATCCATGAACCGTTTTCGGAACAGCGCGCCGAATTTCAGCAGTTGATGATCGTAGTCCGACAGATCAAAGGCCATCGCCTGTTTCTGCGCGGCGTCCCGGCTTTCCGAATAGAAGCGGATCATCGTGTTCATGATCTGCCCGTGATCCTCTCGTGTGGTTTTGCCTATGACGTTCTGCTTCAGGCGCGAGAGGCTGCCGAATGGGTCAATCACACCCGAATGCAGGTAGAACTGCCCCTCCGTGATGTAGCCCGTGTTATCCGGCACAGGGTGGGTCACATCGTTGCCGGGCATCGTGGTTACGGTCAGGACGGTTACCGAGCCCCCTTTGGCATAATCACAGGCTTTCTCATACCGTCGCGCCAGTTGCGAATAGAGATCGCCCATATAGCCACGCTGTGAAGGGACGCGCTCCTGACTGATGCCCACCTCTTTCATCGCGTCGGCATAGGCAGTCATGTCGGTAAGCAAAACGAGAACGCGCTTACCCTCTTCCACCGCGAATTTCTCGGCCACGGCTAGCACCATGTCTGGCACCAGAAGGCGTTCCACCAGAGGGTCCATGGCCTGATTGACGAACATCACGGTGCGCGAGAACACCCCTGCATCCTCGAACGAGGTGCGGAACGTGTGATAGTCATCGAAGATCAGCCCCAAGCCACCGAAGACCACGATATCCGCGTCTGCTTGAATGCCGATGCGGCTGAGGAAGGCATTGAACGGCTCGCCCGAGACCGAAAAGATCGGGATCTTCTGGCTTTCGACCAGCGTATTGAACACGTCGATCATTGGCACGTCAGTGCGGATCATCTTGTTGGGCACGGCCCGCTCGGCCGGGTTCACGGTTGGCCCGCCAATGTCGATCCGAGGCTCGGCAGACAGGTCAGGGCCGCCGTCAATCGGCTCTCCCGCTCCGTCAAAAACGCGGCCCAGAATATTGGCGGAATACGGCGTCTGCATCGGATGACCCAGGAAGGTCGCCGTCGCCTCGGTCGAGATGCCCTTGGTGCCCGAGAACACTTGCAGCGTCACCACATCCCGGTCGATAAAGATCGCCTGGGCCAGCGTTTTATGCCCATCGACCGTTTCGATCACCGCAAGATCATTGAACCGAACAGACGGCGCGCCACCATCGTCAACCGGCACACGAACCTTGATCGTGTCTCCGACAATTTCCAATACACGTGTATACTTCAAAAGACTCTGAGACATCGCCTACCCTAAGTCGCATGTTTAAGAGTTTAAATTCTTTCCACCTTCGTGCTGCCCACCAAAGCATCAGCGCCGGAGGGATTTATATTGATCTGGCAAATCTGGTTGCCGCCAAGTTAATAGACGTTTCCAGCCTAAAGCAATGAAATCGTTTTAATTCAGACTGGATTTTGTCTTTACTCTTCGCTTTCTGGGTCGAGCTGGCGACAACTCTGACGCTGGCTTTGCCTCAGTTCCAGCATCCCCACTGTATTCCAAAACCCGCACAAGCAGATTGGCCATCTCTTCCAGTTCTTTAGAGGGTGTTCGGACTTCACCTATGATATGTTTGACGAGATCGACGGCTTCAGTGCGCCGCGCTTTGTCCGGCAATAGATAAGGCAACGTGTCGACCGCGCCCTTCGGATCGAAAGTGGCGATCAGAGATTGCTCATGCAGAATACGTTGACGGTCGGTGACCGAAAGGGACTTGAACGGCGCTTCGTGGTGAAAGATGTGCGCCCAACGGTGCAAAATCTTGGCACGAAAGCCTTTGTGACTGTCAGCCAATAGAACCAGCATACGAATGACCGCCTCGGGCAGTCCCCCTTGCCGCATATGAGCAAGCACAGCACTAACCTCGGGCAGATCGCGCAAAGTCGCCGGGTCCGGCAGGGTCCGGCGCTCTGCATTCCTTTGCCCGAACCAAGACGCAAACGGCCCGCCCCAAATTGCGTAGAACGACGCCTCATACCAGGCGTCGCGCAGATCACGGCCAAAATCCATCGACTGCTCAATCCATTCACCGGTGAGTTTTTCCCATTTCAGAAATGGATTTTCAGCATCGGCGGGAGCGCGCTGCGCTCTGGCATTCTGCGCCAGAGTTTCGATTCCTTTCCCCAAAACTGTGCTCGAAGACATCGCAGCGCGCTGTGCACGCAATGGATGTACATCGCGCAAAGCCCGGGCCATCACCGGTGAAGACAGGGCTTGCACCGCTGGGCGCCCGAAGGTTTCATAAGCCCCTGCTTGCACTTCAGACATTTGCGCCACAGCGGCAAAGCTGGTCTCATCCTGCCGGCCGTCATCCAATGCCGCGACATCGGAAAGCGTACGCTCAACGAAACGAACTTCGAAGGATTTATCGACCCCGTCCCCTTCGATGCTATCAATGACCATTTCATAGAGACCGGGCGCCATTGCCTCGACCGTCTCAAGTGTAGAGGCCAAGCCTGCGTGCTCTTTGCGCGCGACTTTGGAGGAAACAAAGATGCCCAGATGCCCCACTTCTTCATGAAGCATGTAGATGATGCGCTGGCCGCGTACCCGTATCTCTTCTTCGTCAGCATACGTTTCGGCAATCCAGTTCAACGCCTGTTGAGGCGGTGTAATATTGTCGCCATGGCTTGCAAAGACAAAAATCGGCGCTTTGATCGCCTTGAGATCAACGGGAACTCCGGGTTCCAGTTGCGCGGTATTCTTGACCAGCCGGTTTCCAACGAACAGCTGTTCTACAATCCATCGAATTTCGGCCTCGTTCAGAATGAAGAACCCACCCCACCAGCGCTCAAAATCGATGAAACGTTGCCGACCACCTTCGGGATCGCGATACAGATCGAAGTATTTTCCAAAGTAGTTTCGGCTGGGGTTTAGCTGCTCGAAATTCATCACCAGATTGGCGCCGTCGAACTTACCATCCCCCAAATCTGACCAGTACATCGGCTGCCAGGTGCCGCCAAGCATACCACCATTGTAGCGCATGGGGTTTTCACCAACCTCACCCGACCAAGGTGCAACCGGCGCTCCATTAAGCACCAAAGGCCCGGTCAGATCGGGGTTGCAGGCCGCCATCAGCAATGTCGCCCAACCGCCCTGGCAGTTTCCTGTCACAACTGGTTGCGGGCTTTTGGGGTGACGCGCGCTGACTGTTCGAACAAATCCAGCCTCGGCATGCATGACGTCGGCTAATGTCTGACCTTTAACCGGATCACGGCCGAAGCTCACAAAATAGACCGGATGGCCCTTGGCCAGCGCCACGCCGACCTGGCTGTCGGACTTGAAACCACCAATACCACCCCCATGACCGGCACGCGGGTCAATGATGATGTAGGGGCGTTTGTGATCGTCTACGTCGATCCCTTGCGGGGGGACAATGCGCAATAGCTGATAGTTGCAAGGCCGGTCGAGCTCCGCCCCATCAACGATCACTTCGTAGTCATAGGCAAGCACTGGCGGGCAACCGGCCGCTTCATGTTCGATGAAAACATCACCACGCTCACGCAAGGCGTCCATCGTCAAGGCGACGCGCTGACCAGCATCCTTGACGTAGTCCGCCCAAGCCGAGCCAACAGATTTCGTCTGCGTGAATTGCACCGCAAGATCTCGCAGATCGCTTGTCAGGTTCAGAACCCGATCCGAATGGTGTTCAGTTATTTTTTGTGCCTGAATGGTGGCGGCACGAGACAGAATTTCATACTGAACACCAGATTGATCGAGCACGTTGGAAATCGCGTCAAACAATTTGCTGTTCACGGCCGTTACGTTTTCATCCGTTGCAAGGTTCGATGCTTTTTCATTCGCGCTTGAATTCCGAGCCATTGATCTATCCTTCCTCAGACGATGTTGTTTTCACCGCCAATGGGGAGTGTGCCCCCGGTCAAATTGAACGCCTCGCGGCTTGCAAGAAACGCTGCACGGGTCGACATCTTCAATGGTCGCGAAGCAATGCCTGGGTGCACGCTTTGCTGCAGTGCACAAAAATTGGCTACCCCGGTGACTACGCGGGTTTTCAGAGGGCCGGTCGATATCTTCGCTTTGAAATTGCACCGCGCGTGCATAACCCCACGCGATCGACCGATCGCTCGCTACTCCGATGACGACAGCTTTTGACCTATTCAGGTGGAACATCGTGGCGCCTCGATTTCTGCAATGCAGCATACCACTTCTCAATCGATTCGAAACAATTGAATGGTCAAACTATCTCGCCAACGCTGCGTCAAAGTCGTTCGGAAACGAGCTCATGGCGCATCTTACTCCGTGACACTCTCCGACGCGGCCCGGCGTCAATAAGGGACATGCGTCCGATCCATAAGAATGGACCAGGCTTTAAGACGATTACAGTACGTCAATCCGGGATCGCCCATTTCTGGAGCAGACGGCATTCATACGCATCAAGCGTGGGCGTCAATTGTCGGAAGCTTCGCAACTGACCTCACAAAAAACACATCTGCCCTAGAGGCCAAACAACACCTCATTCGCGACTTTTCCGAGCATGAGGGAACAAGCAACCAACTGTTCCTGGGAAACAAACTCATCAGGCTTGTGGCCTTGTTCCGCCATAGACCCCGGGCCGCACACCACTGTCGCGATGCCGAGGTCTGACAGAACACCAGCCTCAGTTCCGAATGCAACGTGGGTTGTGCCGCCGCCACCAGAGGACTTGACAAGTGAGACCGCCGGTTCAGAGCTGGCGACTGACAGCCCGGGGTATCCCGCCAACAACCGGAGCGAGATTTGGGCAGCCGGTGGAAACTTGGCCAAAACCGCGTCTGCTGCCTGCTGAAGCTGGGCTTCGATCTTTTCGGGGTCATCTTCCGCCAGATGCCGGAACTCAAACACAAGCGTGGCTTTGTCGGGCACAAGGTTAAGCGCTGTGCCGCCGGACAGCTGGCCAACATGGAAGGTCGTATAGGGAACATCGTAGGCGTCGTTGCGGATCCCGGTTTGTTGGACCTTCTGTTGCATCTGGCGCAATTCTCCGACGAAATCGACAGCAGCGTGGAGTGCGTTTACAAATTGCGGGGCCAGTGCGGAATGTCCGGCCTCTCCTCTAATGTCGGCGCGGTAGGCACGCTTGCCTTTGTGACCAATGGCGACCTGCATCTCGGTCGGCTCGCCCACAATGGCCAGTTTGGGACGCCCCAACAGCGACGGTAGTCGCTTTTTCATGCGTGAAATCCCGACGCAGCCGATCTCTTCGTCGTATGACACCAAGAGCTTTAAGGGCGTTTTCAGTTCCCGACCCTGCACGACATCGGCGAGGGCCAACATCTCAGCCAGAAAGCCTTTCATATCGGTCGTTCCACGCCCGAACAACCGGTCGCCCTGTCGGGTGAGTTTGAAGGGGCTTACGCTCCAATCCTGCCCCTCAACCGGCACCACGTCAGAATGCGCAGAGAGCAACAGCCCACCTTCAACAGATGGCCCGATTTCTGCAAAAAGCCCTGCCTTGGGTTCGTCAGGATCCGCGATGCGCTGCACCCGAAAGCCGCGATTTCGCAGAAAGTCTTCGATATAGGCGATCATGGTGAGATTGGACCGGGCGCTGACGGTTTCAAAGGCGACCAGACGCTCCAGAACCTCTAGCGAGACACTCATGAAAGCGCTTCTCCTCCGATGGCGCGAAAGGCGCCCGCACGGGCCTGAGCCTGCGCATAGTCTATGAACGCAGACACCGTACGCGACTTTTCCGCACCGTGGGTGGTCAAAAGGCCCATTCTCAAGGACCGAACCGGCCCGGTGATCGGCACACAAACAAGCGGGTTGCCGTCCGGTGATGTATTGCTTTGCGGGCGCACATTGGCGATGGAATAGCCAAAGGCGTTCCCAACCATCGAACGCATCACAGCCATGTCTCGCGTCAGCTCTACAATGCGAGGCTGGCGCGAGGATGCGGTAAACAGCGACAGGAAGTAGTCGGTACTGATCGGCAAATCGAGAAGGATCATTGGCAGATCCGCCAGATCATCAATCGATACGGATGTCCGTGTCGCCAATTCGTGCCCGGCATGTAGCAATGCAAATGGGTTCAGGCGCACCAGCCCGATGAAATTCAAGTCGGTTGGAATATCCATGTCATAGGTCAGCGCAATGTCGATCTCGGACCGTTGCAACGCGTTGAATATCTCTGCCTGGTTCAGTTCTTTCTGGGCGATCCTGACATCGGGAAATCCGGTTTCAAACCCGCGCCGCAACCGCGGTAAGACAAGTTGCGCAAAGGTCAGCAGGCAGCCCACCGCAAGAGGGCCGCGCGCCGTACCTGAAATATCGGCGGCAATGTTTGCGATCTCTCTTGCGTCGTTCAGGACCTGGCGGGCTTTTTCAAGCACCCTCTGCCCACCTTGTGTCAGTGACAGACCCTGCGCGTGTTGCCGCACGAACAGCGAAATCGCCAACTCTTCTTCTAGCTGGGTGATGGCCGATGAGATCGACGGCGACGAGACGTTCAACCGGTCTGCGGCCCGCGCTATACTGCCTGTTTCGCCAACCGCAACGAGGTACTCCAACTGCCGGAGGGTCAGACGCGGCACGCAGACGCTCCTATTTTAGAGACGTTGGCAGAGGTCTTCAGGGCTCGCAAACTCTCAGGCCAGATCAGGGGCACTATCCTGTTGGGCCAGCCAGGTCTGGAAATCGCGGATCGTGCCTTCATAGTCATCCCCTGCCAGCGGCCCCTCGATCGCGTGGGCTGAATGCAGCGCGACCTGCATGCGCTCAAGCTTTTCGCGATCCTCGCGGTTGACCTCTTCCCAGAGCGCGATTCGCCCCTGGGTCGTGTCGTGATCGAGGTTATCGCGATAGACGGACATCGTCCATTTGACGCGGATCAGGTTCGCGTCGATCGGGAAAATGGACAACGATACGAGCAGGCTGGCGGCTTGGCTGGCCACTTGCGTGGGAAACTTGGCAAAGAGGGACGACCGTTTTCGTTCTGCCTCGCTCAGGCCCGCCGCGCCGTCTCCGCGAGGCGTTATATTGTCCGGATAATTAGCAGCATAGGAGGTGTAGCCGTCCCCACTGACCAGCTTGCGCGACAGCCCTGATGGGGTGTAGCCGTGCAGGGTTTGAGGATGGACTACGCTCAGGTGGTAGCCTTCCATGAAGTTCTCAACCAGGCATTTCCAGTTGGTCTGCCAGTTCTCTTCAGCCACATGCACAAGGCGGAAATCCTCTGTCTCATAAGGTGCCAGCATGGCATCAAGCTCGGGGTGCTCAAACGGCGGGGCGTCTGGCGTAAGGTTCACGTAAATGAACCCGTTCCAAAGCTGCACCTGGTGTTCCGGCAGCCTGCAGGATTTGGGATCAAAGCCCGCATTCTCCATCCGTGGGGCACGCAGCAAGGCACCGTCGCGCCCGTAGGCCCATGCGTGATATGAGCATACAAACCGCTTTGTATTGCCGCTTCCTTCTGCCAGTGGCATTCCGCGATGCCGACACACATTTGCAAGGGCGCGGATTTCACCCTCATCGCCACGCACGACCAGCAAGGGTTCATTCAGAAGCTGGACAGTGAAGAAATCACCTGGTTCAGGGATTTCATCAACCCGACCCAAGCAGTGCCAACCGCTGCGCAGCACAGTCTGCGCCTCGTGGTCGAATTGCTCCTGCGAGGTGTAGAATGCGCCGGGCATACCCATCGGGCGATCCGCGGGCAAGGCGGCCAAGTCTTGAAGTTTCGTTCGCAAATGGGTCATCCCGGCCTCCCTTGTTGTTATGTCTTACGCGTCCCCTGGCACGCCATAGGAGGGCGCGGCGGAGGGATCGAGTGCGCGGCGCACGTAATCGTCCAGTTGTGGTTTGTAGACGTCCCAGGCGGTTGCAACCGCTTCAATGGGGCAATCCTCGGTCCAATCGCAGCGCAGGTCGGCCACGGGCCAGCTGACTTCGTCGACCAGCATCAGACCCGCGGAATGCACGGGCCCGGCCTCGCCACCGGCAGCAAGCCCAGCGCGGAGTGCCGCAATCAGCCGGCCACCCAAGTGACCCGTCGCATCTTCGAATGCAGACACAATGGCGGCGGGCACACAATCATGCGCCAAAAGATTGCCCCCCGATGCAACATCCCTGCCCTGCGCCTCGTTCCAGTTGCCCAGCACGTTTTGGCCGGAGTGGATGGCTGTGGTTCCGTTCCGGTCAATTGCCAGAAGCTGCCTGTACGCGATGTGCGTGGCCTCACCAGTGATTTGGCGCACCGCCACCTCAGCCGAGGCGCCCTGTTCCATCAGATCGAGCGTCTTTGGGCCAAGGCTCGGATCGGTGACATTCTGGCTTGCCACCGCACCAACGCCTGCACGCGCATAGGCGCAACGGGCTGCAACTGCCGGAGAAGAAGACGAGATCGCCATGCCAAACATGCCGGTCTGCGCGCAGCGGGCCACAAGAGAGAAAGTCACGGGGCTAGTCCGGGATCACGGCGGTGGCGTCAATCTCCACCAGCCATTCGGGCCGTGCCAGAGCTTGCACCACCAGACCGGTCGAGACAGGATGCACGCCTTTAATGTATTCGCCCATGGTCCGATACACAGCCTCACGGTGGCGAACATCGGTGATATAGACGACCACTTTGACGAGATGCTCCATTTCGCCGCCTGCTTCTTCGATCAGTTGCTTGATGTTCTGCATCACCTTGTGGGTCTGCTCTGCCGGGTCGTGGCTGTCGATGTTCTTGGCATCGTCCAGGTTCTGCGGGCACTGCCCGCGCATCCAGACAGTACTCCCGCCGCGTGTGACAACGGCTTGGCACAGGTCATTGTCGAGCGACTGTTCAGGGTAGGTATCGCCGGTATTGAAAGGGCGGATGCGGGTGTGGGCCATATTTAGGACGCGCCTCCTGCGTCGATCTTTGACATCAGATATTGCGCAAAATCATAGTTCGGGCGTTCCAGATGGCTGAGATGTCCGGGCGTTGCTGCGTCTGAGCACAGGCCCCGAAACACTTTTTCGGTACAGCCACGATCTTCAACATTCACGTCATCCAGTAGCGCCTTGAGCGCGGTGAAATTGTCTTGTGCATCCGGGTCATCCGCAAAGTCATTCGACATGCCACCGCCAAAGCGGATATGCACCTGACCCGGCCCTTTGGGATGCAAGGACAAATACCAGAAATACCCTGGCGTCAGCGTGATCATCAGGCTTGGATAAAGCGCCAGAAGAAAGGTCGTGCGGCGTTCATCGCCTTTCAGCCGGTCATTGCTGGGATGCGCCATGGCGATGCGCAAGGATTCATCCTTCAGAATTGTGTGGTAGTTGAAGGCCGGGCTGCCGGGTGGGCAAATCATGTCCTCCAGCCGCGACAATCCACCAATCGTGCCCGCGTGACACACTGGCAAATGGTAGCTTTCCATAAAATTCTCGGCCAACACCTTCCAGTTGGTGTCCCAGACGTGTTCTTCGTAGAACGCCTCGGAATAGTTGGCCATGTCATAGCCTTCGATCATTGTCGCCACTTCGGACAGTTGCTCGGCGACGGGGGCCGCATTTGGATCAAGGCAGACAAAGACCCAGCCTAGCCATTCTTCGCAGCGGACCTGAGGCAACGCGTAGATTTCTTTGCAAAACCCCTCGTTCTGCTTCATCGCGGGCGCACCGCGTAGCTTGCCGTCGAGGTTGTAGGTCCAGGCGTGATAGGGGCAGACGATTGTCTTGGCATTCCCGCGCCCATGCAAAAGTGTCGACATGCGGTGCAGGCACACATTGCTCATCGCGCGCAGGTCGCCGTCTCTGTCACGCAACACAACGATTGGCTGCCCGGCCAGTTCGCAAGCGACATAGTCCCCGACAGACGACAAGGCGTCGGCCCGGCCCACACAGTACCAGTCTTTGCGGAAGATGTGCTCAAGCTCTGCATCGACAAAGCTCTGCTCGGTATAGACCTCGGTCGGCATGGCCCGCGCACGTTCAAATGGGACCGAGGTATTCGCGCGCAGTGCTGCGATAGGATCAACGTGGTCTTTGGGCATGAACGAACCTCTTTGCCTGAGTCGCGGGCGGCCACCGCATTCACATACTGAGACGGCTTTTGCCGGAAACAAACCAAAAGTCTATCTTACCGGTGATTAGGTAAAATCTAATCGACATAAGATGATACAAAATTAGGGTTGCACAAGCAAAAGAAGCAGCCGGGCCAACAGATACCCAGCTCGGCAAAAAAGGTGACGCGATGGAAAACTTCGACACGGTGGTGATTGGCGCAGGTCAGGCGGGCATTGCCACAAGCGAGCATCTCCGTACCCAAGGCATTGAACACGTCCTTTTAGAGCGGGGCCGCATTGCCGAACGTTGGCGATCCGAACGGTGGGATTCACTCGTTGCAAATGGTCCGGCATGGCATGATCGCTTCCCTGGCCTCGAGTTTTCCGGCGACCGCGACGCGTTTCCGCGCAAGGAATGCGTGGCCCAGTATTTTGAAGACTATGCCAAAATGATCGACGCGCCCGTGCGCACAGGCGTTACGGTGACGCGTGCGCGCCCGCATGAAAACCGCGCCGGCTTTTTAGTCGAAACCTCGCAAGGTCCCATAGAAGCGCGCCACCTCGTCTGTGCCACGGGGCCGTTTCAGAAACCGGCGATTCCGCCAATCATCCCCGAAACCTCTGACGTTCTGCAGATGCACTCCACCGCCTATCGCAATCCCGAGGCTTTGCCTGAGGGCGCCGTTCTGGTCATCGGCGGAGGTTCCTCCGGATCGCAGATCGCGGCCGAGTTGCACGATGCTGGGCGCGAAGTCTTCTTCTCCATTGGCCCCCATGACCGACCTCCGCGTCGCTATCGTGGGAGAGACAATGTCTGGTGGCTGGGCGTTCTCGGCATTTGGAATTTGGATACACCGGCGCCCGGCACCGAGCATGTCACGATCGCTGTCAGTGGCGCGCATGGCGGCAAAACCGTAGATTTCAGGAAGCTTGCCGAGCGCGGTATCACTTTGCTGGGGATGTCGTCGGGATATGAAAACGGCGTTCTCCATATCGCCGATGATCTCAAAGCCAATCTCGATGCGGGCGACGCAAACATGTTGTCCCTGCTCGAAGCCGCCGATGCCTATGTTGCGCGCACCGGCATGGACCTACCAGAAGAGCCCGAGGCCTGGGTCGTAGGGGACGATCCCGCCTGTGTGTCAGACCCAATTCGCGAGCTGGACCTTGAGCGCAACAATATCCGCACCGTGATTTGGGCAACAGGGTTCCAGTTTGACTATGACTGGCTGGAGGCAGACACGCTGGACGACCGGGGCAGACCGATCCATCAGCGTGGAGTCTCTCCGGTGCCCGGACTTTACTTCGTCGGGCTGCCGTGGCAATCGCGCCGTGGGTCCTCGTTTATCTGGGGCGTTTGGCACGATGCAAAGTTCATCGCGGACCAGATCTCTATTCAGGAAAACTATCTGGCCTATGCACCAAATTCTCCTTGAGAAGTGTCGACTTGAAAAAGAGATTCAGGCCGTTCGCATGAGCGGACTGATCTGTCTGGCTCGGTTTTAATTTGAAGCCGAAAGTCGGGCTGTGATTGCCTGACATGTTGAAACCGAATGAATCCGGGCGTGCACTTATCTAAGCGTATCGCCCCACGCGGCACCCTCAATTGCAACGGGCCGATCAACTTCGAGTACAGTTTCCAACCTCATTCAAAACGGTAGAACCTCTTTGCAGTGTCGTGGAACACGCTGTTCTGATGCTGGTCAGAGATCAGTTCTTGAAGGCGCGAAACCAGCTCAAGGTAAGTCGAAGAAAGACTGTCGACCGGAAAGTTCGATCCGAACATGCAACGATCTGCGCCGAATTGCGACAAGCAGGTTGAAACGATTGGCGCGACGCTTTGGGCGCTCCAATTGTGATCAAACATGCCAAGCCCAGAGAGTTTACAATAGACCTGCGGCAGTTTGGACAGGGAACTAAGCGCATCTTGCCAGCTACTTAACCCATCAGCACTGCGGTCATGTGGTGAGCCTGCGTGGCAAAGAGCAACAGGTGTACCTGGTGCCCGAGAAAGCACTTCGGAAGTTTGCTCCATCAGTTCGGGAAGCAATTGCAGGTCAAAGGAAAGGCCTCGCTCGCCCACGGCTTTCAGGCCGGTCAGGAAATCCCGGTTTTCAAGTAATCTGTTTGTACCCGTCTTGGCATCTTCGCCGGGCGCGCGCCCGACGATCTGGCGAACACCCCGGACCGAGGGTAGCGATTGAAAGCGATCCAACTGGTATTCCAGATCATCGGCCGTCAGATCGCAAAACACGACCTGAACCAGCGGCCAGTCCGGATATTGATCGGCTACGGCTTGAACCCACTGCGCCTCGGCCCAGGGATCGGCGGCGCCGACCTGGATATGAACCGAAGCCGAGAAGCCCTGTGCCGACGCATCTGCACGAAATTCTGGTAATAAATAGTCACGCTGGATCGGCGTGGGGTCGCCAAAAAACCGAACGGCGCCCTTTTCCATCAACCAAGGATATTCCACGGCGTTCAGATCCCACAGATGGTGATGTGCGTCTATTCTCATGGTGTTTCGATCCCAGCCGTGCGACCCAATACGTCGACGCCCTGTTGTTTCCAGAAATGCAGCAGGTCTATGAAAATCCAGTTTTCGGCCAGTTTGTCCTCTGCACGGCGATATATGTCGATCACCCTGAACTCGCCCGGTTTGCCAGTGGCCGGCATACCCATGAACCCTCCTGAGGGTGTTGCGGTGAAGTTGGGCCAGCCAAAGAAGCCGCCATAATGCCCTTCGGCCAGACGGCAGATATGCTTGGTCTTTGACCGGTCTTTAAAAGCCGCGCGGAACGGTCCCGAGTGTTGCTTGGCGTAGCGTTCGATCGTGTAGGTCGCGCCTATCCCCTCGGGCCCCCACCAGATCATTTCTTGATGCCAGGTTCGGGCCAACTCCTCCTCAAGCGGTAGGCCGCCTTGCCACTGGCCAAGATCCGAGATCATCGCATTGATCAATGCCAGTGTTTTTTCACCTTCTGTAATGGGTTGTTCCGTGAGCAGCAGGCCGTCATGTGGCATTGGGCCGGGTTGCACCAGATGCGCCGCTGTTTGCGGAGGAAACGGGTTCTGCCCGGCCTGCACCATCAGGTGTGGTATGTCGAAATACATCGCCGTTTCCGTGATCTGGCCATCGGCGACCTTGTAGAAAGCGCAATATCGCAGAAACGCCAGCTTTCCGGTCGGGCGAATGCCCAACCAAGGATGGTCGAACAGGCCCATCAAATGCCCCATGGTGACGACCCAAACATCTGATTCATCACGCAGCGAATTCTGCCCGGCGAACATGATATCCACCCGATTTTGCAATCGTGTCAGACTGGATTTCAGGGGCATCCAGAATTGCTGGGCCACGTGCTCAGCATCATTGATCAAGTTGAATGGGTGAAAGCCGCGCCAAACTGAATCAGGCGTACAGAAACGGCTCATGACGCTGGGAACGTCTTGGGGCGTCGCTGAATCCAATGCGGAATGAAAGTCAGAGATAACTTTTTTCTCTTTCTGGAAGGTCACGGTATTTTCCATTTGTGTCAGGGTGTTGCGCGTTTTGTGTCGCTAGAATGAATCGGGTATTTTCCACATTCTTGCATACGTATGCAAAAAAGTCTTGCCTGATTTGATATATGCGAACTACAGTTTTGCAAACGTATGCAAAACGAATCCTAGTTGGGGGCACCATGGCGGAAATTCAACTGCGTAACGTCGGCAAGCGATGGGGTTCGTTTGTTGGGGTCCACAATTTTGACCTAACCATCGCAGATCGCGAGTTTCTGGTGCTTCTGGGTCCATCGGGTTGCGGCAAGACCACCACGATGCGGATGATCGCCGGGCTTGAGGACGTGACCGAGGGCGATATTCTGATCGACGGCAAGGTCGTCAACGATCTGGAACCCAAAGACCGCGATGTGGCGATGGTGTTCCAAAGCTATGCGCTCTACCCCAACATGAACGTCTATGAGAACATCCGCTTTCCGCTGAAAGTGCGCGGCATCGACCCGGCGACCCATGACGACAAGGTTCGTCGCGCCAGTGCGATGGTCGAGCTGGACGATTTCCTGCATCGCAAACCCGCCGAACTGTCGGGCGGTCAGCGGCAGCGCGTGGCTTTGGCCCGTGCCATCGTGCGGGAACCGAACGTGTTCCTGATGGACGAACCTCTGTCGAACCTGGATGCCAAACTGCGGGTTTCAACCCGGGCGCAAATCAAGAACCTCAGCCATGAGTTGGCGGTGACGACGATCTATGTCACCCACGACCAGATCGAGGCGATGACACTGGCTGACCGCGTTGTGGTGATGAAACAGGGCGTGGTGCAGCAGGTCGGCAGCCCGACCGAAATCTATGACCGACCCGCGAATACATTTGTCGCCAGCTTTATCGGCTCGCCCGCCATGAACCTGATGGAGGGTGAGGTCGCGGGCGGCGTGTTCCGTGCGGAACATGTTGAGATCCCAGTCAACGCGCCCGATGGCCCCATGACACTGGGTTTCCGGGCCGAGGATGCCAGTCTTGCCGAAGGCGCAGGCCAGATCACCGCACCGATCTACACACTGGAGCTCTTGGGCGACGCGACCATGATCTCGGTCCGGGTCGGTGGGGCTTTGGTGTCGGTCAAGGCCGATAAATCTTTCCGCGCCGAGATCGGGGAAGATGTCTCATTCTCGGTGCCAACAGAAATCTGTCACCTCTTCGAAGCTGGAAGCGGTGCGCGGATCGGGGAGTAACCCCGCCAACAGCCCTTCGGGGCATAACAGCGGTCCGGGCGTCGACGACGGACCCATCCTGACAGGGAGAAACGCATGAAACTCAAGACGATCCTAATGGCAGGCGCCATGGCCATCGCGGCAAGCGGTGCATCGGCAGCCTGTTCCTATGAAAACGAAGTGCCGCTGAAATCGCTGTCAGCGGGGTTCGAAGCCTGGAAAGCTGTGACGGATGCGATGGCCGAATGCGGTAATTTCAGCGCCTCGCTGGACCAGGAATTCCGCGAGAAACAGCCCGAAGCCTTTGCGGCCGACCCCTCGCTCTATCAGATCGGCGGCGTGGCGAATGAAACCATGATCCCACTTCTGAACGCGGGCACGATCCGTCCGCTGGATGATCTGGTTGCAAAATACGGGCAAGACCTGCTGCCCAACCAGTTGATCAAGGTGGATGGCAAGGTGATGGCGATCGCCATGATGGTGAACGCGCAGCACCTGATGTATCGCGATGATGTTCTGGCCGAGCTGGGCATCGAAGAACCCAAGACCTATGACGACGTTCTGGCTGCCGCCGCCAAGATCAAAGAGGCCGGCGTGATGGAATACCCCATCGGCGGCACCTTCAAAACCGGTTGGAACCTGGCTCAGGAATTCGTCAACATGTATATGGGCGAAGGCGGCACGTTCATCGGCGAGGGCAATATGCCCGCGATCAACAACGAAAAGGGCGTCAAAGCGCTTGAAACGATGAAGGCCATGACCGAGTTCATGGATCCCGAATACCTCGTGTCCGATTCCACCTATGTCCAGCAGCAGTTCCAACAGGGCAAGATCGCCATGGCGAACCTGTGGGCCAGCCGCGCCGCTGCCATGAATGACGAGGCCGAAAGCCAAGTGGTCGGCAAGGTCACCATGGCCTCGGCTCCGATGGGATCCGAGCGCCCCTCGACCACAATCTGGTGGGACGGCATCGTTCTGGCCTCGAACATGAGCGATGAAGAGGCCGATGCCGCCTTCCGTCTGGTCATGGAAGGAATCGACGGTGACATGGTCAGTGCCAACAATGACACCGCCGTCTGGCTGAACGCGGCCTACCAGCCCGGCGAACTGGCTGCAGGCGCTGCCGCCTCGGCGGAAAACGGTGCGGGGGCCTACCCGGCCAGCGCCGCCATGGGTGTTCTGCACAGCGCCCTGGGTAACGGTCTGGCCGACTACCTGACCGGCGCCAAGGACGCACAGACTGCGCTGGCCGATATCGAGGCGGACTACATCACCGCCGCGAAAGAAGCTGGTTTGATCAGCAACTGATCCTCCCCGGGGAGGGCCCCGTGCCCTCCCTATTTCCCAACCCGAGAACCATGAGAAAGGCAGAGCCATGAATTTCAGGACATTTGCCGCCTTTGTTGGCCCCTCTGTCTTTATGATGCTTCTCTTTATCGCTTTCCCGTTGGTCAGCGTGTTCAAGCAGAGCTTTTACATCACCCAACCCGTCTATGAGATGGTCGAGGTCGAAACCTGTACCCCTGGCTTCCTGACCCAGACCTGTGTGACCGAGCAGAAATCGCAGCCAAAGCTGGATGAGCATGGCGAGGTGATCACCCAGACCGAATATGTCGGCCTGCAAAGCTATCGCAATGTGCTGGAACCCGAGCGGGCCTGGCGCGCGATCACCGAGGGCAATTGGTCCGTGCTGTCAACCATCAACTTTTGGAAGGCGCTGCGATTCACGCTGACTTTCACGCTGATCACACTGCCTCTGGTCATTGGGTTCGGGTTGGGCATCGCGGTTCTCATCAATAACGCCGCGGGGTCGATCCGCGGGCCGGTCATCTTTATCTCGCTGCTGCCTTTCATCATCACGCCGGTGATCGGCGCGCTGTCGATCAACTGGCTGTTCCGTGGGGACGGCATCCTGACCGCGTTACTGGAATGGTGGTTGAACCGAGACATAGCACTGTTCGCGCAGGCCTGGACGATTGAAATCCTGATGATGTTCTACCGCGTCTGGCACGTGGCCCCCTTTGCGGCCGTGGTGTTCTATGCCGGGCTACAGACCGTCAATCAGGACAGTTTGGAAAGCGCCGTGATCGACGGTGCGACCCGCTGGCAGCGCATGAAGTACATCGTCATTCCGCATCTGATGCCGCTGATCATCTTCGTGTCGATGATCCACCTGATGGACGCCTACCGGGTGTTCGAAGAGATCGTCGGTTTCTCCAGCCAGGCTTATGTCATCTCGCTGCAATGGCTGACCTTCGACTTCCTCGTGCCGGATCAGGCGGGCAACCGGTCGATCAGCCGGGCCTCGGCCAGCGCGATGCTGACCATGATCGGGATCGTCATTCTACTGATCCTGCCGCTGCGCCGCACCTGGCGCGACCATAAAGGAGGCCACTGATATGTCCTCGCGCGCGCTTCGCCAACCTCTCAGCCTGCGGCTGACCTCGAACATCTTCCTGGCGTTCTGGTGCCTTGTCGCCGCCTTCCCGATCGTCTGGATCGCGATCATGAGCGTCAAATCCCCAGTGGACGCCTATGACAGCAATGCGCTGAACGTGATCTTTGGCCCGGCGACGCTGGCCACAGGGAACGGGCTTTCAGTTCTAGATATCATTCTCGGGATCGCGGTGATCTGGGGTGCGGCCATGGTCGTAACCAAGGTGCTGCCCGCGAAGATCAGGGAATACACCGCGCCGGGTCAGGCGTGGTTCGGTTGGGTGGTCGGAGTGCTTGTCGCCCTGATCGCCTTCCTACTGGTGTTCTTTGTGGTTTTGCCTGCGGTTCTGAACGTGCTGAACCCGCTATTCGGCCCTCTGGGTCGCGACGTGCTGGGCGTGACGACCGAGCATTACAAAACCGTCTGGGTTGACCGGGGCTTTTCCAACAACTTCAAAAACTCGCTGATCGTGACCGCCGGAGTTGTGACGGTATCGCTGACAGTGGGTACGCTGGCCGGCTATGGCCTGGCGCGGTCGGGCTCAACACTGGCCTTCTGGATCTTGCTGATTGCGCTGATCTTTCGCGCGTTGCCGCATTCGGTTCTGGTTGCGGGCTATTTGCCGGTCTTCATCAACTCGGCCGAATGGCTGGCGCCTATTCTGGGTGAAAATGCACCGACGCTCTATGGCAAGCCTTTCGCCGTGATCGCGGTACTGGTTGCGATCAATCAGCCGTTCACGATCTGGATGCTGCGCTCTTTCTTCCAGAACATCCCGGCCGAACTGGACGAGGCCGCGCGGGTCGATGGCTGCAACCACTTTCAGGCCTTCCGCCGCGTGATCATGCCTGTGATGTGGCCGGGGGTGATCACGACCGGGCTGTTCAGCTTCTTGCTGGCCTATAACGACTTTCTGGTGACCTCGCTGCTGCTCGATGCGCAGAACCAGACGATGGTCCCCGCCATTGCGGGCATGTTCAACCGCGAGACGACGACAACCGATCAGGTGGTCGCCGTTGCCGCTGCGGTATCGATCATCGCCCCGCTGTTCTTCCTTGTGATGATCTTCCAACGCCAAATCGTAAGCGGACTGACCGCTGGCGCAGTAAAAGGATAAAGAAATGAAGGGTTCCCGCCCGGAACAAGCCGTTCTGACCCGTGATACGGATCTGAGCAAAACCGAAGACACGCGCCGCGTTATCGAAACCATGGTGGACGGTCTGAACGACCACCGTATCGACGATATCGGCGAGTTCTTCTCGCAAGGGTTCCGCTGGCTGGGCAATCAGGGCTGTGGCACCAAGACCGGCCTGAAGGAGTTTCAGGACAATTGGCAGCGCCCCTTTCAGGCCGCGTTTTCGGACAAAACCTGTATCGACGAGGCACGCCTTTATATGGGCGAATGGGCCGCGGCCTTTGGCCGACAAGAGGCCACCCATTCCGGCGAGTTTCTGGGCATCGCCCCCACCGGAAAGCGGGTTGAAATCCGTTACATGGATTTCTGGAAAGTGGTCGATGGCAAGATCGTCGACAACTGGGTGAATGTGGATTTCGCACATGTGGCCGCGCAGCTGGGGGTCGATTTGTTCAACGGCGAGGGCTGGGAAGCCTATGACCGGGGTGAGAAAACCGCGCCCCGCCCCGATAAGTAAGGATCAGGATTATGGCAATCGAGTATCTCAAACGCGGCAAATCCGACGCTGACCGGGCCGAGGATGACGCCAAGACCCGCGCCGTGGTCGAGGCCACTCTGAAAGACATCGAAACCCGTGGTGACGCCGCCGTGCGCGAGCTGAGCGAGAAGTTCGACAACTATTCCCCCGACTCGTTCCGCTTGTCGCAGGAGCAGATCGACGATCTGATCGGCCAGCTGACCGACCGCGAGCTGGACGATATCAAGTTCGCCCAGGAGCAGGTGCGCAACTTTGCGCAGGCGCAGCGGGACTCGATGCTGGATATCGAGGTTGAAACTCTGCCCGGCGTCATTCTGGGCCACAAGAACATCCCCGTGCAATCGGTTGGCTGCTACGTGCCCGGCGGCAAGTTTCCGATGGTGGCTTCGGCGCATATGTCGGTTGCGACGGCCAGTGTGGCTGGGGTGCCGCGTATCATCGCCTGCACACCTCCGTTTCAGGGCAAACCGAACCCGGCGGTGATTGCGGCCATGCACCTGGGCGGCGCGCATGAGATCTATGTGATGGGCGGCATTCAGGCCATCGGCGCGATGGCGCTGGGAACCGAAACCATCGACCCGGTTCACATGCTGGTCGGCCCCGGAAACGCCTTTGTGGCCGAAGCCAAGCGCCAACTGTTTGGCCGTGTGGGCATCGATTTGTTCGCCGGCCCGACCGAAACCATGGTAATCGCCGACGAGACCGCAGCAGACGCGGAACTCTGCGCAACCGACCTGTTGGGTCAGGCCGAGCATGGCTACAACAGCCCCTGCGTGTTGCTGACCAATTCGCGTAAACTGGCCGAGGACACTCTGGCCGAGGTCGACCGCCTGCTGGGCATCCTGCCCACCGCCGACACCGCGAAAGTGTCCTGGGCCGAATATGGCGAGGTGATTGTCTGCGACACCTACGACGAGATGCTGAAAGTTGCCGACGACATCGCATCCGAGCATGTGCAGGTAATGACCGACCGCGATGACTGGTTCCTTGAGAACATGACGTGCTACGGCGCGCTATTCCTTGGCCCGCGCACCAATGTGTCGAACGGGGACAAGGTGATTGGCACCAACCATACGCTGCCCACTAAAAAGGCCGGGCGCTATACCGGCGGACTCTGGGTGGGTAAATACCTGAAAACACACAGTTACCAAAAGGTTCTGACCGATGAGGCTGCGACGCTGATCGGCGAATACGGCTCTCGCCTGTGCATGCTGGAAGGCTTTGTTGGCCATGCCGAGCAATGCAATGTCCGCGTCCGCCGCTATGGCGGGATCAACGTCCCCTATGGCGAGGCCGCCCCCTATCGGGACGCCGCGGAATGAGTGACATCCATACGCAGCACAAAGCGCTGATCGCGCAAATCAGGGCAGCTATGTATGACTTTACAGAAACGGGTGTGCGGCAGGCGCTGGCAAATGTCAGCGCTCCGGAATCCCTGTTTCGGTTGTGCCACCCGTTCGGCGACAGCACAGGCAGCGATGCCTTTTATGATACCGCTTACAAAGGTTTGCTGGACGCATGGCCCGACTTGGAGCGGCGCGACTACATCGTCACAGCCGGGCCGGATGAACACGGCGCGGATTGGGTCGGTTGTGGCGGCTACTATACCGGTACCTTCACCGGGCCGTGGCTGGATATCCCGCCGACCGGCCATCAGGTGACGATGCGGTTTCACGAATTCTATCGCTTCAGCGATGGCAAGATCGTTGAGAAGCAGGCGCTTTGGGACATCCCCGAAGTCATGATGCAGGCCAACGCCTGGCCCATGGCCCCTAGCCTTGGGCACGAATGGCATGTGCCGGGTCCCGCGACGCAGGATGGTCTGGTTCCGGGGCCATATGATGCCGCCAAAGGCCAACAGACATGCCAGCACATCATCGACATGCTGGATCACCTCAAGAAACACCCCTCAGAAGGCGGGCCAGAGGTGATGGAGATGGAGAAGTTCTGGCATCCCCGCATGAACTGGTACGGCCCCGCCGGGATCGGCACCGGGCGCGGCTATGCTGGATTTCGTAACTGGCACCAGATTCCGTTCCTGAACGGGATGCCGGATCGCGGGAAGTATGTGGATGACATCACCTATCACTTCTTCGGCGATGGCGACTATGCCGCCGTCACCGGCTGGCCGAACATGATCCAAACGGTAACCCATGACGGCTGGATGGGGATTGCGCCCTCGAGCCAGCGGATCACAATGCGCAGCCTTGATTTCTGGCGGCTCGAGAATGGCCTGATCCGCGAAAACTGGGTTCTGGTCGATCTTCTGGACGCTTATCGCCAACTTGGCGTTGACGTGTTCGCCCGTCTGCGGGAATTCAACAAGGCCCGGAATATGGGCCGAATTGAAATACCGGATGGAATGAGCTGATGACTGACCTGCCCCGCACCCCCTCTTTTTCGCTGAGCGGTAAAACCGCGCTGGTTACCGGTGCCTCTTCGGGTATCGGTCAGGGCTGCGCCGTGGCGCTGGCCGAAGCCGGGGCGCATTTGGTTTGTGCGGCGCGCGGGGCAGATCGACTGGCCGAGACCGTCGCCGCGCTGCAGGCGCAGGGCTGGTCAGCCGAGGCCGCGGTGGTGGATCAGGGTGACCTACAGGCGCTGAAACAGCTGTTCGACGGCCGTGCTTTTGACGTGGTGGTCAATTCCGCCGGAACCGCCCGCCATAGCCCGGCAATCGACACCACGCCCGAGGATTTCGACGCAGTGACCGATATCAACCTGCGCTCGGCCTATTTCCTGTCGTCCTACGCGGCCAAGGCGCTGCTGGCAGCGGGGCGGCCAGGATCGATCATCCATATCTCAAGCCAGATGGGCCATGTGGGCGGCGTGGACCGGGCGCTGTATTGCGCCACGAAACACGGGCTTGAGGGGATGGTCAAAGCGATGGCGATCGAATGGGGCAAACAGCGCATCCGCATCAACACGGTCTGCCCGACCTTCATCCGCACGCCGCTGACGCAATCCACCTTCGACAACCCCGAACGTGCGGCTTGGATCATGGACAAGATCAAACTGGACCGCGTGGGCGAAGTCGAAGACATCATGGGCGCCGTCACCTATCTGGCCTCGGACGCCTCGGCTTTGGTGACGGGCACCTCAATGCTGATTGACGGCGGTTGGACGGCGGACTGATGGCTGAAAAGGTCACATCCCTTCAGGTTGCGCAACTGGCTGGTGTTAGCCAGTCGGCAGTTAGCCGGGTCTTCACGCCCGGTGCCTCGGTCAGCAAGAAGACCGAAGACAAAGTGCGCAAGGCGGCCACTGAACTCGGGTACAGACCTAATGTTCTGGCCCGCGCGATGGTGTCGGGCAAAAGCCGGATCATTGGTCTGGTGGTGGGGTATCTCGAGAATTACTTCTACCCCGAGGCGTTGGAAAAACTCTCCAACGCACTGCAAGAACAGGGCTATCACGTGCTGATTTTCATGGCCTCACGCTCGGCCGGAAATATTGACGACGTGATGGATGAAATTCTGGACTATCAAGTGGACGGGGTCATTCTGGCCTCGGTTCCCATGTCGTCGGATATCGCCACGCGCTGCCAGCAGGCCGGCGTTCCGGTAGTGCTGTTCAACCGTACGCAGGATCTTGACGGGATCACTACGGTGGCCTCGGACAACTATGCGGGCGGGCGCAAAGTGGCCGAGTTTCTGCTGGCCGGAGGGCACAAGCGTATCGCCTATATCGCGGGTTGGCAGGGCGCCTCGACCCAGCGCGACCGCGAGGCCGGGTTCCGTGCGGCATTGGCAGAAGGCGGGCAGAATGTTTTCGCCCATGATGTCGGAGATTTCCACACCGAAAACGCCCGGGCCGCCGCCCGCCGGATGTTTGATGTGGCGCCCGGCAAACGGCCCGACGCGGTATTTGTGGCCAATGATCACATGGCTTTGGCCGTGATGGACGTGATCCGCTTCGAACTAGGCCTGCGTGTGCCCGAGGATGTCTCGGTCATCGGCTATGACGACGTGCCGCCCGCCGGGTGGCCTGCCTATAACCTGACGACAATCCGCCAGCGCGCAAATCTGATGGTGGCTGAAACCGTCACCGCATTGCTTGACCATATCGACACCCCGGCCACGGCCGAACCGCGCAAAGTGGCCATTGACGGGCCGCTGATAGTGCGGACCTCGGCGCGTTTGCCGAAGGGGTGGAAACCACAAAGGACTGAGACATGAAGGGCTTTGATCCGAAATTCCGGGACTTCCCGGATTACATCATCGGGATCACCAAAGAGATCTGGGAAGATCGTGGCATCGCCACGCTGCATGACTATTACAGCAAGGATATCGTCGTGCGCTCGCCCGGGTCGGTGGTGCTGGGCAACCAGAACGTCATCGGAGCAACCATGGCGACGCTGGCCGAATTTCCCGACCGTCAATTGCTTGGCGAGGATGTGATCTGGTCCGGTACGCCGGAAGATGGGATGCTGAGCTCTCACCGGATCATCTCGACCGCGACACATTTGGCCGAGGGTGTTTACGGTAAAGCGACCGGAACCATATTGCGCTATCGGATTCTCGCCGACTGCCACGCCATCGACAATCAGATCAATGACGAATGGCTGATCCGCGATCAGGGGGCGATCGTGCGTCAGATGGGTTGGGACCCCAAGGAATACGCCGCCGATCTGATCGCGCGCGAAGGTGGATCTGAGAACTGCGTCAAACCACTGACACCCGAGATCGACCAGCCCGGCCCCTACAAGGGCACCGGCAACGACAATGAATGGGGGCAGCGTTACGCCGATATCCTGACCCGGATCATGAATGCCGATATGGGCGCAATCGAAACCGAATATGACCGCGCCGTTCAGTCCGAATATGTCGGCGGCGTCACCGGCCATGGCTGGGACGCGGTAGATCGGTTCTGGATGGGACTGCGTGCCAGCTTTCCGAACGCCGAATTCAAGATCGAACACCAAATTGGCCGCGATGACCCCAATATGCCGCCCCGTGCCGCGATCCGCTGGAGCCTATGGGGCAAGCATGACGGTTGGGGCGTCTTTGGCGCGCCAACAGGTGCGCAGGTCTATGTTCTGGGCATCAGCCACGGCGAATTCGGCGAGTTGATCAGCGGCCAGCCGCAGCTGCGCCGGGAATATACCCTGTTCGACGAGACCTCGGTCTGGAAACAGATCCTGCTACAGGGACAGGAGGGCTGAGTGGCTGCGATGGGCCTCTCCCTGAACGCCAGTCAGGCGGCGCGGCGCTTTCACTCGCATCGCGCCTCGCTGCGCGCGCGGCGTTTGAACAATCGACCTCCCGGGGGGCGGGATTGATCCCATCACCCCCATTTTCAAGGAGACCATCATGAGCACCATCCAACAACGCATCGTCCGCTACGGCGAGCTGCAACCCTGCAAAACCGCCTTCATCGACGCCCATACGCCGGGCAGCGATCAGAAGGAAAACTTCACCATCATCGGCGGCGGCGTCTCGGAATCGCCAGATCAGCACGTCCACATCACCGACAAGATCGGCTTTAACATCGGCGCTGCGGGCCAGCCTCCGAAATGCCGGAACTCTCTGCACAGCCACACCACGGCCGAGGTGTTCTTTGTCGCCAAGGGCCGCTGGCGGTTCTTCTGGGGTCGCTATGGCACTGCGGGTGAGTTCATTGCCGAAGAAGGCGACATCTTCAACATTCCTACCGGCATTTTTCGCGGGTTCGAAAATGTGGGGCACGATTATGGGATGATCATGTCGATCCTCGGCGGCGACGATGCCGGGGGTGGTGTGACATGGGCACCGCAAGTCATTCAGGACGCGCAGGCTCACGGGCTGATGCTGGGCGACAATGGTGTGCTGTATGACAGCAAGAAAGGCCAAGAGCTGCCCCACAACGTGCGCCCGATGCCGCTGCTGACCGAGGAACAGTTGAAAGACTACCCCGAAGTACCGGTCGAGGATGTGGTGGGCAAATATGTCGCCCGCTACTGGGATCTGATGGCGCTGTCGGCCAATAAACCGGCACCGGTGATCGGCGAAAACGCTCTGATCAAAGATAAACCGGGGTTCGAGGTCGACTTTCTCGGGCGCGGCTCAAGCGTGAATGATCCGGTTGTCGCTGAAAAGCCGGTTGTTCTTATGCCCGCCAGCGGTCACTGGCGCATCTCGATTGATGGGTATGAAACCACTCTGTCAAATGGAGACACTGCCTTGGTTCTGGCGGGAGAACGCTATAGCGTTGAACCGTCGATGACCGGACAGGCGGGTCTGTACCGGATTACAGCGACCGATGACCCGGCAGGAGCCACCTGGACAGGATGATCGCAGATCCAAACGACACGCATGCCATTTATGAACGGCAGGCGACCGACTATGACAAGCGCCGCTCAAAGGCCTTGTTCGAAGCGCGCTGGCTGGCGCGCTTCACTGCCAGCCTGAAGCCCGGCGATCGCGTTCTGGATTTAGGGTGCGGGACAGGCGATCCCATCGCGCGGTGGTTCAAAGCCGAAGGGTTTGACGTCACGGGTGTCGATTTTTCCGAAGCGATGCTGACTATTGCCCGAACCCGATGGCCCGATGGCGATTGGCGTCATGGCGATATGCGCGATTTCGAACTGGATCAGACATTCGACGGTATCATTGCCTGGAACAGCTTTTTCCATCTGACAGCGGACGAGCAAAGGGATTGCATCGCCCGTATGTCCCGTCACTTGCGGCCCGGTGGAATGCTGATGCTGACCGTCGGTCCCCGCGCAGGAGAGGAAAGCGGAACCGTTGGATCGGAACGCGTCTATCACGCCTCGCTGTCTCCGGCAGGCTATGCTGTTTGCCTTGAAGAGAACGGGCTGCAATTGACCGGGTTTCTGGCCGAAGACCCTGAAACCCAAAGCCACACAATCCTGATGGCTCGCAAAATCTGAGGAGGCCCCGATGACCGTAAAGACCACGCATGTTGGATCCCTGCCCCGCTCGCAGGACGTGGTGGATTACATCTTCGCACGTGAGAACGGTAAGCCCTATGATGCCGCAGGTTTTGATGCTTGCATGACCGAAGCGGTCTCCGAGACGGTGCGCAAACAGGTCGAAGCCGGGGTGGATATCGTCAGCGATGGCGAGACCTCAAAGATTTCCTACGCCACCTACGTCAAAGACCGCTATACCGGGTTTTCCGGTGACAGCCCGCGCAATGCACCTGCAGATCTGAAGTTGTTTCCCAGCTTTTTGCAGCGCCTGGCTGATGATGGCGGCACCCCGAATTATGCGCGACCCATGTGTACGGGCGAGGTGCGTTCAAAAGGGCAAGGCGAGTTGCAAAAGGACATTGCCAACCTCAAGTCAGCAATGTCCCAACATGGGATAGACCGAGGTTTCATGAATGCCGCTTCTCCGGGGGTGATTTCGCTGTTTTTGCAGAATGACCACTACCCAACGCGCGAGGCGTATCTGGCCGCGCTGGCCGATGCGATGAAAGAAGAATACGAAACCATTGTGGCCGCCGGTCTGGACCTGCAACTGGATTGTCCCGATTTGGCCCTGTCTCGGCATATGTTGTTCACCGATCTGTCGGACGACGCGTTCGTGAAGATCGCCAATATGCATGTCGAGGCTCTGAATCATGCGCTGCAGAACGTCCCGCAGGACCGTGTGCGCGTACATATCTGTTGGGGCAATTACGAGGGCCCGCATTGTTGTGACATCGCAATGGACAAGGTGTTCTCCACGCTGATGGCGACCAAATCGCGCTATGTGCTGTTTGAAACTTCGAACCCGCGACACGCCCATGAATGGACTGTGTTCCGCGACCGTAAAAATGAGATTCCCGATGACAAGGTCCTGGTGCCCGGCGTTGTCGACACCACCACGAACTTCATCGAACACCCCGAGCTTGTGGCGCAGCGCATCGACCGGTTCTCGGGCATCGTTGGGGCGGATCGGGTGATTGCAGGCAGCGATTGCGGTTTTGGCACCTTCGCAGGCTTCGGCGCGGTTGATCCGCAGATCGCCTATGCCAAATTGGCGGCGCTGTCGGCAGGGGCAAAGCTGGCTGCGTCATGACGCCTTTGATCTTGTTGCCTGGCATGATGTGCGATGCGCGCCTCTTTGGTCCGCAGATCGACGCATTGTCAAACAGGGTGCCGTTGATGAGCTTTCCGTTAAGCCAGCAGGACAGTGTCGGGGTCATGGCCGCCGAGATTCTGAACAACGCCCCTCCTCGCTTCGCTTTGGCGGGGCTGTCGATGGGTGGGATCGTTGCGATGGAAGTGCTGCGTCAGGCCCCGGATCGGGTGGAACGGCTGGCTTTGCTGGATACCAACCCGCTGGCAGAAGCGTCCGAGGTCAAAGCACGCCGTGCGCCACAGATGGCCGCCGTGCGCGAGGGGCGCTTGCGGCAGGTGATGCGCGATGAGATGAAGCCCAACTATCTGGCGGATGGTCCGCGACAGGGCGCTATTCTAGATCTTTGCATGGCTATGGCCACGGATCTGGGGCCGGACGTTTTTCTACGTCAGTCGCAAGCGCTGATGGATCGCATCGACCAACGCGCGACCCTGTCGGCCTATACCGGCAAAACGCTGGTTCTGTGCGGGCGTGCCGACGGCCTTTGCCCTGTCGAACGCCACCAACTCATGCACGATCTTCTGCCTAACAGCGCGCTAACAATCATTGAAGACGCAGGGCACCTGCCCACACTGGAACAACCACAAGAAACCACAGCGGCCCTGATCCGCTGGCTGGAGGACTCATGACCCCATCGCTTCTGTCTCTGCTTCGCAAGGTCGACACGCCCACCGTATGCAACGCCATTGAAGTGGCGCAGGGCAAACGAGGCTTTGATAAGTTCACCCGGGGTACCATGCTGTGCTCTGCCCCCGATGAGCCAGCAATTGTCGGCTATGCACGCACCGCCAAAATCGCCGCCATTCACCCGCCAACCGAGCCAGCAGATGTGATCCGGGCGCGACGCATGGCCTATTACAAGTATATGGCTGAGGCCCCGGAGCCATCTGTCGCGGTGATTGAGGATGTAGACTACCCGGACTGTATCGGTGCCTATTGGGGTGAGATCAACACGTCGGTCCACAAAGGGTTTGGAATATCGGGGGTCGTAACCAATGGCGTGATGCGTGATCTTGGGGACTTACCCGATGGGTTTCCGGTGGTCGCTGGTTCAATCGGCCCGAGCCATGGGTTCGTCCACATAGGCGAGATTGATACACCAGTTTCCGTGTTTGGCCTGACGGTAAGCCCAGGTGACCTTATACACGCTGACCGTCATGGAGCAGTGGTGATACCAATGGATATCATTTTGCATCTGGAAGCGGCGATCCGGAAACTGCTGGTGACAGAGCGTATCGTCTTGGATGCTGCACGCCAATCTGGGTTTGATTTTGAAACCTTTGAAAGCGCATGGGCCGAGTTCGAAAAGGCAAGAGTTTGATTGCCGCCGACAATTGAAAGACCCTCTGAAAAGTAAGTTACGCTTATTCTTTAGAGAGAATTCCAGACAAACCGATTGCCACAACACTTCGCGCTGGCGAAAGAGTAGCTTTGATCTGTCGATGACTTAAGCAATACGCGGTTCAACCAACTTCCTAATATTGCGTTTACTGCGAATGCCTGGAAGCCTTCCTCTCTTCCATCGCATTTACAGCGCTTGTCATCTACTGACTGTTAGTCCTGATCCAGAGTGTGTGATTTTCAGAAGCTTCCATGTTCCTACTTTTGAACTTGGGAAGTCGTACATCAATTACATCATGGCTGGCTATGGCAGAATAGCCTCGCCGAATATAATGTTCAATAATTCTATATTTTGCGCACTCCCGTGAATTTGCAATTCTACCCTCCTCTCTACCAGCCTCCTGCACCTCAACTATTGCCTATTCAAATTGCTCACAAAGTTGGTTCACCAAGGCTTCCGCATCCGCCAGCGCCAGTTCACGCCCCTTGATTTTTAGCCGCAATTCACCGGATGCGACTTCTGCCCAAACCTCTCCCCCACCCTTCAATGGTCTCTTTGGGAGGCGTAGAACTTCTGTGGGTCGACCGCCTCGGCTTTTGCTCTGAGACGCATCCGACGAGTCACTCATTGCTTTCTCAAGGATACCCCATTCGGCCTTTGCATCCAGCGGACCGACTCCTGCCAAAGCGTCGCGAAGCACCGCTTGCGCACCACTTCGAATGGCCGATGCCAGCTTTAAACCCGCCTTCTCTGACAAGGCAACCGGGTGCTGGAGAAGATCGCCTAGGCTTTCATGAACCATTGCAAAGCTGCGGACCTTTGATCGCTTTGCTTTTGACGCAGCAGCGAACAGCACATCAACAGCCGCTTCGGTCGACGGGAAAACCCCCTGCCCTGCCGCCAGTACGGCTATGCGTCCTCTCTCATACGGCGTGAGATTGGCCCGCATCTCGTTTTCTTCGACCATGGAGACATAGGCCCCCTGCCCCGTCCCCGCGTTGCGAACAAAAGCTGGGATTTCGGCAAACCGAGGATCCGTTCCCGCCAGCCGTCGGAACGCTTCGAGCCGTCGAAATCCGGAAATCAGACCGAAGCCATCCCCTTCGGGAGTAACCTCGATCGGTGTTCTCAGCCAATTGAGGCGAAGAGATTCCAGAAGCTCAGCCATGGCTTCTTCGTCTTCGACCATTCGGTCTCGCCGAATGAAATCGGCGTCGATCTGGTCAAGTGGCAGCATCTGGGCCACCAACCCCGCCTCTTGCGCATCGCGCCAACGCGCGGCGTCGCCCTGATCCTGAGCCAGCGCAACACGGTCTGTAACAGCTGCCATTCCCCCAAGCGATGCTGCTTCGGCCGCTACTTGGGCGATGGGTGGCGGGGCGGAGTTGGTCTCAAACGGGCTGAGCGAGGGTTTCGCGGCGAAACCGGCCTCCAACTGTTCAAGCTCCTCTGTATCTGGTGCAATCAGTCTTCTGCGTTTAGCCATCTGCCTGTCCTCCCATCTGCGCATCGCGCCACCAGCAACCGATCAGAACTTCTTTGAATTCGGCATAGGTTCTGTCAAAAGTCTCACGTCCGCGCACATACGTCTCGCGGTTGAAATCCCGATAATCCGCTTCGTAAATGCCGTTCACTTGCTCACCCGCCTGCCCGACCAGCGCTGTATAGTCTTGCCTGTAGGCATTCATGAAATCCCCGAAATACGCCTGAATGACATTGGCCATATCGGTCTGTTGGCTCGCGTCAAACCGCGTGATGATCGCGCGCACTACATCCCATTCGAACTTCAGTTCCGGTAAACCCGCCGCACGTTGCGCTGCGTTCTCACCATCTTCGATGCTGGCGAATGTCGTATAGAGCATATCGAAGAAACGACCGGTGGAATCGAATTCCAGGAACGAAGCCCCCAGCGGCACCAACAAAATGTCCGCCGCAGCCAGCGCATTGATCGTTAGGTACCCAAGAGCAGGAGGCGTATCGAGGAATACAACGTCATAGTCATTCAGAACGCCTTCATCCTGAAGGAAGTTCGTCAGACCGTCCCACAATGGCCAGCTTCTCAGGCCCATACGCCAGACGGGGATCTGGAACTCCGCCCAATACAAGTTCAGCTGCGCCCCGATCAGGTCGATATTGGGCCAATGCGTTTTTTGAATCACGTCCTGAGGCGTGGTTTTCAAGGCTTCCTGCAGGGTTTCATCAAGAGGGATTTCGGGCTGTGCTGCAGCCGATCGGACGCGATTTTCCTCCTGCACCGCGCGCGCATAGTCTTTAGCGACCAGAGGAAAGACAGTTTGCCACTCATCAGCAACCTGGCCTCCGAGTATGGACGTCATCGAACCTTGGCTATCCAGGTCGATAACCAACACCTTATACCCATCCAAGGCTGCGGACATCGCCAGATGCGCGGCAGTGGACGTTTTGCCAACACCTCCCTTGAAATTGGCTACGGCCACGACCTTGGCTGGCAGGCCTTCGGGTCGGTAGGGCAGGTATTCTTTGGTGCTTACACCTTCCGCCGCAAAGTGCTTACGCAGCGTTAGTACATCTTCAAGGGTGAACCACTTAGAGCCCGCCTCACCTTCGCCTTGTGGCAAATCTGGGTTCGCTTTTAAAACACGTCGCAGATGAGCCGGAGCAACCGGAATCAGATATTTTGTTATTTCCCAGATTGAAAATCGGCGCAGTCGCTTTTCGCCATCCGGCGCATATCCTCTACGGGCAAGGTCCTCGCGTCCTTTTGCACAGAAAGCCGCTGCTTTTGCGAATCGAGATGTACCGATAGGATTGGGCAACTTCGTCGCTGCGATTTCCGGATCGAGGTTCAGATATGGGGGCAGGGGAGGTTGGTTTGTTTTACTCACTGTAGATGCCTCAGAAAATGTTCGTCTTTGCGACGTATATCGGGAAATGTAGCGAACATTGTTGGAGATGACTATCCTCTCCCGGTGTTTTTTTCCACAGTCGATTACAGCAAGAGGCGGTTTCGTGGCGAAACTAAACATAATGAAAGGAAATCAGCACAAAAAACGTTTTATTTTTTTAGATGTTTTAGAATCTTTACTGTGGAAGAACTTAATAAAAACAATGTAATAGATATACTTGAGTATCCAAATACGGTTCCAAAAGAACCATTTTACGGGATCATGGGTATCCGTTTACAGGACACCAGGCGCCCAAGATCAGGAAGTAGGGGACTGATTCTCGGGATACTGAAAATCCACGAAAAACAGACACTATTTCGAAGTGATTTCTCGCTGAGGACCGGGGGCGAAGTCGGGATCGGACTCGGATTGATTCAATTTCTGTGGATAACTTGCGTGCGTGATTCTTAAGGTACCTGAATACGGGATTGCCTTCATCCCGTGTTTGGGTACCCAAAAACTATTGAAGCAAAGGTACCTTTTGTGTCAGGGTTTTCGCAAAATGAGCAGCCGGGCAGAATCATGCCGGATACACAATTGAACATGGATCAGCTTTCAGGCGCTTTGCGTCGAGAGACTGTTAAGAAGAATGTCGCAGCGATACATATCAGCGGCAAACTTTCTCTGCTGCAGAGAAAGCTTTCGAATGTTTTGTTGATGAACGCCTATGATGCACTGACGACCGCGCAGACCCATACGATTGATGCGCGGACGCTTGCTATGATGGTCGGGTACAATTCAAACGACTTTGACACTCTGCGTGCCAGCCTGCGGGCATTGGCGGAAACAGTCGCGGAATGGGACATGCTGGATGAGCAGGGGCGCCAGGAATGGGGCGTCTCATCCCTGCTGAGTTTTGCCAAACTGAAGGGGGGTGTTTGCGAGTATTCATACTCACCCGCGCTGGCGCAAAAACTGTATGATCCGAAGATCTATGCGCTGATCAATGTACAGATACAGCGAAATTTCAGTTCCGGGCATGGGCTTGCTTTGTATGAAAACTGCTACCGATTTGTGCGGACAGGGTCGACTGGTTGGTGGCCCCTGGACGTGTTCCGAAAGCTCATGGGTGTTGATGGCAGTGATTATTACGCCAGTTTCAAACACCTCAACGCAAAGATCATCAAACCAGCAGTCACGGAGGTAAACAAAAGCTCGGATATTTTGATCGAGCCCGAGTTTCAAAAGAAGGGCCGAACCGTCACTGACATTCGTTTTCTGATCAAAGGTAATCCGCAAAAAGCGATGTTCGAGATCGACGATAGTGATGGGGTGCGCAATCTCGCCGTGTATAAAACTCTGAGGAAGCAGGGTGTGTCAGATCGCTTAGCGCGGCAATGGATCGCGGAGCACGGCGAAGACTATGTCCAGAAGAAGCTCGATTACGTAAAAGGGCAGGGCGGTGTAAAATCGACTGTCGGATACTTGTCGGCTGCTCTGCGAGATGACTACGAAGATCCGAAGGACATTCCAACACCCGAGCCTACTCCCGAAGCTATCGAGGCAGCGCGTAAACGGGTTGCGGAAAAAGCCTCAGAAGAAAAGGCATATGCTGCCCGAACAGCCGAAAGGCAGGCAAGGGCACGCAAGCTTGCCATCGTAGAAGACCTGGTTTCGCGGCGAAACCCTACACAGCGAGATGCAGACAAGCGGTTGTTCTTAGCGGGTTTGGACAATGATCTAGATCGAGAGCATTTTCGATCTCATGGCTGGCGTTCGGGCTTGAACGCCACAGCTATATTTGAATTTTGGGAGGACCTGGAGCCAGAAGCGTTCGCGGTTTGACGCTCTGTTGTGATGTTTTTTCTGAAAGAAAAGCTGACACCGAACTCGCGGCCAATGCCTTTAGTACTGCACGCAAGCGGAATTGAAAGTATCTGGACGTGAATTTAACTTTGCAGATCATGAGTACCACCTCGCTTCCTTCTGGTGTTGTTGTCACTGAAGTGATTATCTCGAACCCTAATTCTGTCGAGTGTGTCTTTTGATGATCCGGTGGTCCTGTCCCACGACCTCACTCATATGTTTCCCATGACCCTCTTGATTGGGGTTGGGCCGCCTAAGCCAATAAGCATATTTTCTTTGGCTTTGATACCTGTTGTGTTCGCTCCGCTAACATCGACACAAACTGTCGCGCAAGATCATTGCATTCAATCAATTGAGCGACGAGTTCTTGAGCGGCAGGTTTGTTCCGACGCTCTGAATGCATGAAACCCAGCGTATTGCCGTGTTTATCCATAGCTCTGTAGAGAGTGATCCTCGCACCATTCACGCTTTTAAGCTTCATCCACCCGCGAGGAGCGGTCACTCGGTCCCGAACGTTTGCGCGCAACGTCGGCGATTTCACTAGCATGTTTTATCACCCGCCGGTTAAGCGTAGTGTGTTTCACTACAACGCTAGGCTAAGACATAATCTGTTTGAGATAATGGTACGGCACGCCGTATCGGATACAGAAAGAGACAGAAAATAGGATCAATCCTCGTGGATACGTCGCAACTTCGAAGGAAGTTATGAGGTGGCTTTCAACGAAGTGGGACCGAGGACCACCACGTGCCAAACCAAAGCACGTCAAAATCCAGAACTTTGCAACAAAGCCTCAGAAATGGTCGAAATTGGGAACTCTGTTGCAATAAGCAAAAATGATAAAAAAGTATCATTATTTTGTTGATCAAAGTAATTTCTTACATTCGTAAGTTCTGTTGCGAAGTTCCTTGCTGAGTGCAGGTATCGCGATTTCCCCGCGGGTTAAGCAGCGAATTCTGCGAGTTGTAGAAACGGACAAATTCTCGGCGTGAACAGACTTTTGTGGATCATCTACTAAACTTCTATCCCTGCAAGAGTTGAGAGTGCAGATGCAAAAGGCTTGAAGCCGAGCTACGTGCGAGTTCGTTTATAGTTGGAACGATGGTCCTATTCTATGATGTTGTTTAGAGCTTTCCGCCTGAACATCTCTATCGGAATGGTGCAGTCAAAGCCTCTGAGTATTTTGTTCATCGCCTCGATTCCAGCTGACTTAGTTCTGCTTGTATCGAAAATACTCTTTCGCAGTGGGCCGGTCACTTAAAGCATCCATGCAATCAGTTTTGTGGCGGCTGGCTAGTTCGCCGTTTGGAGAGCATGAAATCCAGAGTTTTGACGTGTTTAAGGAATTCCAGCACCGATCGAGTTTACATGCGCTGCTTCTCACTGCGCTCGAACGCGCATGATCATTTTCTGGACGTCTGATTGAGTGATTCGGTTGTACCTGAAGCTGTCCAGAGGTCCTGCCTCAAGGGCTGGCTGAAACCAGAACACAGGTTCAGAACGCGTAGCGCATCCCGAATTCGGTGTAGTTTTGACTCAGTGTAAGATCTGCCTTTCGGCTATCGCGGATGACACGTTCTGCGTTGGGCAGATCGTTGGTTTTCGCGCGTTTCAGCGCGGTTTCCGGGTCAAATCCGTGCTTAATCCAGCGCTGCTGCAATCTGCTTTCAAGTTCTTCCAAAGAGGGGCTGACAAAAACCGTTAGGGCGAAAACATCCTCCAACATCCTCCACGGGTCGCTTTTCATCAAAAGGTAGTTTCCTTCCACAACCACGATCGGAGTTTCAGGATGAACCGCAATCGCATTGGCGATGGCCAGGTCCATTTGGCGGTCGAACATGGGATGAAAGGATTCATGTCGCGCGGATTGCAGCGCCTTAATTGCCTTGCAAAACCCAAAAGCATCGAAGGTTTCTGGTGCGCCTTTTTTTGCCCGCAAACCGCGCGTCTCCAATACGCGATTGTCCAAATGGTAACCATCCATTGGCACAAGAGTGGCTGAAGGAACCGCCGAGCTCTTTTGCGCGTTCAGCGATTGCACAACGGCGTCCGCCAAGGTCGACTTTCCGGATGCAGGGGGGCCGGCGATTGCAACAGTCGTCCGAACCCCAACCTGCCTCCGGGAGGAGATCAGGTCGCAAACTTGCTTTGCATCCTGCTCGATCACGCTGCGTCCTCTTTTGGAGGTTCCTTGGCGCCGGTCATGAAGGCCACCGCATCGGACATCGTGTAGTCCTTGGGGTCGATCGTGCAAAGGCGTTTACCCAACCGGTGCACATGGATGCGATCGGCGACTTCGAAGACATGCGGCATGTTGTGGCTAATCAGGATGATCGGAATGCCACGCGCCCTTACGTCCTGGATCAGCTCAAGCACCTTGCGGCTTTCCTTGACGCCCAAAGCCGCCGTCGGTTCGTCCATGATGATGAACTTGGTCGCAAAGGCAGCTGCGCGCGCAACGGCAACGCCTTGGCGCTGGCCGCCGGATAGTGTCTCTACCGCCTGATTGATTGACTGCACGGTCATGAGGCCAAGCTCAGTCAGTTTTTCGCGGGCGAACTTTTCCATGGCAGGCCGATCCAGCTGACGCATGTATTTGCCCATGAATCCCTGTTTGCGAATCTCGCGCCCCATGAACATGTTGTCCGCAATCGACAGGGCAGGGGACATGGCAAGCTGCTGATAGACGATCTCGATCCCCATGTTCCGGGCGTCGATCGGCGAGGTGAAGTTGACCTTTTTGCCTTCTATTTGGATCTCGCCTTCGTCCGGGATCGTGGCTCCGCAGATGGCCTTGACGATGGACGACTTGCCCGCGCCGTTATCCCCGATGACCGCAAGGATTTCTCCTTGCCGCAGTTCAAAATCGGAATGGTCGATGGCGGTAACGTGGCCATAGCGCTTCACGATCCCGCGGCCTTGGACGACTGGAGTTGTGTCTGACATTAGCCCGATACCTTTCTGATCCACTGGTCGACTGCGACCGCTGCGATGATGAGAAGTCCGATAAGCAGGAAGGTCCACTGCGCGTCCGCGCCCAGAAGCCTGAGCCCCAGAGTAAAGACGCCGACGATGAGAGCCCCGAACAGGGACCCCAGAATGGAGCCTCGTCCGCCGAACAATGAGATACCACCAATCACAACCGCAGTGATGCTTTCGATGTTGGCCAATTGACCGGATGTTGGTGAAACCGACCCGATGCGCCCGATCAACGCCCAGCCCGCAAAGGCACAGATTAGACCGGACAACATATAAACGGACATCAGCGTTTTGTGCACGTTCACACCAGATAGCTCAGCGGCCTCAGGGTCGTCCCCCACCGCATAGACATGCCGGCCCCAGGCCGTGTGCTTGAGCGCGTAAGCCAGCACGAAAATCAGAACGAGCATAAAGATCACGCCAACCGTGAAGGTTGCGCCACCGACGCTGAATTTTGTTCCAAAGAATTGCAGGAACGGTGCGTTGGCCTCGATATCCTGACTGCGAATTGTTTCGTTTGCGGAGTAAAGGAAGTTTGTCGCCAGAACGATCTGCCACATGCCGAGCGTGACAATAAAGGGCGGCAGCTTTACGCGACTGACCAGCCATCCATTGAGAGCCCCGATCAGGGTCCCCATGGCCAGCCCGCACATCACCGCAATTGGCACGGGGATGCCGTAGCGGAAGGTGAACTGACCCATAATGACGGATGAAAACACCATGATTGCACCGACGCTTAGGTCGATACCGGCGGTCAGAATGACAAGGCTTTGTGCCGCGGCCACGATGCCGACGATCTGCACCTGCTGCAGGATCAGCGTCATCGCAAAGGGTGAGAAGAACTTTGAGCCCAGCAGAAGGCCGAAAATTACGATCGCGCCAACCAGAACGATCAAGGGCACAAAGGATGGATTGACGTGGAGAAGATGCTGCAACTTCCCCAGAACACCACGCCGGTGATCTTCAAACTCCGCAACGGTTTCTGACGCGTTGGCGGCGGTTTCGAATTCCTGGGCGTTTTGGTTTGCTTCAGACATATCTCCCCCTTTTCGTGGCTGGCATCGCGTCCACGAAATCAGTGTACAGGAAGTTTCGGTTTGCTGGTGAAAGGATTGATGAGGCGCTGCTGCGCGCCTCACCTAAATGAGCTGTCTTTAGCCCCAGCAGAGATCCAGGCCTTCTGCAACCGACAGCGACTCCACCCCATCAACCGGCTGGTCGGTGATGAGCGCTACGCCTGTGTCATAGAAGTCTTTGCCGGGTGTGTTTTCGGGCTTCACGCCCTCTTCAGCCCACTTCTTTACGGCCTCAACACCAAGCGAGGCCATCAACAGCGGGTACTGCTGGCTTGTCGCACCGATCACACCGGCTTCGACGTTTTGGACACCGGGGCATCCGCCGTCGACTGAAACGATCAGTACGTCGTTTTCACGCCCGATGGATTTCAGAGCTTCATAGGCGCCCGCAGCGGCCGGTTCGTTGATCGTGTGAACAACGTTGATGGATGGATCCTTGGCCAGAAGGTTTTCCATCGCGCGGCGACCGCCTTCTTCGTTGCCGTCGGTCACGTCACTGCCGACCAGACGCGCATCGGTTTCGTCACCGATGACGTTCGGGTCCGCCAGGTCCACGCCGAACCCGTCGAGGAAACCCTGATTGCGCAGAACGTCCACTGTCGGCTGACTGACGTTCAGATCCAGCGTCGCGATCTTGGCATCGGCTGCGGCGTCACCCATTTTGGCCTTGGCCCATTGACCGATCAGCAGACCGGCCTTGTAGTTGTCCGTCGCGAATGTCGCGTCCGCCGAGTCAATCGGGCTAAGCGGCGTATCCAGCGCAATGACCAGAACGCCTGCATCCCGGGCCTGCTTGACCGCGGGAACAATCGAGCTTGTGTCCGATGCCGTTAGCAGAATGCCTTTTGCGCCATCGAGAATGCAGGTCTCAATAGCCTGGACCTGAGTTTCATGGTCGCCATCAACCTTGCCAGCAAACGCCTTGAGCGTCATGCCCAGCTCTTCTGCCTTGGCGGTCGCACCTTCCTTCATCTTGACGAAGAAGGGGTTGGTGTCGGTCTTGGTGATCAGGCAAACGGTTTCCCCAGCAGCCTGCGCAGATGCTGCAGCCAAAGTCAGCGCTGTGGCGGATGCGGCAATCTTAAATAGATTTCTCATTTAGTCTCCTCCCAGAAAATTGTTGTGGCCCCGCGCGAATTAGCGACAAGGCGCGCCTCCATCCTCCAATGAAGGTCCTGCTCAAGAAACCGTGATTCTAGTCTCTGTGTCAATAAATAAATAAAGTTTATTTATTAATTTGACTGCGCATCTTTTCATAAGAAAACAAGGTGTTTATGTTTAGGGTAATGGAAAGAGAGGCGCTGAAAATACTAACTGGCGGGGTAAGCCAAAGCGGTGTTCGTGATCACAACGAACGCCTGATTCTGACGGTTTTACAACGGCATGGACCTGCTGCCGGGGCCGATGTCGCGCGGCTGACGGGCCTGTCCCCGCAGACCGTGTCGATCATCCTGCGTAAGCTCGCAAAGGACGAGATTCTCAAACGTGGGACGCCGCTAAAAGGCAAGGTGGGAAAACCTTCGATCCCTATGGAACTCAATCCCGAAGGCATCCTGTCGGTGGGAATGAAGATTGGTCGCCGCAGCGCCGATCTTCTTTTGATCGACTTCACCGGTAAGCCGCGCCAACAGCTCTCGTCGACTTATGACTACCCGCTGCCCGAAGCTGTGTTCGGGTTCTTGGAGGAAGGATTGCAAGAGCTTCTGGCCAATGAACCCCAGAAGCTTCGCGACCGTGTATGCGGGATCGGGATCGGTACACCGTTCGAGCTGTGGAAATGGCACGACCTGTCTGGGCTTGCGGCTCAGAAATTCAAATCCTGGAGAAACGTGAACTTTTTTTCCGAAGTGGCCAAGTTCAGCGACCTACCGGTTTTTGTGGTCAATGACGCGACGGCCGCGTGTCACGCCGAACATCTCTATGGCCGCGGGGCCGAGTATCGAGACTATTTTTACTTTTTCATCGGCTCAATGATTGGCGGAGGCGTTGCCTTGAATGGCACCGTATTCGAGGGCAACCAAGGCAATGCCGGTGCCTTGGGCGCCATGCGGACAACGGGTCCCTTGGGTGAAAGCCAGCAACTGATTGACACTGCATCTCTGTTTCTGCTCGAGGACAGGCTGATAGAAGCGGGTATTGATCCGGTAATTTTGTGGAAAAAGCCGCAGGATTGGAGCAGCATTTCTCGCTATGTCGAACCCTGGATCGGTACTACGGCACAAGAACTGGCCAAGGCTGCGCTGTCTATTTGCGCGGTCATCGACTTTGAAGCGATTTTCATCGACGGCGCATTTCCACCTGAAATACGGGAAGAGCTGGTCTCACGGGTTCGTCGTTACCTGGCCAACCAAGACAAACGCGGTTTGATTCCTCCGGTTGTTGAAGCAGCAGCTGTTGGAGAAAACGCCCGCGGTATTGGAGCGGCAAGCAGCCCAATTTTCCGCCAGTTTCTATTGAACACCAATGCTGGGCTTTCTGGGATGTAGCCACCCTCGAACAGGCACCTCCTAGCAGCACCAACGCGACTTGTCCAAACGCTACAACAAAGCCCTTCCGCGTGTTGTTCAAGTGTTCTGATGCAATTCAAATAACGTCCAAAAAATAGCCAGGTTGCACTTTTTTTAACTTTTTTGTTGCCGAAACCGGTTTCGGAGCGAACAAATGGCTTCAATGACCGCGAATCTTTTATATCCACCGCGTGACCAGTCAGGTAACGCAACCGTCACGGGCCGGGTGAAACTGGACGAATTGGCAGCGCATCTGGGTTTGTCCAAAAGCACGGTTTCACGCGCGCTTAACGGGTATCCGGATATTTCTTCGGCGACGCGCGCACGGGTGGAAAAAGCAGCTCGGGTGTTGGGATATCGGCCGCTCAGCCATGCGCAGGCGATCCGTACCGGACAAGTTCGTGCGATAGCTATGGTTATCAACAGCGAGGAGCCAGATCAGCATAATCCCTTCTTGCAGGATTTTCTGGCCGGAGCCTGCGCAGCGGCAAGTAGCCTCGACTGGACCATGACCATTTCCACGGCGACCTCCGAAAAAGACACATTGAAGGTGCTGAGCCGCCTTTACGAAGAACGGAAGGCCGATGGATTCATTCTCCCGCGGACTGCGGTGAAGGATGCGCGTATTGGCCTTCTGCGCAGTCTCGGGGTGCCTCATATTCTGTATGGGCGCACCGGCTATGGACAACCAAATAACTGGGACGAGACTTCTTGGTTCGACATTGCTGGGGAAAGCGCAATGCGTAACGCCGTTTTGCGACTGAGCAATTTGGGACATACACGCATAGGCTTTGTCGGGAGCGATCCCAAGTTCAACTACGCGCATCTACGCCGTGACGGATATGCCGAAGGTTTGCATGCTGCTGGTCTACCCTTGGATCCGGAATTGATCCTGGAGGGCGCGCGCACGCGTGAAGATGGCGCAGCGCAGGGACGGGCGCTGATGGCTTTGGATCAACCTCCAACGGCGATTGTCTTCGCGACCGACCTGGCCGCGCTGGGATTCTGCGCGGATGCGCAGGATCAGGGTTTCGAGATCGGGCGCGACATCTCGGTGATCGGCTATGATGGAGTTCCTGAATGCCGCTACGCGCGCCCTGCACTGACGACATTTTCCGTCGATTCTCGTGCGGCCGGCGAACGGCTGGCGACCCTACTGATAAGGCAAATCCGTGGCGAAGCGGCTGCAGACTTGCGAGAACTGGCCGAGGCCGCCCTGATCGAAGGTGACTCGGACGGGCCACCACATCTGACGTCACACGAATTGGCGCAGAAACTAAACCATCTGACGTGAACATAACCGGGGAGGACACCGATGAAACTAACACCAAAAGCTGCGAAGCTGATGCTTGGCTCGTCGCTAGCGCTGGCGCTGACAGCGCTATCCGTGCAGGCCGACACGATCCGTTTTTGGACCACAGAGGAGCAACCTGAACGTCTGGCCAAACAGCAAGAGATGGCGGACCAGTTTAAGGCCGAAACCGGTACTACGGTTGAGGTGATCCCGGTCACCGAGAGCGATTTGGGCACGCGCGCGACGGCCGCATTTGCTGCGGGCGACCTGCCGGATGTTGTCTATCACACGCTGCAGTACGCTCTGCCTTGGGCCGAGGCTGGTATTCTGGACACCGAAGCTGCGACCGAAGTGATAGAAGAACTGGGTGCTGACACTTTTGCCCCCGGTGCCTTGGCGATGGCTGCGTTCAACGACGAAACCGCCTCGGTGCCAGTCGATGGCTGGACCCAGATGGTGGTCTACCGAAAGGACCTGTTCGAAGAGGCCGGTCTGGAAGCCCCCGACAGCTTTGCCGATATTCAGGCAGCGCTTGAGACTCTGCATAACCCGCCGGAAATGTACGGTTTTGTCTCGGCAACCAAGGTCGACGAGAACTTCATGAGCCAGGTGCTGGAGCATGTGTTCCTAGCCAATGGAGTGTCGCCTGTGGGTCCCGATGGGTTCCAGCCGCTGGACGAAGCCAAGACCACCGAGGTTCTGGATTTCTACAAAGCAATCTCCAAGGCGTCACCTCCGGGTGAGCTTTTCTGGAAGCAATCCCGCGAGCTGTATTTTGATGGCAAGGCTGCAATGATCATCTGGTCGCCTTTCATCCTGGACGAGCTGGCAGGTCTGCGTGACAGCGCTCCGCCGACCATCAATGACGATCCGACCTCGCGCGATCTGGCCAGCAAGACTGGCATCGTGACCAAACTGTCCGGCCCGTCGAACCCCGATGGCGCGGCCTGGGGTGACGTGCGGTACTTCGGCATCACCAACGACGCCGATACCGATGCAGCGATGGAGTTTGTGAAATTCGCCATGGACGACGGCTACACCCAGACGCTGGCAATCGCGCCAGAAGGCAAGTTCCCGGTCCGTCGTGGCAATGCCGACAACCCGACCGCGTTCTCGGAAGCCTGGGCAGAGCTGCCTGTTGGTGTCGACCGCAAAGCGCCCCTGGGTGATCTGTACGAACAATCCATGATCGACGAGATCGTTGGCGGTCTGGATGTGGCGCAGCGCTGGGGCGTGGCCGAAGGCCAACTGGCGCTGGCATCGAAGATGATCAACAGCCAGGCCATAAACCGCGTCGTTCGCCAGTATATTGACGACGAGATCGACGCGGCCGCAGCCATTGCGGCGATGAACGAAGAGTTGGCCAAGGTTCAGTAACCACCCGGCACCTGCAGCGGCGTGCGCGCCGCTGCCCCTAAACACCCTTCGAGGTAACCTATGACTTCGGCCTCCCCACCGACAGGAACCGGGGCGCTAGCCAAACGCGAGGCGCGTCTGGCCTGGACGCTGCTGGCTCCGACCATCATCAGTGTGTCGCTGGTTGTGATCCTGCCTTTGCTGGCGATCTTCTGGATCAGCTTCAAGCCGTTCACCCTGTCTGACCTGCGCCCGCCTGCACCGGTCGTGCGTGAAAGCCTGCGCGGATCGGGTGATGATCTGCGGATCGAATACCGCCTGCGCAACTCCAGTCAGGATATTGCGATCGATGGCGTGACCGTCCGGGATGTCCTACCCGATGGCGTCACGCCACTCGGCGACGTTGTGGCCCCCTGCGCATTGACCGGGCAAGAGCTGTTCTGCGACTTTGGTACGTTGGAAGGTGGCCAACGTGAGCGTATTCGCGTTCTCGTTGCGGTCGATGGCGACCCGGACGCCTTTGAAGATCTCGTTGAAGGGTCTGAACCAACAGTCACCGGCAGCGGCCCTAGTGTCCTGACAAACTTTGAGTTCAGCCTGGAGAACTTCGCCCGTGTGTTTGACGGCGACGAGTTCTGGGGCGTGCTTTGGGTCACCCTTTTCTACACCGTCTTCGGCACCATCGGCGCGTTGGTCATGGGCCTGTTCGCCGCCTTGCTGCTGAACAAAAGCTTCCAAGGGCAGGGCTTTATCCGGGGTCTTTACCTGTTCCCCTACGTGGCGCCCGTCATTGCCGTGGCCTTCACTTGGGTGACGCTGTTCGACCCGTTCTCGGGCTCGGCCAATGCATTGCTGGTGCAGATGGGGCTGAGCAGCGAGCCGATCAACTTCTTCGGGGAACGCCCGCTAGCGCTGATCATGGTCACCGTTTTTGAAATCTGGCGCTACTTCCCGCTGTCCTTCCTGTTCATTCTGGCGCGGATGCAGTCCATCGATTCCAGCATGTACGAAGCGGCGGATATGGACGGCGCATCACCGTTCCAGAAGTTCTGGCTGCTGAGCATCCCGCAACTACTGGGCATCTTGTCGGTCCTGTTCCTGCTGCGCTTCATTTGGACGTTCAACAAGTTCGACGACATCTTCCTGTTGACCGGAGGCAACGCGGGCACCCGCACCCTGACTGTGAACGTTTATGAACAGGCCTTTGCGGTATCGAACATTGGGGCAGGCGCGGCCGTGGCCGTGGTCATCCTGATGTGCCTGATCGCCTTCAGCTTTGTCTTCTTCAAATTCATCAGCCGTGAGGAGGGTCTGTGATGCGCCAAGGGTATATCACTGGCCCGATCCTGGGCGCGCTGTGGCTGGTGGTGATCGCCACCACCATTGCGGTCACAATGTCCTTCGCCACGGGTGCTGCCTTCCGTCCCCAAGTTCTGCTGAGCCTGATCTGGGGCGCGTTGGCTGGTCTGGCATATGTCCGCTTTCCCGCTCGTCATGCCTCGGCGCGTCTGGGCGTGTCGGCCGTGTTGGGTCTGACCTGCCTGACCGGTTTTGGCCCGGTTCTGATCGGCTCGGACACAACGCTGCTGGCGCTTTCGATCACCGTGGTTTCGATCGCCGTCGTCATGCATCTGTCGATGGCTGAAATCCTGAAAGAGCTGCCCTTTGGCGAACTGACCCGCCACGAGTTCGAAGACGCCGTGATCAGGTTTTGCACTGGTTTTGGCTATATCTTCTTCACGGCCATCGTGGTCATCCCCTTCTACGTGATGGTGATGACCAGCTTGAAATCGCAGCAGGCGCTGTTGCAGAACCCGCTGGATTTCTCGCTGGATCTGGATCAGGGCTGGGCGCTATTCCGCAGCTATACGGAACTGTTCCGCGACTTCAATTTCGGCTCGTACCTGTGGACGTCCTTCTACGTCTCAGTGCTGACGGTCTTCATCACACTGGCCTTCAGCATTCCGGGGGCCTATGCGGTCGCGCGGTTCCGGTTCAAAGGGCAAAAGGCGTTCTCGCGCTCGATCCTGCTGATCTACATGGTGCCGATGATCGTTCTGGCGCTGCCGATCTATATCGCCTTTTCGCTGACCGGCCTGCGCAACTCGATCCTGGGCATCGTCATGATCTACCCGGTCACCACGATCCCGGTCGCGCTGTACATGCTGCAGGGGTATTTCCGTGGTCTCCCAACCGAGGTGGAAGAAGCCGGCTTGATGGATGGTCTCTCGCGCTTGGCGGTGATCTGGAAGATCACCCTGCCGCTCAGCCTGCCGGCTCTGGCTTCGGTGTCGCTCTATGTCTTCATGATCGCCTGGAACGAATTCCTTCTGGCTTTCATGCTGCTGGATGATCCCTCGAAATTCACTCTAACCCGAGGAGTAACAATGCTGAACTCCTCGGAAATCCCTCGCCAACACCTCATGGCTGGCGCGGTGATTGCCACTGTTCCAATCATGGCCCTGTTCCTGGGGCTTGAACGTTTCATGACCAAAGGCCTGACAGCAGGCTCGGTCAAAGGATGACAGAAATGAACCACTTTACTTCGCCGACAGAGTCAGCACGCAATATCCTGATCGCCAATGATCGGGGTGGCTATACGATCCCGACCAGCGGGCTCTATCCCTACCAATGGAACTGGGACAGCGCGATCGCCGCGCTGGGCTTTGCCGAGTTCGATATCGACCGCGCCTGGACTGAGCTTGAGACGCTGTTCTCGGGCCAGTGGGAGGACGGCATGGTCCCCCACATCCTGTTCCACAAAACAGATCCGGGCTATTTCCCTGGCCCGGATGTCTGGGGTGGCATCGGCCCGGTTGCCTCCTCTGGCGTAACCCAGCCACCGCTGGCGGCCACCATGGCCCGGCGGGTATGGGAGAAAGACCGTGCGGCTGGTGAAGCCCGGCTCCGCGCCCTGTTCCCGGCTATGCTGGCCTGGCATCGGTGGTTCATGACATGGCGTCTCGATGACCACGGCGCGGTTTGCACCACCCACCCATGGGAGGCAGGGCGTGACAATGCACCGGACTGGGACGACGCAATGGCGAGCATTGATGCCTCAGACGTGGGCGAATACCAGCGTCGCGACACGAGCCACGTGAACAGCGCCGACCGGCCCACCAAATACGACTATGACCGCTACATCAAACTTGTCCAGATTGGGCGTGAAGCGGGCTGGGATCAGCAGCAATTGCTTGAGAAGAACCCGTTCCGCGTCGCCGATCCGACGATGAGTTTCACAACTCTACGCGCCGCCCGTGATCTGCTGGCGATCAGCGAGGAATTGGGGATCAGGGCCGAAGGCCTCGGTGAAGACGTGGACCGGCTAGAGGCAGGCGCAGAGTCACTGTGGAACGAGGCTTTGGGCACCTTTGATTCCCGAAATGCGCATACGGGAAAATGGGCTGAAAGCGTCTCAAATGCAAGCTATCTGTGCTGGTATGCAGGCATTGAATCCCAACAAATGTTGGACCGATTGAAAACTGTTTTGATCACGGTCCCGCACCCGATCCCTAGCTATGATCATAAATCTCCCAAATTTGACGAACGCCGGTATTGGCGTGGGCCAACATGGGCGTTCATGAACATGCTTACTGGGTTCGGTTTAAAGGATATGGGCCACGGGGTTGAGGCCGAAGCACTTCGCCTGAAAACCGGTCGTCTGATCGCGGGCCACGGCTTTGCCGAATATTACGACCCGATTACCGGCAGTCCCGCTGGGGGCAACTCTTTCACATGGACCGCTGCCGTCTGGCTGCATTGGGCGGGGAGGAACTGATGGGCAGCATAGAGCTCAATTCCGTCGAAAAATGGTTCGGCGAAGTGCAGGTGATCAAAGGCATCGATCTAAAGATCGAAGAGGGTGAGTTCGTCGTCTTCGTCGGCCCGTCGGGCTGTGGTAAATCGACCCTGTTGCGGATGATCGGTGGGCTCGAGGACATTTCTCGCGGGTCTCTTTTGATCAATGGGGATGACGTCACCGACAATCCACCTTCAAAGCGCGGGCTGACCATGGTGTTCCAGTCCTACGCTCTTTATCCTCACCTGACGGTGGCCGAAAACATGGGGTTCTCGCTGAAAGTGGCGGGCGTATCCAAGGGGGAGATTGCTGAACGCGTGGGCAAAGCCGCCGAGGTACTCAAGCTGGAACCCTATTTGGAGCGCAAACCTAAAGACCTGTCCGGCGGCCAGCGTCAGCGCGTTGCAATCGGTCGGTCAATTGTGCGTGATCCCACCGCATTCCTGTTCGATGAGCCGCTATCCAACCTAGACGCCGCTCTCAGGGTCGAAATGCGGTATGAGATTGCCAAGCTTCACCAGAGCCTCAACCGCACGATGATCTATGTGACTCATGATCAGGTCGAGGCGATGACACTGGCCGATCGTATCGTGGTGCTGGAATTCGGTAAGATCGCGCAGGTCGGTACTCCACGCGATTTATACGAACGCCCCGCCAACCTGTTCGTGGCGCAGTTCATCGGCAGTCCGAAAATGAACGTCATTCCCTGCACCGTGTCTGGCGATCAGTTTCAGCTGGAAAACGGTGGAGGCGGCCCGTTTGATCGGACGGGTACAGCCACGATGCTGGGCATCCGTCCGGAACATATCAGTGTGGTCGAACCTGGCTCGGGTCACAGCGACGGCAAAGTTGAGGTGGTCGAGTATCTTGGCGCAGATATGTTCATCATCGTCGATTGCGGGTTTGATGAGAAGGTGACGGCTCGCCTTGGCGGGGACACGCAGATCAAAGCCGGAGCGCAAATCGGCTTGTATTTTGCACCCGAGAAACTGCAATTTTTCGACGCGGCAGGGCAGACGATTAGCCCAGATGAACGGGTGTGACACTTTTGAGATGTTTGGGGATGTGTCGCAAGCTTCTGGAATGGCCAGAGCCAGCGACTCACTGGACACACCTGTCCTGAGATCTCAGCAAATAGACGAAAACCAGCCGGCGTGGAGCTAGAGAAATGCCGCTTCCAGTAGTGTTGGCGATCTCAATACTGTCCATTGCAGCTGAGGCGGATCTGAACGACTTGAACGCGCATATGTGCAGTCTGTTGCACTTGATGAAGCGATGATCCTGCTCGATCAAGTTTTCAAGAAATTTGACCTGACTGTTTGGATTTTGACTGAGCAACGAAGCCGACTAAGGATTTTGTTCGCTTTTCTAATGCGCGTGAATAGCGATCATCGGCGTGTCTTGAGAACCTACCTATTAAGAGTGGCGCGGTCCACCGGCCGCCGCGTTCAGCCATGATATCTTCGAAGTCGCGATTGGATACCGTGTACCGCAGATAGAACTATGGCGTGCAAAACTGCAACCTTGGGTAATGACAGCCTTTCGACGAGTTCATGCCAAAACCTGTTCGAAAATTTTTCGATCAGTACAAACCTAAGATAACGCAGGCTCGTCGACAAGACTCGAAAGATTGCGACACATCCGTTCTGGTTCAGTGAACAGGAAAGTGACAAGGACGTTGCCTCCTTCAAGGACTGGCTGCTCGGACAGACGCAGAAGCTACCGCCAGCGTTCCCTCGATTTGCCAAACCTGTTCAGGACGTTGCGTGTGATCTGTTCGACTTGGTCGTCCTGCCGGATCAGGCCCGCGATCCATTCGCAGGTCGCGGCGGTGAATATCTCGCCCTTGCCACGCCGCCACGAGATGATCATTCCGTTGCCGCGTTTGCAGGCGTCCAAGGTTTCGGGCGTGACCTCTCCGAAGAGCACCTGCGCTTTGAACGCCGCATCCGCTGACCCGACGTAGAGCGTTTCACCCCAAATACCGTGATCTGCCTCGATATTGGTGGCGAGCCCCATTGCGAGGATGTCGATCTCCGGCACGGCACCGTCCGTGCAGTTCGGAAAGGGCAACCCATCCTCGAAGCGATAGTCCAGCCCGTCGACCTCATAGCCGAAAATCCGCGATCGCGCGCCCAGCAAGTCACCATAGCCGAGCCCGGCTCCGTGAAAGGCCCAGTGTTCGTCGCGGTAAATCGTGAAGCCGCCCGCACCGCCGCCAACACAGTTGCCAAGACCGGCATAGACGCCGCGCAGGGCGTTGACACCGAAGGTCAACGCGCCGGGACGGTTGACTGGGTTCACCTCGAAGGCCCCCGAGACAAGGTGCTCTTGTTCTGTCCCCATCAAAGGGTCCTGATCTGCGATGTATTTGTAGCAAACCTGAGTGCGGCCTTCGTCCTCTATCCGGGTCTGCCACAGGAAATTCCCGGCAAACCGCGCGACATGGCCTCCGGAGTCGACATAGGCATCGACAGCGTCTCGCATATCCGCGCTCCAGTATTCATCGTGGCCAACGAATATCGCACAGGCATACCGGTTCAGAAGATCTGGGTCGCGGTGCAGATCGTGCTGTGTGATCACGTCGAGCTCATATCCCTCAGCCTCGGCCCAACGGGCGAAATGGCGTTCATAGCTTGCCCAGCCCGCTGAGGCATATTTCTTGGAATAGCCATAGGCATAGGCCCACTCCATGTAAGGATAGCGCACCATCTCGCCGGGCTTGGTCGGCTGTTCGCGCAGCGCACGCGGTGCGCCCTCGGGCAGTTTGCAGAACCCGCGTGTCCATGGCCTCTGTGTGGAGACGAAGGGTGAAAATGCATCGCCATTCGGCCCTGTGATACCCTCATAGTGATTGGACCCGCCCCAGCAATTATAGGCTAGCCAGGTGCCTGTTGCACAAACCAGAACAAAGGGCGGTGGCGCGGCATCGGGCGCGGTTCTGATTAGAATGACATGGTGTTCTTCAACCACATCATGGCCCTTCCGAGCGCGGAAAGTGACCAGATAACCGCCGGGTACCCAATCATCGGGGATGGTGAAGGCATAGGTCTCGGGCCAGTCGCAGCCCTTGACCGAGCAATCCCGGGGCGTTGGATGATGCGCCCCCGACAGGCCGCTCTTGGTCAGTAGTGGCTCATAGAGTTGCCCGTCGCGGCCGATCTCAAGCTCCCATTCCGTTGCCGTGGTGGACACGTGCAGCGCAACGCGGTCCCCGAGTGTATAGCTCATTTCTGGGGTGTAGCCCCATATTTCCAGAACCGCCTCGTCACGCGCCGGGCCGATATAGTAGTTATCAAGGATATGGCGCGCCTTTGCACGGGTGCGCGGCGTGGTCGCCGGTCCGGGGTGGTCCTGTGTCATATGTCTACTCCGGCAAATACTTGTCCGACCAGCTTTCGGCAGCTGCGCCATTTTCGATCATGTGCCCGATTTCCTCGTTCGTATAGCCTAGCCGTGCGAGGATTTCGCGCGTGTCCTGCCCGTATTTCGAAGCAGGTCCGGGGATCGTGATCGAGGCTTTCTCGGGCCGCACCGCATTGGGCGCGACAAGGTCGACCCACCTCCCCATCGGATGCTGATTATGGCGCACCGCGCGGAAAGTCGCCCTGGATATGTCGATCCTGCCGTCGCTTTCGAACTGCAGGCCTGCGTCGCGCGTGTCATGAAGGGAACCAAGAGGCGTGATACCTACCGAGCCCCCTGCAAAGGCACGCATCCAGTCAGCCACCGGTTTTTGCGCAAACCGCTCGGCAAGGGCGGCTTCCAATTCGGTGTCATCCTTGTCGACGAGGTCGGCCACATCCGGCACCTGGCTCAGGGCCGCTTCCCGCTCTGTCGGGGCAGCAAAGAACATCCAGCCATCGGCGGCGGCATAACAGCGACAGAACGGCCCCCAACCTCGCACCTCGCGTCCTGAAGGCTCGTCGAACGCTGGACGCCCTTCGAAATCATACATGAATTGCGCCTGGATCATTTCACCTGCAGCGGCCAGTGAGGCGCGGGCAACACCACCTTTGCCGGTCACCCTTAACCGTTCCAGCGCCGCTCCGAGGGCCACGCAGGCACAATGCCCGGTCAGCGCGTCGATCGTACCGAAATGAGCATGTTCCTCGGGTGTCTCAGGCCCGCCACCAAAGCGGGTCATCACACCTGTCGCGGCTTGCGCGAGATCGTCATAGCCAAGATGATCCGATTTTGGCCCCCGACGCGGCCCGCCCCACGCATCAAGCTGCACCATAATGAGCCGCGGATTGAGTTCCTTCAGTCGCGCTTCGCTCAGGCCCAGTGCATCACGTTGCTGATCGGTGCCGTTCATGGTTATCACATCGGCCCGCGCCACCATTCGCCAAAGCGCCTCTTGCCCCTGTTCCGAGCGCAGATCGAGCAACACGCTTTTCTTGCCTCGCTGCGCATGCAGCCCGAACACCACCGCATTCCATGGATCCACCGAAGGCCGTACAGGCTGTACCAGTGTGACCTGCGCCCCGAACCGCACCAGTGTAGACCCGATGGTCGGCCCGGCAATAACGTTGGTCAGATCCAGCACCTTCAGCCCGTCAAGCCAGAGGCCTTTGCCGTCGCCGCCCACGGGCATTCGCGGCGTCTCTGCAAGAACACCGCTCAGCGCATCGCGAAAGTCGTTCCGCTGTGGCCCAGCGGTCTTGTACATCGCGTCTGGATCATCGGCCAGCCAAGCGACGTTGCCCATCTGCCGCATCCGCCCGTGGCGGGGATCGTCAAGCGCCACCACCAGCCCCGAGGTCAACGCATGTGGGTCAGCCAGCCATTCGGCCGTGCTGCGTTGCGCTGTAGCCGGAGCTTTGGCCGCTCCGAACAGCGCTTCCCATTCATGCGCGGGACGGGTCAGGAAGGCTGCTTTCATCGCATCAGCCAATCGCCTGCGATCGCCTACCCCCACCGGATAGTTGCGCAAAGCCCATTCCGCGGGCCAATCCGCCTGATCGACATAGACATCAAAATCCGGCAATTCCTTCAACAGGTCGCCAAGCCCGAGAACCTCCAGCACCCTTTGGGGGTGGTTCACGATCGAGCAGGATACGATGTAAAACCCTCGTCCATCGGCACAGGTATAGGTGCGGTAGAACGGATCAAGAAATTCGGAGAGCTCGGCAAAGCTCAGGTTGTTGGGCAGGCCTTCGCGCGCGCGCCGCTCCAACTCCAACTCACGCGGAGATTTGTAGCGCTCGGGGTAGCCCTCGATCTGTTCGCAATTGTAAACCAGCCCCTCCAGCAGGGCAGACGCAAGCGGTACTTCGATGTGGTCGCCTCCCATCCGGGGCCGCGCGGCCAACGCAAATAGGACCGACATCGCGCCGAATGCGGCACCATAGGCCGAGGCCAGTCCCAGCGGGGTAAAGGAAGGGTTGATCCCCATCAGCCGACGGTTCAACCCCATGTCGGTAAATTGCCCAGTGCGCGCCGCGATCACCGCTTCCCAGGCTGCCATCCCGGCGAGCTCGGAATCGGTTGACGCAAAGCCGGGAAGCGAAAGCGAGACGATGTCGGCGTTCACCTGCCTGAGCGCCTCCGGCCCAAGCCCCAGCCGCTCCATCACACCGGGACGGAAGTTCTCGATCACCACGTCAGCGCGACGAACCAGATTTAGAGCAGTATCGCGTCCGTCGGCTGTCTTGAGATCAAGCGTCAGCGCACGCTTGCCACGCGATAACATGTCGAAAGCGGGGTCCTGCCACCTGGGTCCACCTGGCGGATCAATGCGGATCACCTCGGCCCCGAGATCGGCCAGCATCATCCCGACCAACGGTCCGGCCAGAAAATGCCCAAAATCAAGGACACGAATGTGGGAAAGCGGGCGGTTCTGCATGGTTACTGGATCCTGTTCCGACGGTTTACCCCCACAAATCTATGAAATTGTCTGGGCGTGTTTCATATTCATCCTGCCAAAAATGACATCTAATCTGCCAATGCATCCCTTCCACGTCTCTGTTTTCCTGTGCAATGCCTTTTCCAATATGGTGCATGCATGCCTGCTTGAACCGTTGCGGGTGGTGCGCGATCAAACCGGTGCAGATATCCGCTGGAATATCCTGACGGATGGCGACCGTACCGTAAGCAGTTCCAGCGGTCTGAGCGTTTCGCCGGACATGTCGATTGTAGACGCGCCCAAACCTGATCTGGTCATTATCATAGGTGGCGACGCCTTTCGCGACACCAAAGGCGTGACCGCCGCCCGCAGTCTTGGACAATTTATGCAGAGCGCAACGGTGATTGCAGCCGATACCGGTGCTTGGGTGTTGGCGCGGGGCGGGTTTCTGAACGCTCGGAATGCCACGTTGCACTGGCAGCTTCTTGAGGAACTCGCCGAGGAGTTTCCCGAGGTCAACGTCCTTCCCGATCGCCATGTGCAAGACGACCGTTTCTGGACATGCGGCAGCGCGGCGGCGGCGATTGATCTGATGTTGAAATTCATTCGAGAGCGGTTTGGCGCCTCGGTCGCATTTGATGCCGGTGCAATGTTCCTACACGATAACGCCCGACGGCACGGCGCCTCATATCCCGATCAGGTATTGTCGCAAGCGGTGTCCCCGAAGCTCAAACGTGTCGGTGTGCTCATGTCCGAAACGCTCGAAACGGCGCTGTCTATCCCCGCCCTAGCGGAACAGGCACACATATCTGAACGGTCCTTGCGCCGTCTGTTCTGGGCAGAATTGCAGACGACGCCTGGGCGATACTACTTGCTTCTTCGCCTGGCCCGCGCCCGGGAGTTGCTTCGACACAGCAGCCTCTCAGTCGATCAAATCGCTTTGCGTTGCGGTTTTGCCAATGCGATCACCCTGGCACGTAGTCTGCGCAAGAATTTCGTAACCGATCCGCTTCAGGATCGCCGGGCAAATCTGTGACTATTTCAACCTACGTTTTGCGAAAATTGCCCTGCAAAAGGCAAGCAACAAATTTTCGGGCTTTGCTGAGCATTGCCTACACTAATCGAAGTGTTCAAAAACGGCCGTTGGGGCGATCCCCACGAACCGCAGGGCATTGTCTCTAACCTGCTGTTATAGAGGTCTGTGGTGAAGCCCAGAGGCCCTTAAAGCAGACTTTGAAGCAAACTGTTGTTTCCGTCGCTAAGGACGGAAAGTGGAAGTTCACGCTACCTTACGCGGTGCCACATTCAGTACAAAAAAGCTGTCGTTGTCAGATTTAGGGAAAAACGGAGCCCTCATTGAATCTGCGAAAAACGTTGATCTCCCAAATTTTCGCGCTTTCCGGCGGCTCGCCCTGTTTCACCATAGCGCCGTCTTTCAAAACCACAAAGTGATCTTCCAATTTATGCGCTTCATCCCAATCGTAGGTGAAGAAGACTATGGTTTTGTGCAACTCGTCTTGCAACTCAAGCAGCATATCCGTGCGGATCAACGGATCCAGCGCCGAGAATGCCTCTTCCATTAGCATAATGTCCGAGTTTGAAGTCAATGCACGTGCAATGCCCACGCGTTGTTGCGTCCCGCTAGACAATTGTGCGGGATAGCGCGCCTCATACCCCATAAGCCCCACGCGCGCCAACCATTTGCGCGCCCGATCCTCGCAGGTTTGTTAGTCGACATCCTGAATTTGCTATGCCATCGCGGCGTTTTGCAGGACCGTGCCATGGGGCAGCAGGGCGAATTTCTGGAACACCATCGACATCTTCTTTCGTTGCAAACGGCGCAGGTCCGCGGCGAATAGCTATGTTACGTCTTCGCCATCCAACAGGATCTCGCCCGTTGTGGGTTCGATCAGGCGATTCAGGTGGCGGATCAGTGTCGATTTGTCCGGCCCGGACAGGCCATGAGCACGGTCGTTTCGCCAGCCTGCATATCAACATGGATATCCTGTAGTCCGAGCACGTGCTTGCGGTCGGTCAGAAGGTCGGCCTTGTCCAAACCGGCGCGACCCGGAGCGGTACCAAGACCGACCAAGGCAGAGCGAAAAAAAGGTAGTGCGTTCCATCAAGTGCCCAGCTGAGCGGTTGGGTCCGCGGATCCAACACCAATTTCAACCCGTCTCGCATCGAAAGAATAAAGTCTGCGATCTCCATGGTCATATCCCGAGTTTGGGCAATCGCTGCATAGCTGTAATGCAGGTTGTCGAGCGACGGGAAGGGGAGCATTTCGCCATTTGCGTCCACTTGATCGCCGTCCTATTTGGGCCAACATCTGCGCCATCGAAATCGGCTCGCCTTCTGTATTGGCGTAGCACCAGTCGCGCAGACCAAGTGCGTCGAAAAGCTCGTCATAGAAGGCCATGCGCCCCTCCTGTCTTGGGAAAGGCCTCGCCTTCTACACGGCGTGGTAGTGAGTGTCTGCAGGGGGTTACTTCAACAGCGCGGACAGCTTGCCACGTGCTTCGTCCCTGAGCGAATGCGACCATGTATCGTGATAGTTGATCAAGAAATGGCCGCGGCCCCTTCATAGGACGCGCTGTTTTCATCCTGCCAGGCCAGCACTGCTCCCATGTGGTCGTTGGTAAATGACATCAGCTTGAGGAACTCGACCAACTTGGGTTCGCGCTCCAGAAGGCTGGGGATCTTGGCGGTGGGATAGGCGGACAATATTGACGCGGCGCATTCGGGGTCCCCGTTGCAGGTATGCGCGCTCTGAACAAAGGGCGCAGTTTCCACATGCACCATCGGGTATTTGCCCAGCACTGAAGTCGGTGCCCGGTAGTATCCGAACCAGGGTTCCTTGGCGGCATATGCCGCAGCGATGGTGGTGGCCAAAGTTTCGCCCAATCTGTGCTGGAACTGGTCAATCCCGTGGCCAGCCATGTCCACTGCTTTGGCGTTACTCTGGTTCACCAAATCACACGCCCAACCGGCGGGGCAATCATGGAACTGCCCTCCGACCAGTTGCGGTTTGGTCAAGATACCGTCCAGCGTCTTCAACTCAAGATGAGTTTCGGCCAGATAGGAGGGGATCAACGAGGCGTCGACGCCGTCATCAGTCACAGCATTGCCAAGCTCGATTGGCTTTCCTTCGCTGCGCAACTCTTCATAGACCGGCGAGGAGTTTTTCCAGAGTTTCGTCAGGTTGTCCGGGTCGCCGGTTTCGCAATCGAGGCCATCGCCGGGTTGGTCGAAGATGGCACCGTGTTCAACGTGCAGCGGTGGCTAGTTTCGAGCAGGAACTTGTCAACCGACGTCACCACCGCCGACAATGCCCATTCCATTTCGGTGATCGACACCTGGCCACAGTCGGCAAGGGCTGACGTGGTCCCCAGAGCAGTAAAAAGGGTGGCTGCGGCAAGCATTTTTTCTTGAAGGTCATTTGGTCTCCCAGTCGCTCCTATCGGTAGGGGTGCGACGCGATTTTCCGCGCTCTGGTTTGATCCGGTGGCATTCAGAATTGCGCGTATTTTCAATCTCAAGATACGCTCCTTGCTGCGATCTGAACCTGATCAGTTATTTTCTGCAGGTTTCTTGTTCTCCCCGTCAAAATGGGAAACCTCGCCAGGATTTCCTGACGACGCAAGAATCGGGAAGCAAATCAGGTCTGGCTTACATCAGGTCTCTGGCCGTGACGCCAAGGGCTGCGACACGTGATTTCGGTGGAGTTTTGCCCGCATCGATCAAGCGTTTCGCGGACGTTTACCCGCGCGGGTCGTTGATCGCGTCGACCGCCAAAAACGTGTCGCCAAGATAGTATCAAAGCGACAACGCTCCGTTGTCAACAGCTCGGTGCACGACCTCGTGGTGGCCCGCCGACAAGCCCACGATTTGGAGCTTGGTGGCATTCTGACTCGACCAGAACCATGGCTTGGCGCCATGGGATGCGCAGCGCGCGAGAATCGTTGCATCGGCCAAATAGTGTTGATTTGCCAGATGCAACTCGCGGAAATGGACCGAGGTCGCCTGCGACAAGATGCGAACCGCCGCTTCCAACAAGGTCATGGGCAGGCCCAGCTTGACCTGCACCCCTGCGGCTTGAAGCCCCAATTAGCCCCGACCGACCACCAGCGCATTGCTCCCCAACTACGCCTGGAACGCGAACGCCCCGGCATCTGCCAGATCGCGCTTGGTCAACTCGCTTTTCAGGCTCCCCTTGAGGCATCTGGCAAGCGCGGTGGGCGTGAACCAGTTGGCAGCACCAGATGATCATCGAAGACGGAGCCGTCTGTTTCGGTGCGCACCTGATTGTTGACCCGGTCTATTTCCACGACACGGCAGCCGGTACGCAGGGTGATGTCATTCTCACCGCAATACGCTTCAGACCGCAGAAGCAAACGCGCGTGCGCCAACCCGCCCAGAAGAAGCACCTTGACAGCGGAGGGCGTCGATAGGGCAGCGCGTGCTCCTCTCCGACCAGTGTGATCGGCCCCTCATGCCCGCGATCACGCAGGTCAGCGCAGTCCGAAAACCCGGCCTGCTTGGTGTCAATAGCCACAACGTGGTTCTTCAACTAACGCAAACCTGCAGTGGCTTTCTGCATCGCCAGGATCAACGCGTCGCGTTTTGCCGACAGCTCGGCTGGGCTTTGCCCGCGTGCCTCGTCGCGCACGCCTTCGATCAAGATGCGCGAAACAACGTCATCCAGATGCACCTGTCCCAGATCATCCCACCAGCTGTTAAACGTGTCGGAGAAATGATCGCAAAACGCCTGAAGCCCGCCTGCGCCTGCTCCTAGATTGAACAACATGGTTGGCCCCATCGCGGCCCAACGCAAGCCCGGGCCGGCCCAGACCGCCTTGTCCACGTCCTCGACGCTCGCCACGCCTTCGACTACCAATGAAATCGCTTCGCGCCAGATCGCAGCTTGCAGGCGGTTCGCGACGTGGCCGTTCTTTTCCTTGTTCACCCGGATGGTAACCTTTCCCACTGCTTCGTAAAACCGTTCGGCCCCGTCCACCGCCGCCGGGTCGGTAAGGTCATTGCCCAGGATTTCCACCAACGGGATCAGGTGGGGCGGATTGAACGGGTGCCCCAGCACGAAGCGTGCGGGGTCTTTCCAGCCTTCCTGCATCTGGCTCAGTATCAGGCCCGAGGCCGAACTGGCGACAATGGCCTGCGGGTCTAGAACCGGCTCGATCTCGGCAAAGGTGCTGTGTTTAATAAGCAGGCGTTCAGGCACGTTTTCCTGGATGAACGCGGCTCCGGCGACTGCCTTGGCGGCACTGTCGTGAAAGCTGATTGCGTCAGGGGCGCCGTTCTCGGTCAGTCCCAGCTCGGTCAGGGTTGGCCAGGCCATCTCGACATAGTCGCGCACCTGCTTTTCCACCTTCGACGCCGGATCGAACACCGCAACCGAACGTCCAGAAGCCAAGAAAAGCGCCGCCCAGCTGGCCCCGATGACTCCACCACCAAGGCAGGCCGTATGTGCAAATTCCATCAGAACAATCCCGGGTTGAGGGGCGAGGCAGCAGTCAAGCCGCCATCGACTGTGAAACATTCGCCAGACACGTAAGCCGCCTGATCCGATGCCAGCCAACTTACCATGTTGGCAATGTCGGCGGGTTCCCCGAACCGGCCCACCGGGTGGCGGGCCATTGCGTCGGCCATGGCTTTCTCAGGGTCTTTTGCCAGGGCAAACCCGTCCTCGGCCATCTCCGTCATGATCCAGCCCGGGCGGATCGCGTTGCAGCGGACTTTTGGCCCGTGATCAACGGCAATCGATCGAGTCAGCCCGTGAACAAAGGCCTTGGACGCATTGTAAAGCGCCATGCTTGGGTCCGCGACCATGCCAGAGATTGACCCAATATTGATGATGTTGCCGCCATGTTCGGCCATATCTAACAAGGCCTCGCGGCACATGTTGAACACGCCTTTGCAGTTCACGTTCATCACTAGATCCCAATCGTCATCATCGCTGTCGGCCACGGTCTTTTCGACCTGAACGCCGGCGTTGTTGACCAACAAGGTGACGCGACCGAATGCGTTGTTTGCGGCTTTGATCAGCATCGCCGCATCGCCGGATTTCGACACATCCGCCGTGACCCAAACCACCGTGTCCGGCATGTCCTCAGGCCGGGCGCCACGTCCGCATGTGACCACATCAAAACCGTCTGCCAACAGCCGGTTCACAATGGCCCGGCCAATCCCCCGGCTTCCGCCGGTAACAATCGCGCAATTATCCATGGGCGATCATCACATGTCTGACGGCAGTGTAGGCATCGAGCGCAAAGACGCTCATATCACAGCCGGTTCCCGAAGACTTCATCGCCGCCCAGGGCATCTCCGGGGTCGCGACGCCGTGGGTATTCACCCAGGTAAATCCGTAGCGCAGCTTCGCCGACATCCGCATCGCCCGCCCGGTATTGTTGGTCCAGACCGACGAAGCCAGCCCGAACGTTCCGGCATTGGCAACCCGCAGCGCTTCGTCCTCGTCGCTGAACCGCGAGATCGTAACGACGGGGCCAAAGATCTCGTTGCAGAAGACTTCCGCATCATGGGGTACATTGGCGAGAACCGTGGGTTCATAGAAGAAGCCGGGGCCGTCGATCATCCTACCACCGGCGACAACCTCGCAAGTGTCGCGCGCCCGGTCGACAAATCCGGCCACGGTGTTGCGTTGTCCGGCTGAGATGATCGGGCCCATTTCCGTGCCCTCGGCCTTTTGCGCACCAACCTTGATCTGCCCAACCTGATCGAGCACAGCGACGACCACCTTGTCATAGACGGCATCCTGCACCAGCAAGCGGCAGGGTTGCGCGCAATCCTGACCGGCGTTGAAGAAGGAGCCATAGCGCACGGTTTCTGCAACCGCGTCGATATCGGCGTCGTCAAAGACGATCACGGGGGCCTTGCCGCCCAACTCCAGATGCACGTGGCGGATCTGACGCGAGGCCGCCTTCATCGCCTCGGCCCCGGTCGCATTGGACCCGGTGATCGAAATCGCCTCGGTGCGTGGGTTGTTGATCATCTGGCTGCCGATCTCACGGCCCGAACCGTGCAGCACGTTCACGACGCCATTGGGGGTGATGTCTGCAATCAGCTCGGCGGCCTTCAAGGTGGAAAGTGGCGTGAGTTGAGAGGGTTTCAGCGTCACGGGACAGCCCGCCGCCAAAGGCGCAGCGAGCTTCCAGGCGGCCATCATCAAAGGGTAGTTCCAGGGCGCAATCGCCGCTACCGGTCCGACCGGATCTTTTCGGATCATGCTAGTGTGACCGGCTACGTATTCGCCCGCCGTCACCCCGGTCATAGTGCGCGCGGCACCGGCGAAAAAGCGGAAGGTGTCCAGCGTCAGTGGGGTTTCATCGTTCAGCGCCGAGGGCCAAGGCTTGCCTGCGTCCAGACTTTCCAACTCGGCCAACTCCTCGATGTTGGCTTGGAGGACATCGGCGATATCTGTCAACAGTTGCGACCGCTCCGCCGGGCTGGTCTGCCCAAACGTGTCAAACGCCTCATGCGCGGCGGCAGCTGCGGCGTCTGCTTGTTCCGAGGTGGCGGCATTGACGGCGCAAATCTCTTCTCCGGTTGCCGGGTTCAGGACCGGGATCGCCGCCCCGTCTCCTTCGACAAGCTCGCCATTGATCAACAACTTTGTTTGCATGTGCTCCCCTCCTCAGAATGCGACCTGATCGCCGCCCTTCAGACCCAAACGCGCGCGCGCCTCGGCGGGGGTAGCAACCTGAAGCCCCAAATTTTCGACAATCTCCCGAATTTTGCGAACCTGTTGAGCGCTGGACACAGCTTTCTCTCCGGGTCCGATATATAGGCTGTCTTCCATACCGACCCGCACGTTCCCCCCAAGCAATGCGCTTTGCGTGGTGAACGGCATCTGGTGGCGACCGGCGGCCAGAACCGACCATTCATAGTCATCGCCAAACAGTTTGTTGGCAATGGTGTGCATGTGCATCAGGTTGTCCAGATCGGCCCCCACCCCGCCCAAGATGCCAAAAACCATCTGCACGAAAATCGGCCCTTCGATCCAACCCTGATCAATGATCCAAGCAAGGTTATAGAGGTGGCCAAGGTCATAACATTCGAACTCGAAACGCGTACCGTGGCCCTGACCGAGTTCCTTTAGGCAGTATTCGATATCCGCGAAGGTGTTGCGGAAAATGAAATCGCGGGTCATGTCCAGGAATTCGGGCTCCCAGTCATGCTTCCAGTTCGAATACTTGTCCTTCATCGGGAAAATGCCGAAGTTCATCGACCCGATATTCATGCTTGCCATTTCCGGGCTGGCGACCGTTGCGGCGCGCAGGCGTTCTTCACGAGACATGCCCAACCCACCGCCCGTAGAGACATTCATGACCGCATCTGTCGTCTGTTTGATGCGCGGCAGGAATTCCATGAAAAGGTCGGGGTTCGGGTCGGGCTTGCCGGTTTCCGGGTCGCGCGCATGCAGGTGGATGATCGAGGCGCCGGCCTCGGCGGCCTCGATGCTGGCGGTTGCGATCTCGCTCGGAGTGATTGGCAGGTGCTCCGACATGGTGGGGGTGTGAATGCCGCCTGTGGGGGCGCAGGTGATGATGACGGGCTTGGTCATGTGGTTGGCTCCTCGAAGGTCTTAGGGACAACGAACAGGTGGCATGGTTTCTCTGGCCTGCCCCAGGTCGGCCTTCGCAAAGCCAGCTCTCCAAACGCGAACGGAGGCATCACAGCGTCGACCTCCGGCTCTTGCGAACGCAACGCTTCTGACATCACAGTCTCATCTGCTGGACTTGCGCAGACAGTCCGCCGTCCAGAACCCAAAGTTGACCGCTCGCATAGCGGGCCTCGTCCGAGGCGAGCCAGTTGACCAGGTTCGCGATGTCCTCGGGCGTGCCATAGGTGCGCATCGGGTGCACGTCCCGAACAGCCTGTTGCAGCTCATCAATCGTCTTGCCACCGCCGCCGGACCCGTCGCCGGTAAAGAAGCTTTGCAGCATTGGTGTGTTGATATAGCCCGGGCAGATCGCGTTTACGCGGATGCCCTCAGGGCCGTGGTCACAAGCCATGGCGCGGGTCAGCGCATGCACCGCGCCCTTGGTGGCACAATAAGCCGCAAGGCCGGGATCGGCGATGAACCCGTCATAGCTACCAAAATTGATGATGCTGGCCGAAGCGCCGGTCTTCGCCGCCGCGCGCATCAGGGGCAAGGCGTATTTCGAGGTCAGGAAGGTGCCGGTGCAGTTTACAGCGAAGCTTTGGTTCCATTCCTCAAGCGTGGTGTCTTCGATGGTCTTCTCGATCTCGATCCCGGCTGCGTTCACCAGAATATCGAGCTTGCCTTCGTCGGCCTCGATCTGCGCCATCGCAGCTTTTACCGCAGCCTCGTCTGCCACGTTCATCGCAACAAAACGGCTACCATTATCGTCATGTTCGGCCAATGATCCCTGCGGTGTCAGATCGGCGGCATAGACGATCGCCCCTTCGCGCAGAAAGCGCGCTACGATGGCCCGGCCAATCCCTCCGCGACCGCCAGTCACGAGGGCTGTTTTTCCCTGTAGTTTCATATCAGTCGTCCTTTTGTGGCGGGAACCGATAACGGCCTGCGGCTTCGGTCCAATCCATATGATTGCGCACATATTGCTGGCTGGCATCAGAGGGTGGGTTGTAATCCCAATGCTCCCCGGCATCGGCTTCCATCGCGGCATGAAGCGCGCGGCGGGATTTCTGGGTAGCGATCACATCTTTGCGCAACTGTTCGCTGTTCCAGCGGGCCCTGACTTCGCCGGCAAAGCCTGCGGCGGCTTCGGCATAAGCTGGATCAGCAGCGACATTCACCTTCTCGAACGGGTCAACCGACAGGTCATAAAGCTGTGGTGGATCGATGTCGCAATGGATGTATTTCAGCGGCCCGCGCCGGATCATAAAGACCGGCCAGGGGGTCATTTCGGCGCAGTATTCACCGATCGCCTCGTCCAACGGGTCGGCCTCACCGCGCGCCAGCGGCATCAGTGATCGGCCGTCGACCGTTTCGCCAAACATCTCCGGGGTGCCGCCTCCGATATCAACAAAGGTGGGCAACAGATCCAGTAGCGAGCAGGCGTTGGGCGCGCGGCCCTTGGCCACCCCCGGCCCGGCCATGATCAAGGGCACGCGAGCCGAGTGTTCGAAGAAGTTCATCTTGTACCACAGGCCGCGCTGGCCCAGCATGTCGCCGTGATCTGCAGTGACAATGACGATGGTGTTGTCCAGCTCGCCAATGTCTTCGAGCGTCTTGACGATCTTGCCAACCTGACTGTCGAAGAAGCTGACATTGGCCAGATAGGCATGGCGCGCGCGCCGGACTTCTTCGTCTGTCAGAGGAACATAGCTGGCTTCGATCCCATCCATGACACGACGCGAGAACGGGTCTTGGTCTTCGGGTGACAATGTGAACTCGGGCAGATCGATATCATCATCGTCATAGAGGTCCCACCACTCAGGCTGCGCGACGTAGGGATCATGTGGGTGAATGAAACTGGCGACCATACAGAAAGGCGCTTGCGATCCGTGCGCCCGATCGCGCCCGCGATCTATCAGCCAACGGCGCGCGGCAAAGCCGACCTCGTCGTCATAGTCGGTCTGGAAGGTGGCGACGGCCACGCCGCTTTCCTTGACCGTCTGCATGTTGTGGTACCACTTGTCGATGCGCTCATCATGGGCCTCCCAATCGGGCGTCCAGGCGAAATCGGACGGGTAGATGTCGGTGGTCACCCGATCCTCAAACCCGTGTTTCTGGTCGGGGCCGACAAAGTGCATCTTGCCCGACAGGCAGGTATGATAGCCCAACGTTTTCAGGTAATGCGCGAATGTTGGCACGCTGGCGCGGAATTCGGAGGCATTGTCGTAGGCGGCGATACGGCTGATCAACTGGCCGGACATGAAGGCGAACCGGGAAGGTGCGCAAAGTGGTGAGTTGCAATAGGCCGCATCAAACCGCATCCCGCGCCCGGCCAGCGTATCGATATGCGGTGTCTTGGCGACCGGGTGGCCATAGGCCCCGCAAAACTGCGGTGCCAATTGGTCGGCCATCACGACGACGATATTTGGTGTTCCTGGCATGATGCTGTTCCTCCCTGCCTGCCAATATGCGGTGACTGCGCGCGTTCAGTCACGGGCGGGGAGGAGGTTGGAACTGCATTCTTTTGGAAAACTGACTCACCTGGCGGCCCTTTTGTATGCGTCCAAAACAAGACCGTGGAAATGGTGCACCGCATGTTCCGACATGCCCGAGCCATCAGGGTCGTTCACGATGCGGCCCGCGTCGAAGGCTGGAGTGTTCATCCCTTTCTGCACGCTTTCAACGATGTTGATGTCTTCAACCTGTAACACTTCGTCCAGATAGCGGATCGTTTCGACCTCGGCCTCGTTGGGCTCCTTGGTCTCAAGGAAGAAGTCATAGGTTTCCAGCGTCCGGTCGGGGCCTGCAGGGATGATGTTGAGGATGATCATCGACGACCGACCCGGATACCGCATGATGCAGGTGTTGGGCCATAGCCACCAAACGGCATGGGTTTTCACCGTGGCATTCGACACGTCATAAGCGCTGTTGGTCGTGTTGCCCGCGTCGGCCATGTGACTGGAATAGATTCCGTGCGTGGTCACCTTGTAGGTATCCATATCGACAAGTTCGCAAAAATCCTTGTGGGCGGTCGGACAGTGGTAGCACTCCAGGAAATTGTCGACCACGTTCTTCCAGTTGGACTTGATGTCATAGGTCAGTCGATGAGCAAATGTCAGCTCTTCGATATCCGGCGCCCAGTGGCGGATTTCGGTTTCCAGATCGCCGGACAGCTCCGACAGGGGTGAGGCCTCTCGATCAAGGTTTACAAAAACAAACCCACAAAATTCCTCTACCTGCACCTCATCCAGACAAATCTCTTTGGGCTCGAATCCATTCAGATTCTCGGTATGCGGGGCACGCACCAGCTGTCCATCCAACTTGTAAACCCAGGCGTGATAAGGGCACATGATGCGGGTCGTATTACCTTCGCCCGACAAAAGCTGATGGGCGCGGTGTTTGCAGACATTGTAGAACGCACGCAGAACGCCTTCCCGATCACGTACCACAGCTACCGGCTGACCAGCGATCTCGATCGTGACAAAGCTGCCTGGTTTGCGCAGCTTTTCGACATGGCAGACCCATTGCCACGTCTTGGCGATGATCTCGCGCAAGTCCACAGCATGCCAGGCTGGATCCGTATAGGCCTCGGCCCGCAGCGAAAACGAACTGGATGGGTTTTCGTGATAGCCCTTGGAAATATCCGCGAATTGCTGGGACGTTGGCTGTTCAGTCATTGCGGGCGTCTCCTGTGAACAAAACCCTGCCGAGTGACTCGGTCAGAGGTATAGGATCGCGTCTCTCACACATGACCAATGTGCACAGATCGCCGTCTACTTAACTTTATTCGCCACCCGCCTATCGGTCTTGCGGTGCATGGGCCAAGCTCGAAATTCAAAAGGAACGCGGCCTTCCACCCGATCATTGCGCGGTGACAGCCCAAACCGTTCGCGGTATGCGCGGCTGAAATGAACCTGGCTGGCAAAACCCGAGGCCACCGAAACCTCAAGCAAAGACATATCTGTCTGTGTCACCAGCCCGCGTGCACGGTCCAGCCGGATGTCACGATAATACATGGTTGGAGTTTTCTTGACGTGCCGCGCGAACAGCCGATTCAACTGGCGTTGTGAAAGGTTTATGGAATCACATATCTCGGGAATGCTTAGCGGTGTTTCCAGGTTCTGCTCCATCAACGCTATCGCCCGTTTGACCGCTGTGGGGGCCAGTTGACCCATCGGCTCGGCCAGTCCCGGACTTTGCATAGCGCCTTGGGGGCGCACGGTCTGGTGAAAAACGTATCGTGCTGCCGCATTGGCTAGAGCGTCGCCCTTGGTGCCCTTGATGATATGCAAGGCAAAATCCAAGGCTGCCGCGCCGCCGCAACAGGTGATGCGGGCCTTGTCGAATACGAACAACTCCTCACTGACCTCGACATTGGGATAGAGCTCTTTCATCGCGTCGATATGCTCATAGTGCACCGTGGCCCGACGCCCCTTGAGCAAACCAGCTTCGGCGAGGATGAACGCCCCGGTGTCCAGCCCGCCCAGCGTGCTCCCTTGACCGGCCCAACGCCATAGCGACGTATGAAGCGGGGTTGAGTTGTAGGCTTCCGGCGCCCAACTGGAAGAGACGATCACAAAATCCTTGCGCCCTTCCTGAGCCTCGGCCAGTGCAATCGTGTCGATGGTCATCCCGTTGCTTGCAGTGCAAGGACCACCGTCCAGGGATGCGATCTGCCATTGGAACCGTGCCTTGCCTTCGAGATAGTTTGCGGCGCGAAACGGATCGATGAAACCCACCGTCGCCGCCATGTTGAAGTTTGGTGTTACCAGGACAAGAATGGTCAGAATGTTGTTTGTTTGAGACGCCATAAGGCCATTTACGTTAAATGGGCGTTGGGATTGGTCAATACTATCACGTCGATCAGGACCAACATGTTTCGTCTGTTAGTAGCGGTTTAAACAATGCCAGTTGGTCGAATTCGCATTCGGCTCAGTCGGACAAGAAGTATTTCTTGCCTACGTGCCAGCGATCTGAAAGGCCGCCTTTCTCAAATCGGCACAGGCTGGTTGGGGTTCAAAAGGTCTGTTCAGATTCAGCGCACAGAATGGTGATACGGTCCTTCTGAGTCGAATTTTCACGACATCAAATTAGTCTTTGAGCGTTAGGGTACCGAGATGCGCTGTTGCTAACTTCGTCATACACCAAAAATTCCACAAACTTCGCCAAAATACACATGTGTGAACGACTCGGCAGACCTGAGATGACATGCTAGGTCGCCGGTTTTTCTAGCGTATGAGAGCCAAATACAATTGATGGCCCGTGAGATTAACCACCACAATGCGAAGTGGTTCTGCACCGAATGGGATGGCAGGACGCGCTACCACAAGATCACCCCTGTTGGCCGCGATGATGACAGGTGGGAGTTCTTCAATTTTGTTGAGGCGTGGTGGTAACTCGAAGTAGATCCCCGAAGAAAGCGACAGACGAAAACAACTTTCCAATCAGGCTGCATGTAAAAGTTCATGAGAAACGATACGGCCAAAGGGATCAAAACTGGCTTTGAATGCAAAAGCCCCGCGCAATTTCTGCGCGGGGCCTTTTGATTTCTGATGTTTGATCTAGTTCCCAGCCGAAACCAAGCCGATCGACCAGAACATCGTCTCGCCCGAGGCATCATCCACGCCGTCATTGTCGGTCATAACGAATGCCTCGCCCGAAGGCAGGATGGCCAGACCTTCGATCTTGTCCAGAACATAGCCACCGGTCGAGGTCAGGTCGGGCAGCAAGTCGCGGACCTCTTCCTTACTGACCACGGGCAGTTCACTACCCAGCGGGGCCGGGTTCATTTCAGACAGCGGAATGCGGTAGACTTTCTTGGTAACCGCGCGGTGGTCGTGCTGGTTGTCGCGTTCGATGACATAAACATGGTCACCGAATGCGGTGATCTCCGACAGACCTACCCAACCAGTTTCCGGGTCAGCTTTGGGATAGTGCACTGCGCCCCATTCCTTGGTTTCAAGGTTATAGGCGACAAGTTTCACGTGGTTTTTGGGGTCGTCCTTCCATTCGCGCTGAACTGCCATCCACAGGGTGTCTCCAACCTTGGTTATGCCTTCGAACCCGAAGCGTTTTTCGACGGCCATCAGTTCCGGCGGCAGGCCGATCTCACCCTTGCGGTCCTTGATCTTGCCTTCGGCCGAGACATGGTAGATCGCGTGGGGGATGACGCGGTCGGTTCGGCCTTCAGAGGCGACGTAGAAGCCACCTTTGCCATCCAGCGTGATACCTTCCAGATCCAGCTTTTGCGCCGGGTTGCCGTCCTGACGGCTGATGCGAATGACGTCCACGATGCGGGCCGGGGTCTGGCTGGGGTCGATTTTGAAGATCGAAGGCTGGAAGCCGTAGAAGCTGTCATTAACCGCGTAGATGATGCCATCCTCATCTGCGACCAGACCGGACAGGGCACCCCATCCGATCAACTCATCCGCGCCAGCGGAGGTCAGATGCGGATAAGCGGCGGGGGCATCCTGATACTCAAAAATCGACACATGAGCACGCGGGCCGCCATCTTCGATCAGGTCTTTTTCATTGGCCGAGACCAGAAGGTTGCGCTCAGGGATAGCAACGTAGCCTTCCGGCCCCACGCCCGAGGGCAGCAGTTGTTCAAGAACCGGGTTGGCCGGATCGGTGGCGTCATAAACACCCACGATCGAGGCGCGTTCGGCGCCCACAAAAATCATCGACGTGCCGCCAAAGGTCGCTGCAGTTACGCTTTCTGGTTCTACACCTTTTGCGTCTGAGCGTTTGTCGGGATAGTGCCCGATCTGGATGATGGCTTTCTCGAAATCGGTGCCGTTCTCGTAAACAACGGTGCCGTCCTTGTGGAAGATCGTCCAGCCGCGCGAGCCGCCTTCGTAGTCACCTTCGTTGGCGGTGGCGAAATGGTTGTCGTCGATCCACTTCACCGCATCAGGCTCGCGCAGGCGACCCTCTTGGCTTTCGGTGAAGATCAGCGCGCCGCGCTCATCCGTGGCGTCAATGCCTTCCAGATCAACCGCACCAGCCGAGAAATGGCTGATTACGTTCCCGTCCTTGTCAACAACCGCGATGTGGTTGTTTTCCTGCAGGGTGATGACGGTTTCGCCCAGAGCGTTGATGTCCACAAACTCAGGCTCGGGGTCGGTGGGCGCGACGTCTGCCAGGCCGGTCAGCGAGGCCATCTTCATGCCAGAGCAATCCAGCGTGCCATCCTTCAACGGTACCAGCGCCAGCGATCCAGCAGGCAGTTGAGGGATAACGCCATCGTTCAGGTCTTCGTCGCGTTCGTTTTCGATCGCAACCGCGACAAAGCTTCCATCCGGCGCAATCGCGACGCTGTCGGGCTGACCGCCCAGATCACAGGCGCCGGTTTCCGCCTTGCCTTCGATGTCGACCGAGATCAGTTTGCCCGACGGGGCGGTGTAGCTTTCCGAAGTGTTCACGCCCACAAAAGCCGTTGCACCAACGATCCCAACTGACGTCGGCTCGCCGCCTACTTCCATCGCGCCCAGAGGTGCCGGGTTCGCTGGTTCGGTGATGTCGACCATGCCGACTACACCCAACGGGCTGTCTGTATAGACCAACGTCATCCCGTCTGCAGTCGCAGCGATGATCTCGGGTGAGGTCTCACGTTCGATATCAGTTCCCTCGGCCATATTCTTAACGACGGGGAAAGAAGCAATTCGGTTGAAATTCATTTCTGCCGAAGCCTGGCCGGCGGTCAGGGCAAGGGCAGATGTCAGGCAGACAAAGCGCAACGACATCAGGTGGTATCCTCTCTCACTAGTATTAGAAGGGGATGAACGCGGGTCATTGCGGTTTTGTGACGGTTTGGATTCAGTTTGGTGACAACCGCAAAAAAGGTAGGTCGCATCGTATTCAGTAACCAATTCGAAAACCGTCAGATCAAAGATTGTGTCGCAAGTATTCAGCGTTTTTAACCGAGGCGAGATACTCATGTTGGTCGCGTCCCGTGCTTCCACATGAGCCAACCGTGACAAACTCGTTCAGGCGCAAACCTCCTGTCGCTGTGTCCTTATTTCCCATACGGATTGTCCCATGGATTAGTCGCGTGGGGATGATCTGGTTTATCAAATTGGACGAAGCCTAATTGCATACTTCTGAAAGTTGGCAGTCTGCTGCTTAGACGGCATCGCACTTGCAGCGAATGTCTTTAAGGAAGGGGCGCAATCGCGGAAATTAATGTATTTAGACAAGGTCGGCCTTGTGCCGCAAATAGCCAATCATCCTTCGTACTTAGATCAACAACACTTTGCCCAAGATGGCCTCGGCCTATCCTTTAGAAAGAACTACCTGAGCCTGCACCCGCAACCTTATACCTGCATTGCCATTGGCCGACTAAGTGGCCCAATACCCGACCCTCAACTGCCAGTTAACCGTAAATTCCGTAACAATCTATTGTTGACGAGAAAATAACGAAGAGGACGCGCAAGTTGGCGGCCGCTCTGTTCTAATACTGATCGCGCATCATCATAGTAGTAATCAAAGTATGTGCCGCAAAAAAGCTCAAGATATTAGGCCCACATTGGCACCTTCATTGTTCGAAGGCATAGACCTTGCGAATTTGGTACATGGTGTAACCTTGCAGTTAAGTCATGCGGTTTTTCAGCCCCGACACCCCTTTTTCATGCTGGCGTTTCAATAGTTGTACCTGTTATCGCTACTCTGATTTTCACGGGCTCCAGTTTTCAAGCAGGGTAGATTTTGTTTTGGGCGAAACCTCCGGCGCCATAAATCACGCATGTAAAGATGGCTCCTGCCTGACCGGATTCCTCTACAAAATGTGACCCGAAAACCAAGTTTGCAAAAACTTGTGATTCCCAATTAGGAGAGACGACGGCCTTAGTATCTGCATTTCAGACCAATGGCAGCTTTGGGCTGACTGGGGTCTTTTGGAGCAAAAAATTCGGACGGCTGCAAAGTCCGCGTTGCCGACCCCTGACGGCGACGCAATTTTGCGCTTTCCGCGAATGACTGGTTCGACGGGCCGCATAGCAGCATCCCTGCGTATTGGCGGATGTCCGTTTTGAGCCGTTGATACATTGTGTAAAACGGGGTGTGTACCGAACCCAATGGTAGCATCTTTCACGTTTTGCAAGAACGGACGGAGCATCTAATTCAGAGCATCGCCTGCGGCAGAAAAAATGGCATCCCGCCTGCAGGTACCGTGTTTATCGGCAAGTCGATACCGTAAACTTGCTGCATCGTCTCATTGTTGAGAACATCTGACACAGTACCTGATGACCAGACTTTCCCTTCGCTCAGAATGCAAACACTGTCGGCGAACAAAGCTGTCAGGTTCAGATCGTGCATAACTACGACGACACCTCCGCCTTTGACCGCGAAGTCCCGCGCGATGCGCAGAACGATGAACTGATGTGCGATGTCCAGGCTTGCAACGGGTTCATCCAGCAACAACCAGCGGGGCTGATCCTGATCCTTGGTGTCCCATACCTGTGTCAGGACACGCGCTAGCTGAACGCGTTGCTGCTCACCGCCAGATAGGTTCTGGTAGGACCGCGTCTCAAAGCCGCCGAGGTCAACTTGCATCAATGCCCGAGACGGCAACGTGTCGTCTTTGGCGGCCAAGCCATTTGCCAGCCCAAGCCTGACGACTTCATGCACAGTGAAGGGGAAAGCCACGGTTGTTGACTGCGGAAGAACGCCTCGTATGGCAGCCAATTCCCAAGGCTTTAGTGCCGTGATGTCGTGGCCGTTTAATGTGATCCTGCCGGAGCTTTGGATTTCTCCCGACAGTGCTTTCAGCAAAGTCGATTTGCCGGATCCATTCGGGCCGATGATGGCCGTGACTTGCCCGGGCTCTGCTTTAAAATCCACGCCTTTCAGGATCTCTTTGCTTCCGATGCGGACGCTTATGTTTTCAGCTTTCATACTTACATTCCCATTGAGCCATGGCGTCGAAGCAGGATCCAGAAAAACACCGGCGCGCCAAGGATTGCGGTCACGATCCCAATTGGTAGCTCAGCCGGAGCAACGATCACGCGGCTGATCATGTCTGCGCACAAAAGCAGCGTGGCCCCCAGCAGAGCTGAATTCATCAACAAGCGATGGTGGTCTGGTCCAGTACTGAGGCGCAGCAGATGCGGCACCACGATTCCGATAAAGCCTATGCCACCCGACACGGCAACGGCGGCACCCGTTGCCCCAGCAACCGTCAGGATCGCGATGTTTTTGCTTCGCTGGACTGGAATACCCATGTGATGGGCAATGGCCTCACCCATCGCCATACCGTTCAAAGCACGGGCAAGAAACTGTGTACAGACAATTGCAGCCAGAATAATCGGAGCGGCCGTTGCAACCTTGATCCACGTCGCACCAGCCAGCGAGCCCATGCCCCAGAAGGTGAGGTCTCTGAGTTGCTGATCGTCAGCCATGTAGATCATCACGCCGGATACAGCTCCGGCCAGAGCCGCCAGCGCAATGCCTGCAAGCAGCATGGTGGCGACGGATGTCTGTCCTTGGCGCGTTGACACGCGATAGAGGATCAGAACCGAGGCCCATCCCCCCAGAAAGGCCGCAACGGCAACCAGCCCGTCGCCTACCCACGCGAGAACCGCGCCAGGCAGAAGGCCACCAATGACGATGGCTGTGATTGCGCCCAACCCAGCGCCCGCGCTTACACCGACAATGCCGGGATCAGCTAGTGGATTGCGGAACAGCCCTTGCATCACCACGCCAGAGACCGCCAGCGCCGCTCCAACAAGTATGCCCATCGCCAGACGGGGCAGGCGGATGTCCCACAGAATGATCCGGTTCAGGTCCGACAACTCGCGCCCCTGAAGTAAATCCAATACTGCAATCGCTAGCGAGGCGTCAGACGCTCCGACCGAGACGCTGAACACACTTGTTACGGTCAGGACGACAAATAGAGACAGCGTCACGCGCTTGGCCCTGATCCTTCGCGCGTCGGCGCGCATCGGAGCGCCGTGGTCTAACGCCAGCGTCATGATCCGCTCGCGTTTTGCAACGCCGCCGATAGGTCTGAAATCGCGTCCGCTGTACGCGGGCCAAAGCCCAGAAGATACGCACCTGGCATACGGATCAGGGCTTTACTCTGCCCTGCCGGGGTCAATTGGATCGCGGGCATTGCAAGAAGGTCCTCGTCCGAAGTTGCGCGATTGCCGCGCGACTCCATCATCAGGATCACGTCGGGCGCTGTGACAGCCAACGCTTCCGGTGTCATGGTCTTGAAGCCACTAACGCCCGCCGCAGCATTCTCACCGCCTGCCATTCTGATAATGCTGTCGGCCTGTGTGTTGGCCCCGCCGACGGTGATTTCTCCATCCTGCGCCGAAAGGATGAACAAAACACTCAATGGGTCCGCACCCGCGACGATCGAGGCACTCTCTTGCGCTTGATCCAGTTGTTGCGCGGCGCTTGCAGCCAACTTTTCAGCCTCAGTCTCAACACCCAAAGCGGCGCCCACCGCGCGGATTTTTTCCACTATCCCATCGCGAGAAAACTCATCATCGATGGTGACGAATTCCACACCGGCTTCTTCAAGCACCGAAATGGTATCTGGCGGGCCGGAGCCTTCCAGTGCCAGGATCAGGTCGGGCGCGACGGACAGCACGCCTTCGGGTGACAGAGAGCGCCGATAGCCCACATCCGGCAATTCCAAGGCATCGGCGGGGAAAGTTGAGGTCCGATCACGGCCCACAAGCCGGTCCTGCTGCCCGAGAGCATAGACGATCTCGGTGATCGAACTGCCAATCGCGATCACGCGTTGTTCGTCGGCTTTCAGAGTTGTGGCAGAGAGAAAAGCAGCCGTGCAGAGAGATAGAAGCTGTCGCACTACACCACCTCTTCTTCGGCTTTTTCGGATAACCCGGCGACCAGCGCATCCCAGGCGGGGCGGTGGTCAGTATCGCCGGCGCGTCGACCGAATATCTGGAAAATCAATCCGCCTTCAGCGTCAAACGCTTCAATTGAAACAGCGGGTCCTCGTTGGGTGGGTTTGGTTACGGCCCAGACCTCGGCAATATAATCGGTGCGCAGATGCAGGTTGAAATCCGGGTCCAGCACGTTCAACCAAGGCCCCATCTGTTTCAGGGTTTTGACTGGGCCACCATGGATTTCAATGCAACCGCGATTGCCGACAAAGACCATGACTTCAAGCCTTTGGTCGCGCACCTGTTCGAACATTTGCGGAATTGTGTCTGGGTCAAGCGCCCGAACCAGAGGCGCACCGGCAATACGATATGCCCCCAACCGGTTCATCTTGAGCTTCGACGTCAAGCGCATGAACTGATGCGTGTCCGTCATCTTAGCCCACTCATTGCGCAGGACTTCAGTTTTGTCTGGATTGGCCTTGGGTGCCTCGGCTGGTTTGCGCTGCTCGACAGTCATCGTCTGTGATTGATCGTCTGCGGCCAGCATCTGTACCAGATGTGTCCAGTGATCCAGATCCGAGCCGTCTCGGAGGAAAATCTTGTGAACCGCGTCTCCGGCCGCATCAAAGACCTGAATCGAGCGGCGTGTTCCGGTTTCTGTTTCACGCTCGACCGCGAAGGCGTGAACCCAATGACTGGGGAATATGCGCATGTCAATCTCTTGGGTTAGGACCATCGCGGCATGAGCGCCTGGATGGTAGTTGTCGTACTGCCCGACTTTCTCGATCACGCAGGACGGGTTGCGAGTCAGCGCCATGACTTCGCCCAACCCGTTCAACTGGCCAAAAAGCGCATCCATGTCTGATCTCAGCCTTGTTGCGCCATGCCCAGTGAAGGCCGCCACCAGCTGCCCTTCGGACAAACCAAGTGATTCCGCCAGATCGCGATCACGTTTGCCAGCCTTCTCTGCATAGGCGGCACGAATATCCTGAGGGGCCGTAAGCACCTGTTCCATAGTGGATTTCCCATCTTCGAGTGGTTTTGTGAAGCGCTGGCCTGGCCCATGATCGCGTCATTGGCCCGCTGGCAGTGACTGCAAACTCAGTCACGGAAATATGTTGACTGTTTTAGTAAGCTTTATTAACGAGCACAAGTCATCGCTGAAAGGCGATTCCAAAAAACACCAAAAAAGACTGACCTTAGCCAGCGAACTGCAAGCATCTCCGGTCCTCAAACCACTCGAAGGGACAGAAATGCGTGCTTCAATTCGAAAGGCGGGCCAACTTGGCACCGCTTCTTGCCTCAGTTTGATCGCAGCGGCCTCTTGGGCGCAGGAACAGGATGATGGGTTCCTGGGCACACTTGAGCTGGGCGAAAGCAAACGGGAAATCCAGACCGACACCGCAGTACCTATTACCAATATCGATCAGGAAGAGATCAACGACCGTCAGGCCAACACGGTTGCAGAGCTGATCGATACGGTGCCTGGTGTGACTCTGGTGAATGGCTCGACACCGCAGGGGTCAGGTATCAACATTCGCGGCTTCGGTGCCAACAGCACCTTCGGCACCGACCAGAAGGTTCTCATTCTGATCGACGGGGCAACAACCGGTTCGGAAGAGCTGTATCGGATCGGCAACCAACTCTTCACCGATCCACAACTTTACAAAAGCGTGTCGGTGATCCGGGGCACTGTCGGGTCGTTTGAATTCGGCTCGGGCGTCGTCGGCGGTGTGGTTCAATTGGAAACCAAAGACGCCTCGGATTTCACCGGCGGTGAGCCCGGCTTCCGGTTCCGACAGACGTTGGAAGGGTATTCAAACGGCAACGGCTTTGCCTCGTCGTCGATTCTGGCGTGGCAGCCGAACGAGCAGACCGAGTTCCTGTTCAACTACACCTATCGCGATCAGGACGATCAGAAAGACGGGAATGGCGATACAATCGGCAACAGCGCCTTTACCCTGCCTTCCCTGTTGGCGAAGGGTAAATACAGCTTCGGCGACAACCTGGAGCATTCGATTACCGCGTCCTGGAACCAGTCGACCTCGGAAGAGCGCGACGTTCCATATGACTCATTCGGTACATCCGCAGACGCATTTGGCAATGTGGATCGTGATATCGAAACCCGGATTGGCATACTGCGGTATCAATACCGGCCAGCGGACAACGATCTGATCGATTTGGATGTGAACCTCAGTTATTCCGAGCAGTCCATCGACAGCAGCTATGTTCCTGGCTCCTCTAGCTTAGAGGGAACTCCGTTTTTCCCAAGCATTCGGGCTCTGGCGGACGCGTCACATAACTATGAAACCACCAAACTGACGATCAAGAATACCTCGTATTTCCAAACTGGAATCGCTTCGCATGATCTTCGAGCCGGGATCGAGTTCATCAATCGAGAGCGTCTGGATGCCCCGTCAGCTCCTGGTGGGACCGATCGTCGGATTGCCTTGTTCGCTGTCGATGACATTCAGATCGGCGATCAACTGACCATCACACCAGCGCTGCGCTACGAAACGCAGGACATCGAGGGGGATGGCGATACAGCAGCTTTCAATGAGAGCTACGATAACGATGCTCTGATGGGGGGTCTGTCGGCGCGGTACGAATTCGCAAATGGTTTCGGCATCTTTGGCGGCGGTGCATACACTGAAAGCCTGCCCATCATCGACGACCTTGGCACCCCGGTATTCATGACCCAACCCGAGAAATCGCGCACCTGGGAAGCAGGGTTTTCGTTCAATCGCGGAGATATCTTTGCCGAGGGCGACGTCGTGCGCGCCAAGGTGAATTTCTACGACACCAACTTGCGGGATGTCACATCGTACAATCAGTCGAATCCGATTACCGGAGCCTTAGTCCTTTTGGACAAGGTCGAAACGCGTGGTGTGGAAATCGAAGCCTCATACGCGAACGCTGGCGGGTTCTATGTCGATTTTAACGCCAATGTCGTAAGCGGCACGGAAACCAACGAAAATGGGCAGGAGTCCCGCTGGCGCAACGAACCGTCGGATTCGGCGCGGATCACATTCGGCAAACGGTTTGGCGAAACGCTTGATGTCAGCTGGGAACTTTTCGGAGCCAGATCTGGCTTTGATTCCTCAGGCGACCCGGTTGCCGGATATGGCGTGAACACATTGCGCGCGTCCTACTTCCCGCAAGAAGGCGCGCTTGCAGGGTTCGAAGTTAGGGCAGGTATCGAGAACATCTTCGACAAAAACTACCTGCCGAACCTGTCGACGCGCAATGCGCCGGGTCGGAACTTCAAGCTGACCGTGGCCAAAACCTTCTGATCAAGAAAAGAAAGGACCAGTTATGCGAATGGCGTCGAAAAGAAATGCTCGGTTGGTCCTGCTGGCCTTGCTCCCAATTCTGGGGGCAGGCCTTGCCTCTGCCGAAGAAACCGGTGGCGTTTCGATAGAGCTGAGTTCTGCGGAAGAACGCGACCAAAGCTGCCTGCTCAGCTTTTTGGTCGAGAATAAACATGACACCGATATCGAAGGCGCCGTCTACGAAATGGTCTTATTCGGCGCCGAAGGTGGCGTTGCTCTGCTCACGCTTCTGGATTTCGAGGATATGCCCGCAGGGCGTCCTAGGGTCCGCCAATTTCAGTTCGATGGAATGGCCTGCAACCAAATCACTCGTATCCTGATCAACGACGCTCAGGAATGTGCGCATCAAGGAGGCATGCAGAATGCCTGCATGTCGAACCTGACACTCAAAAGCCGCCTTGAAACGGAAATAATTGGATAGGCCAATGGATACGATCATTCAGAAATTGACAGACGTCCTTGCGCTTGGCGGGCCGGTTGTTGCGATCCTGATCACAACCTCGGTCGCAACCCTGTCGCTCGTAATTTACAAGCTTTGGCAATACGCGGCCGCCGGCGTCGGTCGCCATTTCGAGCTGTCTTTGGCGATTGAAGCCTGGGACCGCCGGGACCGGGTTGTTGCGATGGCGCATCTGGACAAAAGCCGCAGCTATCTGGCCCCGGTGATCGCCATGTCATTCAGTGGTGATAGTAGCACGCTGTCCGAGCGTGCCGATGCCGAGGCCGAAGCACGCTTTGCCGGGCTTGAACGGGGCCTCAACGTGCTTGATGTGGTGTCACAGCTTGCACCGCTACTGGGGCTATTCGGCACTGTTCTTGGCATGATCGAAGCCTTCCAAACCTTACAAGGCGCAGGCAATTCGGTAGATCCTGCACTGCTTGCTGGCGGCATTTGGGTTGCCCTGCTAACAACGGCTGCGGGGTTAGCCGTCGCCATGCCAACCTCGCTTGTGCTGACTTGGTTCGAGTCACGCATGACGCGTGAGCGCATCTTTACCAACCGTGCCCTACGCACCGCTTTCGCACCTGGTCACGCCGCAGAATGCAAAGCGACCGAGATGCCAAAGGCAGCTCTTGCCCATGGCACTTGAGACCCGCACCAAGCGGCGCAAGCGCCTGTCGATGACCTCGTTGATCGACGTTATCTTTTTGCTGCTGCTGTTTTTCATGCTTACTTCAACCTTCTCGAAATTTGGCGAGATTGAGTTTTCAACGGCTTCGGCGGGAGGGGCTAACCAAGACATCCCGATCCGCTTTGTGAAGCTTGAACAGGATCGTCTTCTGGTCGACGGGACCGTAACAACCCTGGATAGCGCTACAGAGCTTTTCGACGGGACTTCTGAACAAATGGCACTGATCAGTCTCGGCCAGAGCGCAACCTCGCAACAACTGATTGACCTGCTGACGGCTTTGAAAGGTGTGGCGCAGTTGCGGACACAGGTGATCGGATGATGCAACTGAAGCCAAGGGCGAGGCGAACCCGAGAACCCACAATTGCTCTGATCAACGTCGTCTTCCTGATGCTGGTTTTCTTCATGATTGCGGGTACGCTTGCCCCACCGCTTGGCAACTCGGTGCAACTGGTTGAAACGCAGAACCTTGAAGGGCGCGAGCCGCCAGATGCGCTCGTCATCCGTGCCGATGGTGTGCTCGAGTATCGCGGGGCCGAGCTGACAGATGTTGAAGCCTATGTTGAACGCGCTTCAATTGACCTGCCGCTGGAAGTAGTACGCTTGGTTCCCGACCGCGCGCTTCCAGCGGTGCGGCTGAAAGCGGTTAGTGATGCGCTTCGTGCCCTAGGCGCAAAAAAGGTCTTTGTGATCACACAAAGAGCGCTGCAATGATCCCCAGTTCTCGCGCAATAGCCGCATCTGCGATCGTGTTGGCTGCTGCGACCCACGGTCTTGCTTTGCATGACTTTGGCCCACAAACGGTGACGCAAATCGAAGGTGGTGGCTTGGTCGAAACTGCGGCGCTTGGGACGTCCTTTAAGGATTTCACTGCTGGAACCATTGCATCCGCGCCGACCACGGCCCGGAAAACGACTGTAGAGCCTGATCAACCAATAAAACAAGCAAACCCCGAGGTGCAGACAGTGAAGACTGCAAAACCTATCGTAAAACAGGTCGCGCCTTCGGCGAAAGAAGCATTGAAAGCGACGGATCCTCTTAAAACAAGCCAGCCCGAATTGACCCAAGCCAAACGGCCTGAGATTGAGCCCAAACGCAGACCTGCGACAACACCTGTGCAAAGCCCAGAACTTGAGAAAAAGAATGTCGCCCAGCTCGCTGTGAAGGCAGGCAATGGTGAACGCGCTCAAAAAAAAGGCAGTACAACGGGCGAAACCACCAAGGGAGAAGCCGCCGCCGAAAAGACAACCCGCACAGCCTCGGCCCAGGGCAATGCCGATGCAAGTAACTATGCGTGGAAAGTCAAACGCAAGATCCTTCGCGCGAGACGCAAAAGCGTCAACATCCGCGGCACCGTTCTGGTGACGTTTCGCATCGCTGACAGCGGAGCTTTGGTATCGGCCAACATTGCCCTCAGTTCAGGTTCAAAGCGTTTGGACCAGATCGCCGTGTCACAGGTGCGCGCGGCTGCACCTTTCCCAATTCCGCCTGCCGGGGCCCGTCGAGAATACACTATAGAAATTTTGAGCAAGTAGAGGTGAATGCACGAGGCCGGAAGGTTTCTGAGTACCATGAGATCAGCACAAGACTGCGACACCGCGAGTGCGAACGGTAAATTCAAAATGCCCCACAGCACGCGTTGGTTAGACTACGCAGCAGCCGTTCTGACGCTTCCGATGAGGGAGTTTTGCCACCTTAGGGTCAGGAATCATAGCCAAGGGACGACGATTGCCGCGAGGGCGATGGCAGGGAGGAAGACTTTCGGGCGGCGGGCGTATCGGGTTGCCACGCGCCGCCATACCTTAAGCCTTCCAAAAATGATCTCGATTCGAATGCGGCGTTTGTACCTGCGCTTGTCGTATTTGACCTGGGTCTCGCGTTGTTTGCGGTCTAGGGTGCAGGCGCTTATCAAATTGTTTTTAAACGCTTCTCTGAACCAGCCGGCATCACAATCCCGGTCACTGAGTAGCCAATCGACGTCCGGAAGGCTGCTTAACAACTCCGGTGCACCAATTTAGTTACTGACCAGACCGGTAGTGACAAGGAGGTTGATCGGTCTATCCAGACTATCTCAGATGGCAAGTAGCTTCGTGTAAGTGTCGGCTGGCTCCGACCCACTAGGCGTTCACGCGCCTCTTTTTGACGCTAAATCTGGTCGCTGTGCGGTGCGCGTTCAGGTAAGTCGCGTTGATCATCACGGTCTTCTCTTCGCCATGCGCGGTGGCCAGAGCAGCCATCATCCGGGCGAAAATGCCCTTATCGCTCCAAAGCTTCCAACGGATGTACAGCGTCTTATGAGGCCCAAATACCGCCGGGGCATTACGCTATCGCATGCCTTCGATTTTGATGACGAGAAACCCGCTCAATACGCGCCGGTCTTCAACTCATGGCTTGCCATGGGACTTCGGGAAGAAAGGCCCAGGACAAGCCATCTGCGCTTCTGTCAGCCAAAATTGATCTGATATGTTCAAATCTCAGTTTTCAAAACGTGAATCATACCGTCCGAAGGAAATCATGGGTCCTGACCCCATAACTCTTGGGATGGACGGCTAAAACCTACTGTGATCCTATGCTGTCGCAGTTCATGGGCAGTCAATGCGATCAGCTTCTCATATTTTAGGTATTGTAGTAGCCATTGCCGCCAGCTTTGGCCTCTATTTGGTTTCCTACCAATACTTCGTTTCGGAGGAGCTTTCGAACGCTCAGGGCCGGCTCTCTCTTTACCAAAGCTCGGTGAACAGCGAACTCGAACGATTTTCCCACCTTACATATGTGCTATCACAAGACTCCTTTGTAATTGGAACAGCCGAAGGCGATGGCACCGGAACATTGAACCGACGCCTTGAGGATTTTGCCGAACAGGCAGGTCTGGATGCGATCTACTTGATGGACGAAGACGGGATCACGATTTCCGCATCGAACTACCGCGAAATAGGGAGCTTTGTTGGCCAGAACTATGCTTTCCGCCCGTATTTCCAAAGTGCCATTTCTGGTGAACAGGGCCGCTTCTACGCCATCGGGGCCACAACGGGTTTGCCGGGTTACTTCATTGCGAACGCAGTGCTGAACGACCGAGGAGCTCCAACAGGTGTCGTAGCAATCAAGATCGACTTCTCTGATCTTCAGGATAGTTGGAAAAACTCGGGCGAACAGGTCCTTTTGGCCAATGAAGACGGCGTCGTTCTGCTGTCTTCGAACGCGGATTGGCAATATCGCGCGTTGACGCCATTGTCGGAACCACAGCGAGAGCGAATTCGAGATGCCAGGCAGTTTCCGGGGCGAGACTTAGATGCGTTGGATTGGGTTGAGTTGCCGGGAGACCAGGCCAGAATTGCGGGGACGAAGCGCCTGCATCTTGCAGCTAAGGATCTACCTCATGGCTGGTCGCTTCACTACTTTGCGAGTGACGATCAGGCCGTAGCGCGCAGTTGGCTTGTAACTGCAATTTTTGTCCTTTTGGCGGGGCTCACATTTATCTTCTTCCAGATACAACGCGCGAGACGCGTAAGCGCGGCCTTGGCGCGGTCCGAAGAAGAAGAAGCAAAGCTGCGCGAGGCGAATGAACGGCTTGCCATCGAAATCGACGACCGCAAGACAGCCGAACGTAGCCTCAAACGCACCCAGAGCGAGTTGGAGCGCGCAAGCCGACTGGCGGCTCTGGGGCAACTCTCCGCGTCGGTCACACATGAATTGGGCCAGCCCATAGCTGCGATGCGCAATCACCTGGTGGCAGCAGAGATCTCATCTACCGGTGAGACCAAGTTGCCGCAAAAAATCGGAAGCCTTGTCGACAGGATGGAAGGGATCACGCGCCAATTGCGGTTCTTTGCACGGTCAGAGAATGAGGCGTTTGATGACGTAGACTTATTTACTTCGGTCAATGCCGCTTTGGCTCTGGTTGCGCCAAACATCGAGCAGGGCAGGGTGAAAATCTCAGTTGATGCGCCGACTGTTCCGGTCTTTATCCGGGGCAGTGCCCTGCGGGTCGAACAGGTCATCACCAATCTTTTGCGAAATGCCATAGATGCTACGGAAGAAGCGGATGCGCCTGAAATCCAAATCTCTATCACGGCTTCTGATGATGAGGCAGTGTTGGAAATTCAGGACAACGGTCACGGATTGGGCGAGGCAACGCTGGCTGAGTTGCAAGAGCCATTTGTAACCACAAAAGAGAGCGGGCGAGGCATGGGCTTAGGACTGGCGATTTCCACCAGCATTGTCAAAGATCACGATGGCACAATGACGGCCCGTAACCGCGATGGTGGAGGAACAATTTTCCGCGTCACCTTCCCGATTGCCTCAGCTACTGAAGAAACGGACGAATGACCCAGCAGCAACCTTTTAAAGTTCTGATCGTTGATGATGACAAATCGATGCGACATTCTCTTGTCGAGTTGCTCGAAGCCGCTGGCTGGACTGTTAGCGCCCTTTCGCGCGCGACCCAGGTGACGGAGTATCTGGTCAGCGCGTCGCCCGATGTCATTCTGTCCGACGTGCGTATGCCCGGCATGACGGGGCTTGAATTGCTGGCCAGTCTGGACAGGCATGTGGCGCCTCCGGTGGTGTTGATTTCGGCACATGGTGACATCCCAATGGCGGTTCAGGCCATACAGGAAGGCGCGTACGGGTTTATCGAAAAGCCATATGAACCTAGGCGATTGTTGACGGTGTTGAGGCACGCGGCTGAACAAAACCGCATGCGGAAAAGCAATGCCCGCCTCAAAGACAGACTTTTCAAATTGTCAGGCCTTGACCGCGTCCTGCTGGGTCAAACAGACGCCATAGCAGACTTGCGACAAGAGGTACTTGATCTTGCCGATACTTCGGTTGCGGTTTTGTTGCAGGGGGATACCGGCACCGGGAAAGAGCTGGTTGCCCATGCTTTACATGATTTGGGCCGCTCGCCGGAGGCACCGTTTCTGGCGCTGAATTGCGCCGCATTGTCCTCCGAAACATTTGAAGCGGAAATGTTCGGCGTCGCGGGTGAATCCGATGGAAGGCTTGTGGCGGCATCGGGTGGGACCTTGTTTCTGGACGAAATCTGCTCGTGCCCACCAGCGGCGCAAGCCAAGCTACTAAGGGTCATCGAAGATCAGCAGGTCCTGCCGGTGGGGGCTGTGTCGCCGGTGCCGGTACGTTTCAGGGTCGTGTCAGCAACCAACGAAGACGTTGTACTGGCCGCCGAGGAAGGCCGCCTGCGTCAGGATCTATTGTTTCGACTAAACACTGTCGTCCTGACTTTACCTCCGCTACGGCAAAGACGGGATGATCTGGTTCTGCTGGCGACGCATTTCTTGAGCGAATACGCGCAGGTTTATGAGATTGACGCGCCAGAGCTTGATCAGGACGATTTGGCCGCTCTGCTTGCGCATGACTGGCCCGGTAATGTGCGTGAATTGCGCCATGTCTGCGAACGGCGTATTTTGGCGGCCCGACGCGGAGGAGGGTCGATGGCGCAGGCTATACACAGCGATCAACACTTTGACGAAGTACCGGATACGCTGCGCGAAGCGGTTGCTGCTTTTGAGCGCGAGCTCATTGGCAAAGCCATCAAGGCACATAAAGGCCGCATGGATGCCGCCGCCGAAGCGCTAGGGATTGGCCGCCGGACGCTTAATGAAAAGATCGTCAAACTAGGTCTCGATAAAGAGGCGCTGTTGTAAGCGAAACCACTCTGCGGATATCCGCAGGGGAACAGTGATTTCTCGCGCGTTTTCCTTCATAGGCAGACTGCTGCGCATTCTGAATACTCCACCCAAGCGAATTGCGTGATCTGGGAGGAGCCATTATGCGCAAACATCTTAACCGGGCGGCTATTGCGGCCCTGTCACTGACCGTTGCATCCGAAGCACTGGCTGTCGAATGGAACGTTTCCCTGTGGGGCAAGCGCCGTGCCTTTACCGAACACGTCGAGAAACTTGCCGAATTGGTGAGCGAAAAGACGGGCGGAGAGTTCACACTCAACATCAGCTATGGCGGCCTGTCGAAGAACAAAGAAAACCTCGATGGGATTTCGATTGGTGCGTTTGAAATGGCCCAGTTCTGTGCTGGTTATCACCGCGACAAGAACCCCTCGATCACCGTCCTGGAGCTGCCGTTTCTAGGCGTGACATCCCTTGAACAAGAAGTCGATCTGTCGATGGCCGTTTATCAACATCCGGCCGTTGTTGAGGATCTGGCCCGCTGGGACGCGACTCTGCTAATGCCGTCGCCGCTGCCGCAGTACAACCTTGTTGGTGTCGGTGAGGCGCCGAAATCTCTAACCGATTTTGAAGGTCTGAGCGTAAGGGCGACAGGTGGCATCGGCAAAGCGATGGAGACGGTTGGGGCGGTTCCGACATCAATGTCTGCATCCGAAGTGCGCCAGGCAATGGATAGTGGCATCGTTAAAGCGGTCAGCTTTGCGCCACATGCGCATATGTCATTTGGCACCATTGAAAACGGCACTTGGTGGACGACGAACCTCAACCCCGGCACCGTCAACTGCCCTGTCGTGGTGAACACGCTGGCGCTGGAAGATTTATCTGACGAACACCGCGAAGCTCTGTTGGGATCGGTAGAAGAGGCACTGGATCACTATGTGAGCCACTACCAGACCAAAACGATGGAAGCGTGGGGTCCTGAGTTGGATCAACGCGGCATCGAACGGGTCACTTTCAGCGATGAAGAAATCGCAGCGTTCAAAGAAGCCGCTGCCGCCCCCGCGGCCGAGGCCTGGATTGCAGAAAACACCGAGCGTGGCCTGCCAGCACAAGAGCTTTATGACCTTGTGACTGGGAAGATCGCAAACGGCAGCTAATCCACTCACTACCCCGGCGTCGGCGAAGCTGGCGTCGGGTGCCTTTTTCCCTGACAGCGGAGTAAAACGATGGCCGGGTCATCCCAGGTGCTGTCCGACGACAGCCGTCTCAGCATTCTCGATCAACGTCTCTACAAACTGGAGAGCTTTCTGGCTCTGATCAGCGGTCTTGCAGTGTTCTCGCTGATGGTCATGGCCGTGGTCTCAGTTGGTGGCCGGAATTTCGCCAATGCGCCACTTCCCGGCTACGTGGACTGGATCGAGCAGGCTATGCCGTTGATCGCCTTCATGGGCATTTCTTATGCGCAGCGTGATGGCGGCCATATCCGAATGGACATGGTTGTCGGAGCGCTTAGAGGCCGGACGCTCTATATCGTTGAGTTCATCACGACCGCTGTCATTCTGGCGCTGATCGTCTTGCTGATCTGGGGGAGCTGGGCGCATTTCGCACGCAGCTTTGACTTTGGTGCTCCACTGTGGAGCCGCGACAGCTCGATCGACATAGGTATCCCGTTGTGGCCCGCAAAGCTGTTGGCCCCTGTCGCTTTCAGCGTGCTTTGCTTGAGACTTGCTCTACAGCTTTGGGCCTACGGTCGCGCGATCCGTCACCCTGATCAGGCACCAATTGCCGTCCCGCTGATAGCCGATGCAGCCACTCAAGCTGCAATGGAAGCCGAGCACGTCTCGGGCCACGACAACTGAGGTTAAATCTGATGGAACCCATTGATATTGGTCTGATCGTCTCGGGCGGTATGCTTGTTCTTGTGGTGCTGGGGATGCGCGTGGCCTTTGCCGCCGCGACAGCTGGCATGGTTGGTCTGATCTGGATCTTCTGGGCCAAGTTTGGGTATGACCCGGCGCGGTTCGGTAAGGCTGTGACTGTGGCCGTCAAAACAGCGGGTCAGGTGCCGCACTCCAAGATTTCAAGCCAAGCGTTGAGCCTTATCCCAACCTTCATCCTGATTGGTTACCTCGCCTACTACGCGGGCCTGACCAAGGCGTTGTTCGAAGCCGCAAAGCGTTGGCTTGCATGGGTCCCGGGCGGGCTGGCGGTTTCGACTGTTTTCGCAACCGCTGGGTTTGCGGCGGTATCCGGGGCCTCGGTCGCCACTTCCGCTGTGTTCGCCCGAATCGCCATCCCCGAGATGCTGAAGATCGGCTACGACAAGCGTTTTGCCGCCGGTGTCGTCGCTGCAGGCGGTACACTCGCCTCGCTCATCCCGCCTTCGGCCATTTTGGTCATCTACGCGATTATCGTCGAGCAGGACGTGGGCAAACTGCTTTTGGCTGGATTCATCCCGGGCATGTTCTCGGCGGTAATTTATGGCTTGCTGATCATTGGCATGGCCGTCGTGATCAAAGGATTTGGTCCCGCGGTCACAGGCTTTACATGGAAAGAACGTTTCCTCTCACTGCCGCCCGCATTGCCCATCGTGATTGTTGTCGTCACCATCATCTTTTTTGTCTACAACCCGTTCGGCGGCGATGCCTGGGGTACGCCAACCGAAGGCGGCGCAATTGGAGCATTTGTGGTGTTCCTGATGGCGCTGTTTCGGGGCATGCGCTGGGCCGAACTCAAAGACGCGCTTTTGGAAACCGCCAAACTGAGCGTTATGATTTTCACGATTATTTGGGGCGTTTTGGTCTACGTTCGTTTTCTTGGTTTCGCCGAACTGCCAAGTGTATTCTCAGACTGGATTACCTCGCTTGAAATGTCGCCGATGCTAATCCTGATCTGTATTCTTCTGGCTTACGCAGTGCTGGGTATGTTCATGGATGCGATAGGTATGCTGCTGCTGACACTGCCGGTCGTGTACCCTGCTGTCATGGCTCTGAACGGTGGTGAGACCGTAAGTGCAGCCGAGAGCACCTTCGGCATGTCCGGGCCCATGTGTGCCATCTGGTTTGGAATTCTGGTTGTCAAAATGGCCGAGTTTTGCCTGATCACCCCACCTATCGGGCTGAATTGCTTTGTGGTGGCTGGTGTGCGGGATGACCTAAGCGTGCAGGACGTCTTTAAGGGTGTAACGCCTTTCTTTCTAGCGGATGCTGCGACCATCGCGATGCTCGTTGCCTTCCCTGCGATTGTTCTATGGCTTCCAGGACAGGTCTGAACCACATGGGATGGTTTTGGAGCGCGGTTCGCCGGTGCGGTTAAGACCTGCATCAATCAGCTGCGCTGAAGAATACATGACACTTGTTCAATGTCCGGTTTGGGCCACCCACCCTGGGACGGTTAGCGCCACGGTCGATTTATGCTGCGGATGACCAAATGACGGGAGAGAGCCTAGCAGAGACATCTCCACATCCTCGCATTACAATCGGTCAAAATGGAAACGGAACGCCATACCGGAAAAGAACCTAGGATTGCCC
>NZ_JBQFVP010000014.1:0-155249 GCF_056539825.1 Ruegeria sp. B10
GGATACTGAACAGGCATCTCCCAGCCCGCAAAATCAACCATCTTGCCACCCAACTCAACATGAAGAGAGTAAAGTGGAGTGCGATTCGGTGCGTCGGTCATGGCAGATACCTTTTCGTATCGAGTGGTCGGAACGCATACCTGTAAGTTTGCCCCAAGCTGGATCTAATGCAACGATTCAGCCTTCGTGTTTCGGCCCAGAACCGCAGCCAGAGCGGGCATGTATACGAGCGCATGCATCAGTAATGTTCCTATAGGAAACTTTTTTCCGTTAGGCAACAGACGATCTTCTTAGCGCTTGTAACTGGCACGTTTGCGAAGCCGCGTGTTCAACTCGGAGTTTGGCTATGGCCATGCAGACAATCGAGAATTTGCGTATTCGCTACAGTTCACTTCGGTTTTGGCTGCAGCCTTTGAACGGCGTGATCCAGCACATGAAGCCCGGCGATCAGGTCACTTTCGGCGGTATCCTCGGCGAAATCATGACTGATTCCGTTGATAGACGGCACAAACAGCATGGCAACCGGCATCAGGCGCGAGACATTGGTGGCGTCATGAAGCGCGCCCGAGGGCATCCTGCGCCATTTGCCGGGCGCGACCCGTTCGGCCCCATGCTCCAACGCGGCGCGGAGCGAGGGGTCCATGGCCACCGGCTTCAACCCCAGCATCGGGCCGTAGCTCAGGCCCATGCCCATCTCTGCGGCGATCTCGGCGGCTGTGTCGCGAATGACCTCCTCCATCCTAGCCAAACGGTCCGCATCTCCGTCACGCCATTGCATCGAAAACCGCACCTGCCCCGGTACAATGGACGAAGCGTTGGGGTGCAGATCTACATGCCCAATTGTCCAGACGGTTTGCGGCGTAACCACGTTTCGGAACCGGTCGTTCAGACGGGTGTTGAACACAGACAGAGCCTGAAACGCGTCGCGACGCAGGTGCATCGGGGTGGTTCCGGCGTGGTTCTGCTGACCGTCGAACTGAACCACCATATCGCGTATGCCGACGATGTCGGTGACAACGCCGATTTGCTCTTTCTGGGTATCAAGCGTTTGGCCTTGCTCGATATGCATCTCGACGTAGCCGGTGAAGCGGGTGGGATCGACAAAGCCATCGGTCAAATCGCCCATCGCACCCCGAGCCGCGGCAAAAGGCACGCCCGCGTGGTCGGTCAGCTTGTCCGCCTGATCCAAAGGCAGCCCGCCCGACCAGATGGCCGAACCTGTGGTGACGCCAAACCGTCCCTCTTCATCCTGAAAGCTGACGACCGAGACAGGCTGATCACTGCTGCGCGCAATCTCAAGCGCGGCGATCACGCCTAACGCACCGTCGAGCCAGCCGCCCTCGGGCTGGCTGTCGCTATGTGACCCCATCAACAATGACGGCCCGTCCGCCAAACCAAACAGATTCCCGACCGGATCGAAATGCGGGGTCAGGCCTGCATCCGCCATCCGGTTTGAAAGCCATGTCCGGGCGGCAATGTCGGCCTCGGAATAGGCGGGACGGATGACGCCTTTGCCCACGCCCGAGGCTCCAAATTCGCGCAGCTTGTGCAGATCGGCCAAAAAGCGGTTTTCGTTGATTGCCATGAACTCCCCCCAAACGTCTTGCGCGGCCAACCATAGCGCCCGGGCGGCAACCTGCAATCACCCTTCGATTTTTGCCGAACCCCTCTGGCCCCGGCCCGGAACCTGCCCTAAGACTTGCCAGCAAGAGGGACCGCCATGTCACATATCACATTGGTTCGTCACGGTCAGGCCAACACGGCAGCGCGGGACGAGGTTAACTATGACAAGCTCAGCGATCTGGGTCACCAGCAAGCGCGCTGGCTGGGCGCGCATCTGCGCGACACGCGGGCACATTATCCGCGCGTCTATTGCGGCACGCTGACCCGACATGTTGAAACCGCCGCCAGCATGGGTCTGCCTGAGCCGGTTCGCGATGCACGCCTGAATGAGATCGAGTATTTCACCCTGGCGCAACTGTTTCACGAACAGCACGGGGTGGCGATCCCGACAGATCGCGAAGGGTTTGTTGACCACCTGCCCCGCACATTCGCTGCCTGGGCCGCTGGCGACATCCAGGATGCGCCCGAAAGTTTCGAACAGTTTGAAACTCGCGTCAGTGATGCCCTGCATGAAATTGGAACCGAGGGTGGGCCGGCCATTGTTGTCACCTCAGGTGGGCTGATCTCGATGGTGGTCCGGCAGGCGATGGGTCTGGATATCCCGTCGATGGCGCGGGTGGCGCTTGCCATTATGAACACTTCGATGCACCGGCTGCATCCGATCGGAGCGCAGCTCAGCCCGGTTCTGTTCAACGCGACCCCGCATCTGGAAGCGCCAGACCGTCAGTTCGCCCAAACCCATCTGTAAGGAGGTCTCGATGCAGCTTTACTACGCTCCCCGCACCATCTCGGTCGCTGTCGCCATAGCGCTGGAGGAGGCCGGTCTGGACTATGAGGCGATCCGGTTGGACTTTGCCAATGGCGAACAGACCAAACCCGCCTACAAGCAGATCAACCCCAAGGGCCGGGTTCCGGCGCTGGCGGTGGATGGCGGTATTCTGACCGAAACCGGCGCGTTGCTGGACTATATCGCAACTATCGCCCCGCAGGCCGGGTTGGTCCCCGAAGACCCGGTCATGGCCGCGCGGATGCGCGAGGTGATGTACTACCTCGCCTCGACCATGCATGTGAACCATGCCCACAAAATGCGCGGGCACCGCTGGGCCGACAAGAAATCCAGCTGGAAGGATATGAAGGACAAGGTCGCGCAGACCATGACCGCGTCCTGCAAATACATCTCGTCGAACGGGCTGCGCGGGCCGTTTGTTCTAGGTGAGGCCTTCTCGCTCGCCGATGCCTACCTCTACGTGGTGTGCAGCTGGCTGGAGGGCGACGGCGTTGGCGTCTCGGCCTTCCCCAAAATCCTCGCCTTCCGCCAAGCGATGGAGGCACGCCCTTCGGTTCAGGCGGTCCATGCCGCCGGAATGCTCTGACAAAAGGAAATACGATGACACATCTCTGGGTCCGGGCAGAACAGCGCCCGAACGAGGAACGGGTCGGGTTGACCCCAGAAGGTGCTGCCGCGTTGATCGCGGCTGGCATCCGTGTGACGGTCGAGGAAAGCTCTGTCCGCGCTATCCCGCTGGACGGCTTTAGGGACGCGGGCTGCGAGATCGCGGCTGAAAACAGCTGGCCCGAGGCCCCGCAAGACGCAATCATCTTCGGCCTGAAAGAGCTGCCCGAGGACGGCACCCCCCTGCCGCATCGCCACATTATGTTCGGCCATGCCTACAAGGGCCAGCACTCCGGTCGGGCTTTGCTAGAGCGGTTCAAGGCGGGCGGCGGCACGCTCTATGATCTGGAATATCTGGTCGGTGAAGACGGCCGACGCGTCGCCGCCTTTGGCTATTGGGCTGGCTATGCCGGGGCCGCGGTCACGCTGAAAACATGGGCCGCACAGCAACGCGGACAGGAATGCCCGCCGGTTGGCGTCTATGCCAACAAAGACGCCCTGAACGCCGAATTGCTGGCCGAGTTGGACGCCATCGGCACCCGCCCTCGCGCCATCGTTATCGGCGCGTTGGGCCGGGTCGGCACGGGTGCCGCAGATATGTGCGAAGCCATGGGTGTCAGCGTCACCAAATGGGACATGGCCGAGACCGCCAGCGGAGGCCCATTCCCGGAAATCCTGGATCATGACCTGTTCCTGAACTGCATCTTCGCGCGCCCCGGCACGCCGGTCTTTGTTCCGCGCGAGGCGATGACCGCGCCGCGCAAGTTGACAGCCATCGGCGACGTGGCCTGTGACCCGGACAGCGACTATAACCCGGTCCCGGTCTATGACCGCGCCACCACGTGGGAGGCCCCCGCCCTGCGCGTTGCGACCGATCCGGTGATGGACGTGATGGCCATCGACAACCTGCCCTCGATGCTGCCGGTCGAAAGCTCGCAGGACTACGCAGCGCAACTGCTGCCGTCTCTGCTGACGCTCACCGATCTGGACAGCGGCGTCTGGGGTCGGGCAGAAAAAACCTACAAAACTCATATCGAAGGGATCTGAGCGATGACGATTCACTGGTGTGGCACCGGCCTGTCGGCCATCCCCGGCCTGCGCCGCCTGATCGAAGGCGGGCACAAGGTTACCGTCTGGAACCGAACCATCGAAAAGGCCAAAGCCGAGGTCGGCGACCTGACCGACGACATTCGCACCTTTGACATCGACGTTCTGGGCGCGGTGCTGGAGAAGCGCGACGTGATCGTCTCGATGTTGCCGGGCGATTGGCACGTGCCGCTGGCGGAGCTGGCAATCTCCAAAGCAGCGAACTTCGTCTCGTCGTCCTATATCGCGCCCGAAATGCGCGCGCTGGACGACAAGGCGCGTGAAGCTGGTGTGGCTTTGGTCAATGAGGTCGGGTTGGACCCGGGCATCGACCACCTGATGGCGCATGCTTTGGTGGCCGACTACCGCGCCTCGGATGCTTTTGACGCGCAGAACCACCTGAGCTTCATCTCGTATTGCGGTGGCATCCCCAAGAACCCGAATCCGTTCCGCTACAAGTTCAGCTGGTCGCCACTGGGCGTCCTCAAGGCGCTTCGCTCACCGTCAAAATCCATCCGCGACTACGCACCGCTGGACGTCGCCCGCCCATGGGACGCAATCAGCAGCTATATCGCACCATTGCCCACCCCAGAAAGCTTTGAGGTCTACCCCAATCGTGACTCGCTGCCGTTCATGGCCGAATACCAGTTTGAGGATCACTGGCCGGTCAAAGAATTCGTCCGCGGCACCCTGCGCCTGAACGGCTGGACCGATGCCTGGGCCGACGTGTTCTCCGAAATTGAGACCCTCTCTGGCCCCGAAGGCGACGCGCGTCTGAAAGAGATGTCGGACCAGTTCTGGACCGAGAACGCCTATGACGAAGGCGAGCCCGACCGCGTTGTGCTGTGCGTTGGCCTGAAAGCCGAGAAAGATGGCGTTGAGGTGTGGAACAAAACCTACGTCATGGATGCCTGGGGCGATGAACGCGGCACCGCGATGGCGCGTCTGGTGTCGATCCCGGTCTCACTGGCGGTTGAGGCTGTCCTGAACCGCGCCATCCCCGCTGGCGTTCACGCAGCACCCAGCGATCCGAAACTGGTGCAAGGCTGGATGGGTGAAATCGACACGCTCGCGCAGCATCTGCAAATCGTGGATCACTTGGGTTAACCAGCCGGTAGAAAGAAAAAGGCCATCCCAGTTTGTCTGGAATGGCCTTCAATATCGTATTATTTCCATTTCTAAGCCTGGCTTTTGTTACGACGCCTAAGCGTCAGATATATCGATTGATCGTGTCCTCGATATCGCTGCGGTTTATGCCCAACTCGGCCAACTGATTGTCGCTCAAGCCATCCAGATACTGCGCGGCACGCACAATTTCCGGACTTATGGCCCTGATACGCATGGCGCGATCAAACAACAGCAGAGCCGTAGCGGATGGCGTTGGCTGATTTGCGGGCGGGATGACATCAAACATATTCGTTACCTCACTCATTACAAAAACGGCGTTTGCGAACGGTCGCGGACCCTGTTTCATTGTCGAAGTGGGGCACCGTTGAAAACGCTCTCATAGGCGCGTTGTTTAATCTCGCTCCGATCAATCCCGATATCCGCGAGTTGGTGATCCGAAAGTCTTTCCAGATTACGCACCGTGTTCGAGAAAATGCGTCTCCGAAAAAACTCGACCTTTGCGTCCGCGTAGTTCGAGAACAAACCGTCAAAGAGGCCAGTCCCGGCTTCTGCAGTATGTGTATGTGCCATTTCTTTTCCTCCTAAATTTGATTTTCAGTGCAGTACTGACATCAAATAAAGGGACGCTGCGTTAACCAAAAAGCAGCGTTCCATTAAAGTTTCTTTAGGAAGATGGAGCGCGATGGCACGCGCTATCCGGAGCCTTCGGCTACATCAGATCGTTCTCGATATCCTCAGCCGATATGCCCAATGCATCCAACCCGTTCTCAAGATGGTCCGACAGATGCGGCGTGCCGATCAGATAGTCGGCGCAGGGGGTCGAGGCCTCAGACTTGGCGGTGGCAATGGCCTCGGCCAGATCCTCGGCAAAGAAGCTTTCGCGCCCGATCCACATAATGGCGACCAGCTCGGCCTGCTCATCCTCGCTCATCCGGTCGACAAAGGCGCGTAGCTCACCTTCGGCCCGTCCCAGTTCACGCCCCATCATGGCAACCTGAGCCACTTTCCTTGCCGAAATTTCCAACATGCCTTCAGCTCCTCTTGTTCGCGGTTTCTACACATCAGACCCCGACACGCGCCCTGAGTCTTTGATCTTACGCAAACAGAGGGGCAACTATCGCCGAACCCGCGACACCGGTTGATCCGGGACAGGAGCCGTGCGGAACGGACGAAACCGGGCTTTTTTGATCCATAGCTTGATTGCCTGCCATACGATCAGCGCAAAGGTGCGCCGCGCACCAAACGGACGCCGCACCAACGACCATAGTATAGAGCGGTTGGTCAGCGGCTGGCGCGGACCCGTCAGCGTGGCAATCAGCCCGCCTCCTTCCCGCCCATAGTCGATCCAAACCCCAACACGGTCGGGACGATAGTCGAAGCGGAACGTGTAATTCCCCTCAATCATCTGGAAAGGCGACACATGCATCAGCTTGTCCGCGACCACCCGGTCCGAGGGGTCGATGACCGCAAAACCCGGCTTGTGGCAAACATAGCTGTGGCGCGTCCCGTAAGTGTTCGTGACCTCAGCGACCACGGCGTAAAGCTGCCCTTCCTGATCGAAACAGAACCAGAAACTGACCGGGTTGAAAACATGGCCCAGAACCCTCGGCTGCGTCAGCAACATGATCCGCGCGGGCTGGGGCACCTCCAATTCCTCAAACCGGGCGCGCAGCCATGGGGCTCCGATCCCCTGCCCCGGTTCACCACCGTGATCTGAGCTGCGCCAATTGGTGATGTTCACGCGGTCGACCGAAAAAAGCAGCGGCGTGGACAGATCGGCCTCGGGGTCCAGCAGGATGTAATCGACCGAATAGCGAAAGGCGTTTTCAATCGCCCCTTTGCGACCGTGATAGGTGTAACCTGCTATGTGGTCGATATTTTTCATTCCGCCGCGCGTCCTGCTTTGCCCGTAAATTGTTCGACTTGCTCCCTTTTCAGAAAGGAGACGTCATTTGAAATACGGAATCCACCCCGGTTTGGACTTTTTTTGTCGCATGAAAGTGATCCGCCTTGGTGCCCCCCGCGTAATCCGGTTATGTTTACCGAGATCAATACCGTGACCTTGGACGAACCTGCGGCTGAACAGGCCGCCCCTCAGCCTTGGCGCGCAAAGAAACGCATCAAGGGTAGACAGGTGAACGGAACGAACGGCAGTTGCGACACCAGGACCGAGTGGGTGGAACATGTCAGGCGCATCCGAGACGCGCAGGACCAGGCGGCTTTTGCCGAGCTGTTCCAGCATTTCGCGCCGCGTATCAAGGCGTTCCTGATGAAGTCAGGATCAGACGCTGCGCTGGCCGAAGAGTGCGCGCAAGAGGTGATGGCGACCTTGTGGCACAAGGCCCATCTGTTCGATCCGTCGCGGGCCACGGTGGCCACTTGGGTGTTCACCATCGCTCGGAACAAGCGCATTGACGTCCTGCGCAAGCAACGTCGCCCTGAACCCGAGGAACTGGGATGGGGCCCCGAGGCTGAGCCGGACCAAGACGATGTCCTTGCGCTGCAACAGGAAACCGCGCAGCTGCGCACCGCCATGCTGGCGTTGCCCGAAGCGCAGAGAGAGCTGATCGAGAAGGCGTATTTCGGTGATTTGAGTCACCGCGAGATTGCGTCTCAGACCGGGTTGCCCCTGGGAACGATCAAATCACGTATTAGGTTGGCGCTGGACCGCTTGCGCCACGCGATGAACTGAGATGAGCAAGATGAGCCAGTCGATTAAACATCACCTGACAGATGAGCTACTGATGGCCTATGCCGCCGGCTCTCTGCCCGAGGCGTTCGACCTGATGGTCGCAACCCATCTGTCGCTGTGCGACCACTGCCGTGCGCGCGCCGAAAGCTACGAGGCCGTGGGCGGACATGTTCTGGATGCACAACCCGATGCAGTCAGCATGAGCGACACATCCCTTGCCGCAACGATGGCCCTGATCTCGCAAGGCGCACCGACCCCCAAGCCCGCTCGTCCGGGCTGCGCCATCCTGCCGACCCCCCTGCAAGACTACGTCGGTGGGACAGTTGATGACATTCAGTGGAAACCGATTGGCATGGGCGTGAAACAGGCGATCCTGCCGACCAGCAAGGAGGCCACCGCCCGCTTGCTGTTCATTCCTGCAGGTGTCGCCGTCCCGGATCACAGCCACAACGGCACGGAACTGACAATGGTTCTTCAGGGCGCGTTTTCGGATGAGGTTGATCGCTTCGCACGCGGCGATGTCGAGATTGCAGATGAAGATCTGCATCACACGCCGACGGCCGACATCACCGAGGATTGCATCTGTCTGGCCGTTACGGACGCACCGCTGAAGTTTAGCAAACTGATGCCGCGCCTTTTCCAGCCCTTCCTGCGGATCTGATCGTGTATAGTTCGGATCAGAACTGCCTCTGACAGGAGATATTTCATGAACCGAACATATTTGATTGCGCTTGGCTTTGCGTGCTTTGCTACAATCGCATCTGCCCAGATGAAGGCCGACGTTAAGTTCGAGCCAGGCAACTTTGGCACAATGGTCAACGGTACCGTGACCGGAGATGAGTATTTTGACTACTCGCTCGGCGCGAAAGCCGGGCAAGAGATGTTTGCCGACCTCAAGGTCAGCGACACCAATGGCAATGGTGTGGTCTATTTCAACATCCTGCCCCCCGGCAGCGATGGCGTCGCGATCTATAACGGTTCGATCGACGGCAACACCGCCCGGATCGATCTGCCCGAAGACGGAGACTATACGATCCGTGTCTATCTGATGGGAAATGACCGGGATACGGGCAAAACCGTGGGCTACAATCTGGACCTGTCGATCCAGTAAGTTGCTACTTGGGCTAGCTGTCGACTTCGACGTTTTCAGACCGGATAGGAACCCCCAACAGCTCTAACGCGCCGCTGCGGCCCTTGACCTCGATCGGGGGGATGCTGACCAGCCCGTCCAAGAGGCCCGGCCCTCCGGCCGCTGTCACAAGGTCGTTCGAGACGATCAGGTCCATTTCCAGATCGCGGGTCAGGCTTTCAAGTCGTGCGGCTATGTTCACCGCGTCTCCGAACACCGAAAACTCCAGCCGGTCCTGATCGCCTATCACGCCGAGAAAAACCTCACCCCAATGGAGGCCAATTCCGGTGCCAAGTGATGGGAGGTCCGCCGATTTGCGCTCGGCGGTCCAGCGGGCCATTTCGTCCAACAGTCCTGCGCCGCAGTTCAGGCAGCGTTTTGCGGCCTGCTCTCCGTCAAACACGATCATGACCGCGTCTCCGATGAACTTGTCGATGATACCGTTTTCCCGACGCACAACAGCCGAGACCCGGCGTCTGTAATCTGACACCAGCTCAGAGACCTCATCCGGTTCAAGCTGTTGCGACAGTGTCGTGAATCCGCGCAGATCGATGAAAATCAAACCGGCCTTCTGGCGGCGTCCGTTCTTCAAAGCCGCCAATCCGCTGTCACCAAGGTCCTGCACGACCTGTGAGGGCAGGTAGCGCGTCAGGTTCGCGCGACGCTGCGCCTCAGTTATGGATTGAAACAGCAACTTGTGAACCCGCCTTGCGGCGACGATCAGAACCACCCCGGCCAGGGCGATCATGAAGACTCGGATCAGGTTGGGCGGCGGTGCCAGAAATAGCCAAATAGGACTGTCTGTATGGCCCCGCGCGGATCCTGCATTTATCCCGATCAGGAACAAAAACCCTAGCGACAGCAAGACAACCTGCATCAACATGACCTTGTGGTTGCCGCGCAATACTCCGAAAGCCAGAACCACAGGAACCAGCCAGACGGCAGGCAAAACGAAGACCTCATCACCAACGAGGCCTGTATTGAGCAAACCCAACCAAACCGAGACAATCAGGAACACGGAATCCGCACCCGACACAGGCCACGCCATCCAACCCGAAAAGCGCCCCCTGCGTGCCGCGATCCATGTCACGAAGCCAAGCAAGAAATAGGCAAAGAGGGTTCCGAACGCGAACGCCCATTGGCGCTCCAGAACTGCGTGCCCGCTGTTCGAAACCGGTTGGATTGTGACGAGGAAAAAGACGCCAAGTCCCGCCGCAACACCCATTCGCAACAGGCCAACGATCTGTTCCGCGTCCTGCTCGGCCGTTCTCAGCAGTTGGTCAATTTCTGGCGGGTGCGCCGCATTTTTCATTCTGCAACCTGTCTGTCAGGATGCGCACTCAGCCCTCGTGCCGCGTTAAAGGGACGACCTCCGAGGGGGCCTCTGGCGCAAGTTCCTCAAAATCAAAGTTATCAAGCCGTTGCGCCCTGCGGCCAGCTTTTTCCGCGCTGATCTTGATGTCCGAGATATCCTTGGCCGCCTGCCCGAAATGACGATCCAAATTGGCAACGCGATCCCCCAAACGCTCGACATCCTTGTGCAGCATCCCAAGCTCTTTGCGGATGGCCCCCGCCTGTTCCCGCATCCGAGCGTCTTTTAGGATCGCGCGCATCGTGTTCAGCGTCGCCATGCAGGTGGTCGGAGACACGATCCAGACGCGTTTGGTAAAACTCTCCTGCACCAATTCGGGGAACTTGGCGTGCAGCTCCGCATAGACCGCCTCGGACGGCAGGAACATCAGCGCGCCATCGGCTGTTTCGCCATCCAGAATGTATTTCTCAGCGATATCGTTGATATGTTTGCGCACCGTGCTGCGGAACATCTGAACCGCCGCCTTCAGCTCGGCATCATTGGTCGATCCAATCAGCGCCTCATAGGCCTCCAACGGGAATTTACTGTCGATCACAATTGGCCCCGGAGGGTTCGGAAGATGGATCAGACAATCCGCCCTACGTCCGTTCGAGAGGGTCGCCTGCAACTGGAAACTGTCATGCGGCAGCGCTTTGGAGACGATGTCGTTCAGCTGAATCTCACCAAACGCGCCCCTGGTCTGTTTGTTCGACAGGATATCCTGCAGCGACAACACATCGCCGGACAGCTTGGTGATGTTGTCCTGCGCCTTGTCGATGGCGGCCAACCGCTCTTGCAGCTGGGTCAGCGAAGTCGCAGTCTGCTTGGAGGACCCATGCAGCGACTCCTTCATCCTCTCCTGCATCTCCGCCAGCGCACGGGCCGATTTCATGGCATTGTCGGCCAGCCGGTCATTCATCTGCTGCTGTACCGAGGACAAGCGGGATTCGACCGTCTGGATCACCTGCACCTGCGCATTGGCCTGCGTGTCCGAGACATGCTGCAACCCGCCGCGCAATTGCTCCTGCCCCTGCCCCAAGGCCTGCACATGTTGCCCCAGATGTGCCATCTGACGCGCCAAAGGTTCTGCCATCCGCGCGGAACGCTGCGACGCCCGTAGCGACAGGAACAGCAACAAAAGGATCAGCGCCAGAACGCCACCCGCAACGAGGATTACGGGGTCATTCAGTGCATATTGGGTGCCTGCAATCTCGATCATATAAACCTGTATGTTCTCGTTTTGTTTCTATCTTATTAGACGCTTCGCGTGACCGGATCAACTGCGCCCGAACAGGCGCTCGATATCGCTGAGTTTCAGTTCAACATAAGTGGGTCGGCCGTGGTTGCATTGGCCGGAATGCGGGGTGGCCTCCATCTCGCGCAGCAGGGCGTTCATTTCCTCGGCCCGCATCCGGCGGCCAGAGCGGATCGAACCATGGCAGGCAACGCGGCTGAGGATCGCCTCGATCCGCGCCTGCACCATCTGACTGTCGCCCTGATCGGCAAGCTCATCGAGGATATCCAGGATCATCGCCCGGGCATCGACCTCGCCCAGAATGGCAGGGGTTTCGCGCACGGCAATGGCACCGCCGCCAAAAGGCTCCAGCGTCAGGCCAAGGCGTGAGAGGTCATCGGCCACTGCCATCAACCGTGCGCAATCGCCTTCTGATAGCTCAACGATCTCGGGGATCAGCAAAGCCTGCGCGGCGACGCCATTCTCGGCCATCTGCGTTTTGAGTTTTTCATAGACCAACCGCTCATGCGCGGCGTGCTGGTCGACGATGACCATCCCGTCTGCGGTTTGCGCGATGATGTAATTCTCATGCACCTGACCGCGTGCGGCCCCCAAGGGCAGGTCCTGCGGCGCAGGTTCTTCGGCGGTCACCGGGGCTGCTACCGGGGTCGGCTCGACAATGCTGCCGCTATAGTCCCTTGCCAGTTCGGCAAAACCAGGGGATTGCGCCCGATACGCGGCTTGCCGGGCCGCCTGGGACGGGCGATCCATCTGGTAGACCCGCGCAGGGATAGGCTGAGGCGCCTCGGGCCGCATCGCGCCCAATGTCGCGTTGGCAACAGTTGAGGACGCCCGATGCCCGGCCTCGGCCAGCGCGTGGCGCAGGGCGGATACCATCAATCCACGCGCGACGCCGGGGTCGCGGAACCGAACCTCGGATTTCGCGGGGTGCACGTTCACGTCCACAAGCGTCGGATCGCAGTCGATGAAAAGCGCCGCAGCCGGGTGGCGGTCGCGGCTGAGAAAGTCGAAATACGCGGCCCGAAGCGCGCCGGTTAGCATCTTGTCACGGACCGGACGGCCATTGACGAACAGGTATTGCGCAACCGCAGCTCCGCGCGAATAGGTCGGAAGGGCAGCATAACCATACAATCGGATGCCTTCGCGCGTCGCATCGATCTGCAGGGCGTTTTCGGCGAACTCGCGTCCGATCACGCGGGCCAGACGGGCGTGGAGGGCATCGAAAAGATCGCCGTTCTCGCGGTCGGCGCGGAAGGTCACGCGACCCTCACCTCCGCCCGAAACATCGCGCAAGGTGAACGTGACGGAAGGCTCAGCCATGGCGAGGCGTTTGACCGTATCGCCAATGGCCTGAGCCTCGGCCCGATCGGTTCGCATAAACTTGAGCCGCGCCGGCGTGGCGAAGAACAAATCGCGCAGTTCGACCACTGTTCCTGCACGAAGGGCGGCGGGCTTCACCGCCTCCATCTTGCCGCCCGATACCGCAATCGACGCCGCATTCGCCCCCGGAACGCGGCTGATGATCGACAAACGACCTACCGCGCCGAGCGAGGGCAAAGCTTCACCCCGAAAGCCGAAGGTGTGAATGTTCAAAAGGTCCGACCCGTCGATTTTCGAGGTCGCATGGCGCGACAAGGCCAGCGGCAGATCCCCAGGCGCGATACCACAGCCATCATCGGTGACACGAATCAAGGTCTTGCCCCCGTCCGCGATATCTATGGCAATACGGGTGGCTCCGGCGTCGATGGCATTCTCGACCAGTTCCTTGACGGCCGAGGCCGGGCGCTCGACCACTTCACCCGCGGCGATGCGGTTGATCGCAGCATCGTCGAGCTGCCGGATAACGGGTCGTGTTTCGCTGATATTGGGGGTCGTCTGCGCCATACCACCAGACCTAGCACATAACGGCCCGATTCTGCCACCGGATTGAACCGTAATAATAGCCGATCTTTCTGTACTAGAACGGAGGGGGCCGGGCAGTGTTCGGGGGCTGGCTGTGCCGCCCTCACCAAACCCTGCCCGGACTTACCGAAGTGAGTGGTAGTTGTTAGCCGGTAATGTAATTGACCTAACATGCAATTAGTTAAATTGCTTATTAAGAGTCATCTTTATTTACTCTGGGCAAAGTTCAGCCGATGACCTGCGGGAACCGGTGGCAGGAAAGTGCCGCTTCACGCAGGCGTGTGCGCGCCCACCCGGGTGCGGCACGGGCCGAAGAGGGCGGTCAGGGCCAGAATCACGCCCGACATTGTGGCGATCATCCCCGCCGCGCTGACGGCGTCCGCCGCGCCCAGCCAAAGCGGGCCATACCCGGCCAGAACATAGCCCGAAACAGCTGAGAGGATGGCGAAACCCACGCTCCAGGCGATTTGCGTCTCCAGCCGGTTGGTCATCATGCGTGCCGCAGCCGGGGGGCAGATGAACATGGCAATCACGATGATCGAACCGACCGCATCAAAGGCGGCAACAGCAGCGATCGCGGCGACGATGACCAACGCCAGCCCTAGCGCGCCCGTGCGGATGCCCATAGTACGCGCGAACCCTTCATCAAAGGTCGAGATTTTTAGCGGCCGCCAGAAGAGCCATGTGAACAGCAGAACACCCAGCATCGTCACTGCAATCCGAGGCAGTTCCGGCGGCAGCCCGGCCAAGGCCTGCAGGTCCCAAAGCGAGGACCAGCCCGTCGCATCCAGCCAGATCAGGCTTTCTAAATTGCCATACAGCGCATGTTCCACGTCCAAGTGTACGGTTGAAGTATCCGTCTGCTCCAAAATCAGCACACCTGCCGCAAACATGGTGGTAAAGACCACACCCATCGCCGCACCCGGCTCGATTTGACCCAGCCTCCTGATCGCCTCGATCAGAGTAACGGCCACGATCGCCGCGCCCGCCGCGCCCAGCATCATGGGCCAGGTGGAGATCGTTCCGGTCAGCAGAAAGGCCACAACGATGCCGGGCAACACCACATGGCTGATCGCATCCCCAATCAGCGCCTGTTTGCGCAGCACGAGGAAATTGCCGGGCAAGGCGCAGGCAATCGCCGCAAAGGAGCCAATCAGCAGCGGCGTCAGAGACAGGGGTACGAATTCCTCACCACTCATGCCGGAACCCCCTGTGGTCCGCCGATGCGGCGGTCTATTTCGACGATCTGATCCTTGGTCAGTACGGTTTCGATATCGCGCAGACCATCATACAGCGCGGCAGTCGCCTCATGTGCCTGATCTGCGCGCACGACCTCCCATCGTTTTTCATCGCGCAACGCTTTGGCAGCGCGAGCTTTGCCAGCCTCGGTCGCCACGCCATCGGCGCGCACAAGATCAGCTCGGCGCAACAGGCGCAGGGTCAAAGGCTCGTAGATTTTCTGACCTTGCGCCAAGGCCAACAGCCCTTGCCGGATATGCACCCGACGTTGGAACCTCAGATGGCGTAGAACGGCAGCCAGAACCCCTCGGACCGGGGCGAGGAACAGGGACAAGACGAAGAAGGCGAAGCTGACCAGGACGATGATTGGCCCGGTCGGCAGATTCGGCGCAGTGGCCGACAAGGCGGCGCCGATATAGCCTGCCAAACCACCCGCGAGACCGGCCAGCAAGACAACGCGATCCGACCGCTCGGACCAGAACCGCGCGGTGACCGGAGGGATGATCAGTAGTGCCACAATCAGGATCAGGCCGACGATTTTCAGGCCGACCACGGTGACCGCCATAACCAGACCCATCATCGCAAGGTCAATGCGATGCACGGGCAAGCCTCGGGCCGCGGCATATTCCGGGTCAAACGCCACCAAAGTCATCGGACGGCGCAGGATCATAACAAGCGCCAGGGTCGTCGCGCCTCCGATCGCGATGATCAAGGCATCCACCCACAGCATCCCGGCCGTTGAGCCCAGAAGGAACCCCTCCAACCCCGCTTGTCGACCAACGCCCATGGTCTGAATGACGGTCAGTAGAACGATGCCAAAACCGAAGAACACCGATAGAACTGCGCCGATTGCGGCGTCCTCGGCCAGTCGGGTGTGGCGGGTTAGCCAGTTCAGGCAGAGCAGACCGACCCAGGCCGACGCTGCCGATCCGGCCAGCAGCCCCAGCAGGTTACGCCCATCCCCACCCAAAGCCACAAGCAACATGAAGGCTAGACAGACCCCCGGCAAAGTCGCATGGCTGATCGCGTCACTGACCAGCGCGCGTTTGCGCAAAAATAGAAAGGTGCCGGTCACACCGGCCGAGACTCCCAGCAAACTCGCACCGATAGCAACCAGCGTGGCGTTGTAGCCAAGCTGCAGGCTGAGCGCATCCCAGAGCATTCTTTACCCCAGCGCGCGCGAGATCTGGTCGATTTGGGCGGTGGCCAAGCGGCCTCCGTATGCGGATTGCAGGGTTTCGGCGGTAAAGGCCTGCTCCACCGAGCCTTCGGCAATCTTGCGTGTGTTGATCAGGAAGACATGATCAAAGTAGTCCGAGACCGTGGCCAGATCGTGATGGACGACTACCACGGTCTTGCCCGCCTCCTTCAGCGATTTCAGCACTGCGATGATGGCTTTTTCGGTGGCCGCATCGACACCGGCGAAGGGCTCATCCAACAGGTAAAGATCGGCGTCCTGCGCCAAGGCACGGGCTAGGAACACCCGCTGTTGCTGGCCGCCGGACAGCTGGCCGATCTGACGATCTGCAAAATCGCGCATGCCAACGCGGTTCAGGCAATCCATTGCAGCCGCTTTGTGCCGCGCGCGAACGCGACCCAACAGGCCCAGTTGACGCGACAGGCCCATGAGAACCACATCAATCACGCGGGTCGGAAAATCCCAATCGACACTGGCCCGCTGCGGGACATAGGCAATCCGGGCACGTTGTTCCTCGAGCAGTTGACCAAATACAGTCACCTGCCCGGACAAGGGCGTCACAATGCCAAGCGCGGCCTTTAGGAGCGTCGATTTCCCTGCCCCATTCGGGCCGATAATCGCGGTCATCGCTCCCGGCTGAACCGTCATATCCACCGAGAATACAGCAGGCTTCTGACCGTATGAGACTGTCAGACCACGCACCGCCAGCGGGCTGGCCTCAATCCCTTGGTCTTCGACGTAAACACCCTGAACCGCTGCAAGCTCTAGCATCACTCAAAACCCCGCAGACAGTTTGCCATTCAGACCCTGATCGGGAACATCCGCCCCCAAGGCGCCTGCGATCACGGTGATATTGTGATCCAGCATGCCGACATAGGTGCCCTCGTATGTACCTGGCTCGCCCATGGCATCGGAATACAGCTCACCCCCGACCGAGACTTTGTGCCCCTTGGCCGCAGCGCCTTCGATCAGCGCGCGCATCGAGCGATCCGAGACCGAGCTTTCCACGAACACGGCGGTCAACTGTCGGTCGACCAGAGTGTCGACCAGCTCTCCGATCCGATTCAGACCGGCCTCGGATTGGGTCGAGATGCCCTGGACGCCCATCACCTCATAGCCGTAAGCCGCACCGAAATAGCCAAAGGCGTCATGGGCGGTCAGTAGAACGCGGCTGTCTTCGGGCACTGCGGTCAGGGCCTGTTCTGCATAGGCTGACAGAGCGTCCAGTTCGGCCAGATGCGCCTGTGCATTCGCGGCAAAAATCTCGGCAGCCTCGGGGCGGGCTTCGGTTAATGTCTCTTGGACCTTGGTGACCACATCAGCCCAAAGGGCCGGGCTCATCCAGATATGCGGGTCATATTTGTCAGCATAGTCATCATGCGCGCGCAGATTCGATTTATCGACGCTTTCGGCCACGGCGACCACGGTCCGCTTGCGACCGAGGTCTTCAAAGAAATCCTCCATCTGCGCCTCAAGGTAGAGACCGTGCCACAGCACCAGATCTGCGCGGGTCATGGCGACGATATCGCTGCGGGTCTGACGGTAGGCATGCGGATCCACGCCGGGACCCATGAGGCCCTTAACCTCGACCTGATCGCCGCCAACCTGTCGTACGGCGTCGGCAATCATACCGGTCGTAGCCACAACTTTCAGCGGCGCCTGCGCCCATGCAGCAAGTGGCATGGCAGCGACGATAGCGAGAGCAGCAAGGAAACTGCGACGAATCATAGTAGATCTCCGGAATTCGGACCCTGTTGCAATTAAATATGAGAACGACTCGCAACTAAGTCAATGCTATTGCGAATTAGTCGCAACAAAATCCCGATTTATTTGTCCAAATGGTCAAAAAAATACCGCAAGGCCGCTCTGCTGCCTTCCATTTACTGCCAAGCCGTGCGATTTTGACGCAAACCTCCCAAAGGATGTGAGAATGGAACCGCAGCGCTCAGACAGCCCCGTGCGCACCGCGCATCTGCCGCAAGTCACTGAACCCAGAAACCCTGGAATGGACCTTGGTCTGGATTGGGTCCGCGCCGTGCAGGCCAATACCTCTGCGATCGAGCGTCGGGCGGCAACCCTGCCCGGTCGGCGGTCGGTGAAGAAGGACTATCAGGCTGCGTGGCTTTTGAAGGCGGTCACGATGATCGACCTCACCACCCTATCGGGTGACGACACGGTAGGACGCGTGCGCCGTTTGTGCGCCAAGGCGCGCCAGCCGGTTGCGCCGGCAACTCTACAAGCGCTGGATATGCCCGCAATCACCACAGGGGCCGTCTGCGTCTATCACGACATGATCGAGACTGCCGTTGCCGCTTTGAAAGGCACTGGGATACCGGTGGCTGCCGTTTCCACCGGGTTTCCAGCAGGCCTGTCGCCGTTCCATCTGCGCGTTGCCGAGATCGAAGAGAGTGTGAAAGCCGGAGCGGAAGAGATCGACATTGTCATCTCGCGCCGCCATGTGCTGTCGGGCGATTGGCAGGCTTTGTATGATGAGATGAAGGCCTTCCGCGCCGCCTGTGGCGATGCCCATGTCAAAGCCATCTTGGCGACCGGAGAGCTGGGCAGCCTGCGCAACGTCGCCCGCGCCTCATTGGTCTGCATGATGGCGGGGGCGGATTTCATCAAAACCTCGACCGGGAAGGAAAGCGTCAACGCTACTCTGCCCGTATCGCTGGTGATGATCCGCGCGATCCGCGACTACTATGACCGCACCGGGTATCGTGTGGGGTACAAGCCTGCGGGTGGTATCTCCAAGGCCAAGGATGCCTTGGTTTATTTGTCGCTGATCAAGGATGAACTGGGCGACCGCTGGCTGGAGCCGGACCTGTTCCGCTTTGGCGCCTCGTCACTTCTGGGCGATATCGAACGGCAGTTAGAACATTATGTGACGGGCGCGTATTCCGCCGGTTATCGTCATTCACTCGGCTGAGCCTGCGGCACGCACGGGACAATGAGTATTTGGGAAAAGATGAAGTCATGACAGTCAAAGAAATCTTCGGCACCATGGATTACGGCCCCGCCCCAGAAAGCGCGGCCGAGGCGCTGGCCTGGCTGGTCGATCAGGGCGACAAGTTCGGTCACTATATCGACGGGAGTTTCACCAAACCGGGCAAAGGGTTCGAAAGTCGCAACCCCGCGAGCGGAGAGGTTCTGGCCAAGCTGACCCAAGCCAAGCAGGCGGATGTGGACGCCGCCGTCGCCGCTGCCCGCAAGGCACAGCCCAAGTGGGAGAAACTGGGTGGCGCAGGCCGGGCGCGGTATCTCTATGCCATTGCGCGACTGTTGCAGAAACACGCGCGCTTGTTCGCCGTGCTGGAGAGCATGGATAACGGCAAGCCGATCCGTGAATCGCGTGACATCGACATCCCTCTGGCGCAACGCCACTTCTACTATCACGCCGGTATGGCGCAATTGATGGAGAGCGAGCTGCCCGAAGCTGAGGCCTTGGGTGTGTGCGGGCAGATTATCCCGTGGAACTTCCCGCTGCTGATGCTGGCCTGGAAAATCGCGCCCGCGCTGGCGATGGGGAATACGGTGGTTCTGAAACCGGCCGAATATACCTCGCTGACTGCGCTGCTGTTCGCTGATATCTGCTCACAGGCCGGGCTACCCAAGGGCGTCGTCAATATCGTGACCGGTGACGGTGCGGTGGGCGAGATGATCGTAAACGCGGACGTGGACAAGATCGCGTTTACCGGCTCGACCGTTGTGGGGCGGCGTATCCGCGAGGCAACGGCTGGTTCGCGTAAGGAACTGACTTTGGAGCTGGGCGGCAAGTCCGCCTATATCGTGTTCGACGACGCCGATATTGATTCCGCTATCGAAGGTCTGGTCGATGCGATCTGGTTCAATCAGGGTCAGGTCTGCTGTGCGGGCTCCCGCCTGCTGGTGCAGGAGGGCATTGCCGACCGCTTTCACGACAAGCTGCGCGCCCGGATGGACGGCTTGCGCATCGGTGATCCGCTGGACAAGTGTATCGACGTCGGCGCGGTTGTAGACCCGGTTCAGCTGCAGACGATCAAATCCATGGTCGATAGCAACACCGCAGGCCATGTCCACCACGCAGCCTGTGAGTTGCCGGAAAACGGCTGCTACTATCCGCCGACACTGATCTCGGGACTCGAGACCTCGGACCCTCTGATGCAGGAGGAGATCTTTGGCCCGGTTCTGGTCTCCTCGACCTTCCGCACCCCGGCTGAGGCGGTCGAACTGGCGAACAACACCCGCTACGGCCTGGCCGCAACGGTCTGGACCGAGAATGTGAACCTCGCGCTGGATATTGCGCCCAAGCTGGTTGCGGGCGTGGTCTGGGTCAACGCCACCAATCTGTTCGACGCCGCCGCCGGGTTTGGCGGTGTACGGGAAAGCGGCTTTGGCCGCGAAGGCGGTTGGGAGGGGCTGACAGCCTACACCAAGCCCAAGGGCAAGGCCAAGCCTCTGGCGAAGGTAGAGGCGACCATGGGCGAAGGTGCTTCGGTGGACCCCATCGACCGCACTGCCAAGATGTACGTCGGCGGCAAGCAGGCCCGGCCGGATGGCGGGTACTCGAAACCCGTATGGGGCAAATCCGGCCTGCTGGGCCATGTAGGTTTGGCCAACCGCAAGGACGTCCGTAACGCGGTTGAGGCCGCCGCTGGCGCGAAAGGCTGGTCCAAGACCACAGGTCATCTACGAGCGCAAATACTGTACTATATCGGCGAGAACCTCTCGGCCCGCGCGGGCGAGTTCGCCGCCCGTATCGACGCCATGACCGGCAAAAAAGACGGCGTGAAAGAGGTCGAAGCCTCGATCCAGCGCCTGTTCACCGCAGCCGCCTGGGCCGACAAATATGACGGTCAGGTGCATGGCGTTCCGATCCGGGGCGTGGCAATCGCCATGAAAGAACCCGTTGGCGTGATCGGCGCGCTCTGCGCGGATGAGGCCCCACTGCTGGGGCTGGTCTCGGCCATGGCGCCTGCGATTGCCATGGGCAACCGGGTGGTGCTGGCGGCGTCCGAGCCGTATCCGCTGGCGGCGACGGATTTCTATCAAATCCTCGAGACCTCGGACGTGCCCGCCGGTGTGGTCAATATCCTGACCGCAAGCCACGCGGAGCTGGCGAAACCGCTGGCATCACATCTGAACGTGGATGCGGTCTGGTCGTTCTCTTCGACAGATCTGTCGAAAGAGATCGAGGTCGTCTCAGCCGGGAACCTCAAACGGACCTGGGTCAATAACGCGACGGCATTTGACTGGAGCATGGACCATTCCCGCCGCTTCCTTCAGGCTGCGACCGAAGTGAAAAACATCTGGGTGCCCTACGGCGAATAGGGCTCCCGCATCACGGGAGTAGATTGGTTGGTTACTTTTTTAGTTAAGGTCGTTGCATCATGAATGCTCCTCGAAGAGTCTACTCTGAATGTGGTTCCCGAATTCTCGAAGTCGCAAAGACCGAGGGTGGCCTCTACACTCTTAAGGAGTTCGCTCGAAGATACGACACCGAAGAAAAGGCAGCGTACGAAATCAAAGTTCAGTCAAATATCAGCAGCAGCAAGTTTGGTGATTTTGAAACTGCCTTGCAGGAAGCGGAAAGGCTTGTTTCCCTCTAAAGGCGTTGCTCGCGAGGAAACGCCCCACAAACCCAAAAAAGGGACTGTACATGGATTTTTCAGGACGGACCGTCATCGTCATTGGCGGCACCAGCGGTATCAACCGGGGCATTGCCGAGGCCTTCGCGGCCTCGGGCGCGAGGTTGGCGGTTGCCAGCCGCTCACAAGAGAAAGTGGATGACACGGTCGCTGCGCTGAAAACGGCAGGCGCGGCAGAGGCCATCGGTGCGGCGTTTGACGTGCGCGATCCGGACGCCGTGGCGGCGGGGTTGAAACAGTTCCATGACGCGTTTGGCGATTTCGACGTGCTGGTGTCAGGTGCGGCGGGGAATTTCCCGGCGCTGATGTCCGAGATGTCGGTCAATGCGTTCAAAACCGTTGTCGACATCGATCTGATGGGCACCGTTCATGTTTTGAAAGGGGCCTATCCCTATCTCAAACGACCTGGTGGCAGCATCATAAACATCTCGGCCCCGCAATCCTATCTGCCGTACGAAGGGCAGGCGCATGTCTGCGCGGCAAAGGCGGGTGTTGATCAGATCACCCGAACCCTGTCCATGGAATGGGGCGTCGAAGGCATCCGTGTGAACTCGGTCGTGCCTGGTTTTATCGAGGGCACCGAAGGGGCCAAACGCCTTGCGCCAACACCCGATGCGGGCGAAGCGCTGCGCAAGGACGTTCCATTGGGCCGTTGGGGCCAACCGCAGGACGTGGCCAATGCTTGCCTCTTCCTCAGCTCTGACATGGCCAGCTATATTAGCGGCACGGTAATGGCGGTTGATGGAGCCTTGTATCAGCGCGGCTCGGGCAAGTTTGGGCAGATGATGGGTCAGATGCTGCGTGCGGCAAAAAGGGCTAAAGCCTGAAGGCTGAGTGTTCAGCCGTAGGGCTTTGTTTCGGCTACAGCTACCTCAAGAGCTTCTGAAATAGATCCCTGCGGCGACCAGCAGCGAGGTCAGGACGCCCGCGACCACGTAAAGTGCAAAGGCGCTGAGTAGGGATTGGCCAAGAATCAAAGCTGCCGCAAAGGTCAGCAACCCCGCAACTGTGCCCAATCCCATAATCGCAACTACCATAGCGTCACTATCCATCCCTAGCTGTGACAAGAGATGACGACCAAGGGAATCTCATCTCATATTCCGATTATCACAGAATTCTCGACATTTCTGGCTAAAGTATGGCCAAGACGCGTTAACGGTAAGTTAAGGCGGAGAGTTGCCGATCCGGTAAGCGGCGCATCGCTCGTTATTAATAGGTACCCTGCCCAGCAAGCGCAGGGGGGGACGGCGTCAGCCGTCCACCCCTTCGGGTTTTCCGACGATGGTGAAGTGCAGGCCCTCCGGGTCCAGCAGTTCGGACGCCACGCGGTTGATCTCATCCAGCGTCACCGCATTCACCTTGTCGTTGCGGGTCGCGATATAGTCGATCGGCAGACCTTGCATTTGCATCCCGACCATGATCCCGGCAATCCGCCCATTGCCATCAAACCGAAGCGGATAGGCACCTGTCAGATAGGTCTTGGCGTCGTCCAACTCCTTCTGGGTTACACCCTCGGACGCTGCTCGGGCCCATTCGTCGCGGATCACCTCGACGGCTTCGGCGATGCGGTCATTGGAGGACGAAACTGAACCCAAATAGACCGAGGCCAGATCTTTGGGCGCCAGATAAGAATAGACGCCGTAGGTCAGGCCGCGCTTTTCGCGCACCTCTTGCATCAGGCGGCTTTCGAAACCGCCGCCGCCAAGGATGTGATTCAGAACAAAGGCCGCGAAGAAATTGGGATCATCACGGTCGATCCCTTTCTGCGAGAACAGCGCCACGGATTGCGGCGTGTCGAATTCGACCACGCTTACGCCGCCCTCGATCTGAACCTCGGCTCTTTCCGGGATCGGTTTGCCTGTCTCTGGCAGGTCCAGCAGCAAGGTATCCAGCAGCGCGCCGAGCTCTTCGGCGGTGATATCGCCGACAGCGCCCACATAGAGGCGATCCTTGGCAAATACGCTGTCATAGGCGGTGACTACATCGTCGCGTGTCAGCGCCGCCACGGTTTCAAGTGTGCCTTTGCCCTCAGACCCGTAGGGATGATCGCCATAAGCCATAGCGGCAAAGCTGCGACCGGCTATATCGTTAGGATCGGTCTGGTCCGAGCGCAGGCCGGACAGGATCTGCGCCTTCACACGTTCCACCGCGTCCTCGTCAAAGCGCGGCTCAAGCAGTGTTGTGCGCAGCAGATCAATCACCTCATCCCGGTTTTCGGTCAGGAAGCGGGCGGAGATCGAAACCGAGTCGTCCCCGGCATTATAGGTGAATGAGGCGGCCAGCGACTCCAACTCGCGCGCATAGGTGCGGGCGTCCATATCACCCGCGCCCTCTTCGATCAGGCCACTCATCAGGTAAACCGCGCCGCGCTTGTCCGGGTCATCCAGCGAGGTACCACCGCGAAAGCGCAGCTCGAGCGCTGCGAAGGGGATCGAGTGATCCTCGACCAACCATGCGGTGATTCCACCGGGAGAGGTGACCTCCTCAATCTCAATCTCGGCCCATGCGGGCAGCGCGATGACAAAGGCGATCAGGGTTGCAAAGATGCGTTTCATTGGGTCACCTCATCATCCTTCATCAGCCAGCCGGTGACCGAGCTTTCCAGTTGCAGAACCTCGCGGGCGGCGGCGATGATTTCATCCCCGGTCACGGCCTGCAGGACGTCGGGCCAGGCCTGCACATCCTCAACCGTCAATCCGCTGGTCAGGGCGCGACCATAGCGGTTGCCGATGCCGTCCACATTGTCACGGGCATAAGTCTGCGAGGCGCGCAGTTGCATCTTGATCCGGTCAAGATCTTCTTCGTTCACGCCCTCGGCGATGAACTCGGCCACAACACGATCCATGGCATCCTCGGCATCTTGCAGCGAGACACCTTCGGCCGGAACAACCAAAAGGTCAAAGGTGGTGTCATCCAGCGAGACCCCCCGGTAAAACGCGCCTGCATAGGTAACGACTTGATCTTCGAATTGCAGTTTCTCGTTCAGATATGAGGTCGTGCCGCCCCCAAGAAGCTCGGCCAACAGAAATAGGGCTGCCGCTTTCTCCTGTGCGCCCGGATCGCGTTCCGGGGCCAGATAGCTGCGCTGCACATAGGGCTGCGACACACGCGGGTCTTTGTAGGTCAGGCGACGTTCCGCGGTTTGCGGAGGCTCCTGCGAGCGGACGCGTTCCGGCAGGTCCAGATTGGCCGGGATCACACCGTAATACTGATCCGCAAGACTACGCACCTCGTCCGGGTCGACATCTCCGGTCACGACAAGGATGGCGTTATTGGGGGCGTAGTGCGTCTGGTAGAAGGAGAGCGCGTCCTCCATGTCCAGCGTCTCCATCTCATGCCGCCAGCCGATGATCGGGACGCCGTAGCGGTGGTTGAGGTACTGCGCTGCGTTCATCTGTTCGCCAAACAGTGCGCGCGGGTTGTTGTCAGTGCGCTGGTTACGCTCTTCCAAAATCACGTCGCGTTCGGTGGCAATATCGTCTTCGGACAGACGAATATTGCGCATCCGGTCCGATTCCATCTGCATCATCAGCTCCAGCCGGTCGGCCGCGACGCGCTGGAAATAGGCTGTGTAGTCATAGGAGGTGAAGGCGTTGTCATTGCCACCATTGGCCGCAACCGTGGCCGAGAACTCGCCCGGTGCCAAAGTATCGGTGCCCTTGAACAGCAGATGTTCGAGGAAATGCGCCACGCCGGACGACCCAATCGGCTCATCTGCCGATCCGGCGCGATACCAGACCATGTGCTGCACGACCGGCGCGCGGTGATCCTCGACCACAACGACATCCATGCCGTTGTCCAAAGTGAAGGTTGTGACCGCCTCTTTCCCGTCCTCGGCCAGGACCGGGGTGGCTGCAATCAGGGCGGCAGATAGTGCCAAAGCCCGAACCATGGGGCATCCTCCGTTTCGTTTCTAGACTTCAAACTACGGTGGAGCCCGGCGGGATCAAGGGAGATGACAGAAAGTTAAAGAATTATTCATTCGGAGGTGAAGAGGGAGTCTCTACCCCAATGCGACGGGCTGCATCGGTCTCGACAAAGGGATCGATCGACTGACGTTCGTAAACCTGCTGGTAGCGATCGACCGGGAACAGGCGCAGACCGGTCCAACGGCCACGGCGCTTGCGGAAGGCTTCATCATCTGCCTCGACCACGGCGCGCGCGTTTGCTGGCACGCCATAGCGGCTTGAGGCAGTTACAAGTGCGGCATCCGACGACGGGATCGCCGCATTCGGGTTCAGCGCCGACGCGTTGCCCCCAAGGGCCACTACGGCGTCTGCGTTCGGGTTCGGATCCGTCAGGTTGCCACCGCCCGGTGTGGGGGCTGGCAGAAACGCATAGTCTTTCGGCTGGGTCAGGGGTTTGACCGGCAGCACGGAGAACTCATCCGGCCCTTCCCCCGGAGGGTCAAGATCGCGCAGGCCGGGGTTGTTGCAACCTGCAACGGCTGCACCAAGGATCATGGCAAGTAGGGCGCGCGACAACCGCATCAGAGTCTCCAACCTGTTTCAGGTGCTTTTAACGCATCTCTTCGGGCGCGTCACGAGGGCTTTTTACTGTCAAACAACACAAGTCCGATGGCACCGGCAAAGATGAACACATCGGCCAGATTGAACACGAAGGGATTGTTGATGCCGCAACAGGACATGTTCAGGAAATCCAAAACATAGCCATACAGCACCCGATCAACCACATTGCCCAGCGCTCCGCCGATCAGCAGCCCGCCACTCAGCAGCATCACCTTGGTCGGAGCCGACCGCCACAGCCAGATCGCAACCGCGATACAGACGGCCACGGAAATGCCAATCAGAACCCACCGCGCTGCATCTGAGTTGCCTTGGAAAAGGCCAAAATTGATCCCGCGATTCTCGCCGTATTTGAAAACAAGCAGCGGCGGCAGAACGTCGATATTGCCCTCAGCCACGCGCATCACGTGAACGACCAGATATTTGCTGATCTGGTCGATCAGAAATGCCGTGATTGCGGCCCAGAGCAGAAGACGGCTGCGCATCAGTGGCGGAAGTGGCGCATGCCGGTGAAGACCATGGCCAAACCGGCCTCATCCGCCGCCGCGATCACTTCGTCATCGCGCATCGAGCCGCCGGGTTGAATCACGCAAGTGGCGCCGGCCTCTGCGGCCTCCATCAAACCGTCAGGGAAAGGGAAGAACGCATCCGAGGCTACGGCTGAGCCGATGGTCAGCGACTGTGGCAGTCCCAGCACGTCAGCCATACGCTCGGCTTTCTTGGCCGCAATCAGCGCCGAGTCGACGCGGCTCATCTGGCCCGCGCCAACCCCGACGGTCGCCCCGTCCTTGACGTAGACGATAGCGTTGGATTTGACGTGTTTGGCGACTTTCCAAGCAAACAGCAGGTCTCGCATCTGTTCGTCGGTCGGCGCCTTCTTGGTGACCACTTTCAGGTCATCCATTCCGACAAACCCGTTATCCTTGTCTTGGACCAGAAGGCCACCGGCCACCTGACGCACGGTTTTCCCACCGGCGGTCACGTCCGGCAAACCCTCAGTCGTCAACAGGCGCAGGTTCTTCTTGGCGGCAAAGATCTCCTTGGCCTCATCCGAGGCACCGGGGGCAATGACGACCTCGGTGAAGATGCCAGTGATCTCCTGCGCCGTTTCCGCGTCCAGAGGCTGGTTCAGCGCGACAATCCCACCAAAGGCAGAGGTCCGGTCGCAATCGAAAGCCGACTTATACGCGTCTAGCAAGGTCGCTCCGGTCGCGACACCGCAGGGGTTGGCGTGTTTGATAATCGCGCAGGCGGCAGTGTCGGCAGGGTTGAACTCGGCAACCAGCTCAAAGGCTGCGTCGGTGTCGTTGATGTTGTTGTAGCTCAGTTCCTTGCCCTGATGCTGAAAGGCGGTCGCCACGCCGGGGCGGTTGGTGCCATCGGTATAAAACGCCGCCTGCTGGTGGCTGTTCTCGCCATAGCGCAGGGTCTGTTTCAGCTCACCGGCAAAGGCACGGCGCTTGGGGGCCTCCAGCTGTAGGGCATCAGCCATCCAGTTCGAAACAGCTGTGTCATAGGCCGCTGTGCGGGCATAGGCCTTTTGAGCCAACCATTGGCGGAAGCCATAGGACGTCTTGCCATAGTTCTCTTCCAACTGGTCCAGCAGCGATGAATAATCTTCGACATCCACAACCACGTTCACAAAAGCGTGGTTCTTGGACGCCGCGCGGATCATCGCCGGACCGCCGATATCAATATTCTCGATGCAGGTGTCATAGTCGGCCCCTTTGGCCACTGTCGCCTCGAACGGGTAGAGGTTCACGACCAGCAGGTCGATCGCACCAATGCCATGTTCTTCCATGGCCGCCACGTGGCTGTCATTGTCGCGCAGCGCCAAAAGGCCACCATGAACCATCGGGTGCAGGGTTTTGACCCGACCATCCATCATCTCGGGGAAGCCGGTGATCTCGCTGACGTCCCGAACCTCAAGCCCCGCATCGCGCAGGGCCTTGGCGGTCCCCCCGGTGGACAGCAGCTCAACCCCGCGCTCGGCCAGCGCCTTTCCCAGCTCGATCAGCCCGGTCTTGTCGGAAACGGAAAGCAACGCGCGGCGCACGGGGTGAAGGTCGGTCATGGGTCCAAAGGTCCTTTTGGCGTCAGTCGAATTCGGGTTCGTCCCGGTGCATGTCGCGCACGGCATAGGCTGTATCCTGCGCCTTGCTCAACGTCCACTGGATGCGCGTCGCATACTCCATTGCGCGGCCAGATAGAACGATCTGTTTTGTCGCGCGCGGCTTTAAACGCCCTTTTTCAAGGTAAACGCTTGGCTCGACGGACAATTTTCCCACGCCATCATGGCGGAAAACCCAGATCTCACCGCTTTTGAGGGCCATCGACACCGCCGAACCACCCAAATCAACGGCCGCATCCACATCCGGGTGCAGATGAAACCGGATATCAAACCCGACACCTGAAAGACCCGAGGCATCCATCGCCTTGTCAAACTGCCGCTTGGATTTGTCGCTTGTTGTCAGCAGGATATCCTCGCCCGTCAGCTCACGCCCGTCAAAGCGCAGCTCGAACGTGCGCGCGTGGGTCAGGCCGAAAACCTTGGTATAGCCATCATTGCCGACCATGAAGCGGATGCCCTCGAACGCGTCCTCGAAATCCACGGGGACGTCTTGTGGCGCATCCACCAGCGCCTGCCGCTCACTGCCCGTTACAGGTTTAGCGAGACGCGCGCTGGAATATCCATCCAGACAGAGCGTGGAATGAGACGGCGTGGCTCGTCCCGCCCGACGCCAATCCAGTCCAAAACTGGCCCCGGAGCCGCAATTCACGATCAGCGGACGCCGGCCCGAGGTCAGCTCGAACGCCGTGGTTGAGGCATGCGCGTTCAGCGAGGCCGCGCCGACGGGCGGAGGGCTGGCATCAACGATCACGGTCGTGCGGGCGGCAGACAGCCGGGCAAAGCCCATTGGCAATTCGGTTGCCGCCTTGTGCTTGACCCCGCTTTGGGCCAGCGCCTGTTCCAACCGGCCTTCGATCCCGCGTCCGCCGCCATGGAACCGGGCCAGAGCTCCATCCGCATGGCGCAAACTGCGCAGGGTAGGCGCGATCCGCTTGATCGCTGCGGCCTGCGCCACCGGCGTGCCGCGCCCAAGATCGCTGAGGGCGGCGGAGGTCCAGCCGAGTAGCGTAAACACCTCAAGCAACTCTTCGGGGTTGCGCGTCGGGATCCCGCCCTGTTTGTCGACTTGCCGTTCGCATTCGCGCGCCAACGCACGCAGGGCGGGATCGGCCATCCCCTCCAGCCCCTGCAGAGCCAGCCCGGCCTGGACCAGACCAGCCAGTGCCTCGAACCTTGGCAAACCCGGCGTTGCGGCATGGGCGCGTTTAGACAGAAACCATGTTTGTTGCGCGAGAGACCGGAAAAACAGTTTGCTCTGCGCCTCATCTGCGCCCCGCAGCAAAAAGGACGCGTGGTTGATCCAGCGCATGACACGCCGTCCGGTCAGATCGGGAACCCATCCGGGGCCCTGCCCGCGCCCATGCACCTCGATCCAGCCCCAGACCCAGCGCTGCGCCTTGTCTCGCGCCCGCATATCACCGACGGCCGCCAGATCATCCAGCCAGGCGAAGCCGTGCCTCTCATCGTCAAAGCCCAGACTGGGGGCTGTGACTTCCCACAGGCCAGTATCCTGCGCCTCGACGAGATATCCGGAGAACAGCAGATTGCCCGCCACCAGCTGACGACCACGGGCAAAAGACCCGACGGTGCGCGGTTCAGGCTGCGTGACAAACCCCGTGACCGCCTTTTGCCGCTGGCTCAGGCGCGCATAGAGACGGTTCTGGAACCGCATCCATCGGCTGGTCATGGTGTCCGTATCTGACATGACGCTCGTTACTCTGCCTCTTGCGCTCTGCTGGCGCTTGAGACCCAACGATAGACCGCGCCGATCGTCAAGTCATCGAAAAGCATGCGCTCAGGCGGATTTGTTCAGACAGGCGATGTAGAATCCATCCATCCCGCCGCGATCCGGCCAATAATCGGGCCGCAGACGCAGGCCGCCTTCCTCGGTGATCCACTCCGGCTCGACCCCATCGAGGGTCAGCGCGTCGCGATCCACGGTCATGTCCGGGTACATGTCCAGCGCCTCTTCGACCTGCACCTCGCCCTCGTCAGGCAGCAAAGAGCAGGTGCAATAGACCAACCGCCCGCCCGGTTTGAGCAGGCTCCAGGCATGGGCCAGCATCTGGGTCTGCAACTCGATCAGACCGCCGAACTCCGAGCCATCCTTGGCAAAGGGCAGATCCGGGTGGCGGCGGATCGTACCGGTTGCCGAACAGGGCGCGTCCAGCAAGATCGCATCATACTGACCCTGATGTTCCAGCGCGTCGCCCGCGATAACGCTTGCCTCCAACCCGGTGCGCGTGAGGTTTTCGCGTACCCGTTCCAACCGCTGCTCCGAGATATCCAGCGCCGTCACCTCGGCACCAGCAGCGGCCAATTGTAGCGTCTTGCCCCCCGGCGCGGCGCAAAGGTCGAGGATTTTCTCAACAGCCTGCGGGGCCAGCACGCGCACCGGCATCGCCGCCGCCGCATCCTGCACCCACCAATCGCCCGAGTTGTAGCCCGGCAAGGCCGAAACCTGCCCCGCATCCTGCACCCGCATTGACCCGGTCGGCAGAGCTATACCCGGCGCATCCGCCCCCGGTTTGGCCGTCAGATCCAGTGGGGCGGCTGCGAAATGCGCTTGCTCCATACCAGAAACGGCCTCTGCCCCCCAAGCCATGACCAGCGGATCACGCAGCCAGTCCGGCAAGCGTGGCACGCGCATCTTGGGCCACGCGTCTGGCCCTTCGGCGGCTACCTTGCGCAGCACTGCATTGACCAATCCCTTAAGGCGACCATGCTTGCGCGAGCGGGCAACAATTTCGACCATGGAATTCACCACACCATGGGCGGCCTCGCCATGGCATAGCTCGACCGCGCCCAGACGCAATGCATTGTGGACGGTCAGCGCGGGGGTACGGTTTAGGTGATTGTCGAGCAGCCGGTCCGCGCGCTCGAGCCCGCGCAGGGTTTCCAGCGTCAGGCGCTGCGCCCGTGCCCGGTCTTCCGGGGCCAGACGGTCCAGCGCGCCTGCGGCCAGACATTCGGACAAAAGCCGCCCTTCGCCCAAAATCTGATCCAGCAGATAGATCGCGCTGCGTCGCGCCGCCGTTGAATTGTCGGACATGGAACCGCCTTTTGATGTGCTTGTGGTCCGCATTGCCTTTGGCGGACGGTGGCGTATATCAAGACCGTGACCGGAAAGGAACCCGATGTCATGAGTGACGATACCAAAGATCTGCCGCCCGCAGCCCAGCGCGCACTGGCCGAGGCCGCCGAGCGCCGCCGCAAGGCCGAAGCCGAGGCAAAAGACATGCCGAAAGAGCTGGGCGGACGTGACGGACCAGACCCGGCGCGCTACGGCGATTGGGAGAAAAAGGGCATCGCCATCGACTTCTGATGGTTTACCCCCGCAGCGCTTGCAGGAAATCATCCAACAACGCGCGTTGCTTTTTCGATTTGGCCCGATCCTCAGGCCATGTCAGCCAATAGCCATCCTTGGTCTTCAGCTCTGGCAGGTCCAGCCTGCGCAAACGCCCCGACTGCAAGCTTTCAGCAGCGAGGGGCACTGATCCCAGAACAACCCCCAACCCCTGCCGCGCTGCCTTCATCGCGTGCCCGACGGAATCAAAACTGATCCGGCCCTGCGGCAGGTCCTTGATCCCCGCGCCCTGCGCCCAGTCCTGCCAGCCGGGCCGCTCGCCCCGCAGATCAATCACGGGCGCGCCCCAAGTCACTTCCGGCGCGGCCATCGGGGCCAGCACCTCGGGCGCGATCAGCTTGGCCTTGCGCCCCGGCCAGACACCGCGACCGTAGCGGATTTGCAGCCATGTCCGCTCTTCCTCCAGCGACGTTCTGCGTGTCACCGAATCCGTCATCACCCGCGCCTTGGGCCGCATGTTCAGAAAGGCAGGCAAGGCTGGCAGAACCAGTGCGTGGATGTGTGAGGAAAGCCCCGCGACCCGCAGCTCGCGCGGGGATTTGCCGAACAGGTCTTCGGTGTTGCGCTCCAGCGCCTGCAGGCTGTCCTGCACCAGCGGCAGATAGCTTTCGCCTTCGATGGTCAGCGACACGCCCCGCGCCTCGCGCACAAAAAGCGTACGCCCTAGCCAGGCCTCAAGGTTGCCAATCCTCTGGCTGACCGCGGCCTGCGTCAAACCGAACTCACGTGCAGCGGCCGAGAAACCGCCCAGTCGACCAGCCGCCTCGAACACCCGCAGCCAGTCAAGAGGCGGCAAACCGATCTTTTCCTTAGCCATTAGAAAAACCAACCCTCAGACGAAATAAGCATTAATTGTGATAATGGCACGGGGGGCGTATCCACTTCAAGTAAAGCCCGCGCTGAACAGGAGAGACCTCATGCTGCGCACCGCCACCTATGACCCTTCGGTTGTGACTATTGAATTCACCGACGGAACCTCAACCCGATTTCATGCCATTTGGTTGCGCGACAACGCGCTTGACCCGGACACCCGCGCGCCGGGCAACGGGCAGCGTCTGATCACCATTGGCGACATTCCCGAAAACACCTCAGTCAGCGCGGCCGAGGTGATCGACGGTGACCTGAGCGTCACCTTCCAGCCGGAAGGTAAAACCGTCACCTTCCCCGCCGCATGGCTGGCCGATCATGTTTACGATCGCGATCAAAGCGCCCCGTTCGGGCGCATCGCCCCCGGCATCACCACATGGGAGAGCGGTATCACGGCCCCAAGCGGCGACTGGAACGCGGTTCACGCCGACCCGAGCGCCAAACGCAACTGGCTGGCGGCTGTGGCCGAATACGGTTTTGCCAAACTGACCGACGGCCCGACCGAGCCCGAATCGCTTCTGAAAGTGGCCGACCTGTTCGGCTATGTGCGTGAGACCAACTACGGCCCCTATTTCGAGGTCCGGACCGAGGTGAACCCGACCAACCTCGCCTATACCGGGCTCGGGTTGCAGGCCCATACCGACAATCCCTATCGCGATCCGGTGCCGACGCTGCAAATCCTCTACTGTCTTGAAAACAGCGCCGAGGGCGGCGACTCGATCGTCGTTGACGGGTTCCGCGCCGCAGAAAAGCTGCGCGACCAGAACCCCGAGGGCTTTGCGTTGTTGGCAGGCTTCCCGGCGCGGTTCGAATACAAAGGTTCGGACGGGGTTTGCCTGCGCTCACGCCGTCCGATGATCGAGCTGTCACCCGATGGCGAAATCATCGGCATCCGGTTCAACAATCGCTCCTCCGCGCCCTTTGTGGATGTGCCCTTCGACAAGATGGAGGCCTATTACGCCGCCTACCGCCAGCTGGGGGACATCATCGACGACCCTGCGATGGGCGTGTCGTTCAAGCTTGAACCGGGCGAGAGCTTCATCGTCGACAACACCCGCGTGCTGCATGCGCGACTTGGCTACTCGGGCGCAGGGTCGCGGTGGCTGCAGGGCTGCTACGCCGATAAGGACGGGTTGCTGTCCACTCTGGCCGCTATGGACATGGCGCAACCGGAGGCGGCGGAATGAAACCCGATTTCACGACCCTGAACCGCGACAACATCGTGGCCTTCATCGGCGATGTCTTCGACCGCCGTGGTGGCGAGGAATATCTGGGCGAGCCCGTGACCATGGCCGAGCACATGCTGCAAGGGGCCACCATCGCCGAACAAAACGGCATGCCCGAAGAGATCATTGTGGGAGCTCTCCTGCATGACATCGGCCATTTCACCTCGGAATTCGGAACCTATCATCCTGATGACACCGAGGACCGCCATCACGAAGATGCAGGCGCCGAAGTACTTGAGCAGTTCTTTCCGTCCGTCATCACCGATTGCTGCCGCTACCATGTGGCGGCCAAACGGTATCTTTGCGCCACAAAGCCCGAGTATTTCAACCGGTTGTCCGCCGCCTCGGTCCACACGCTGGAACTGCAAGGCGGCCCGATGAGTTCCGAGGAAGTGACCGCGTTCGAGGCCAACCCGAACCTTAAAGAGATCATTCAGGTGCGATATCTCGATGAGGCCGGAAAGCGCGCGGATATGGAAACCCCTGACTTTGCACATTTCGCCCCGATGGTGCAGCGTATGGTCGACAAGCATATGGGTACGCCATGAACGCCCCGGAATATATCTTTGAAGCCAGCACCAAACCCTCGCTGCGTGGCACGAGGTTCCTCTGATCCGCGCCACGGACGCTTCGGTCAAAGGCTATGGCTGTCTGGTCGATGACCCCGAAGGGTTCGAGATCGAGATCACCCGCTGGCCGCAGCAAGGCTGGCGGCCCATCGACGAAGGCACCGGAGATGAAGCCGGCTGGGTCGAAGGCACGTTCCATGGGCAGTGGAAAGGCGATGTCCTCTACGGCCGTAATGAGGCGGTGGGCGGCCACTATGTACTGGGTTGGTCAACTGATCCTCAGCAGGCACAGGTCGAGCGGCAGAGCGCACCGCGCGATCAAGTCCTTTTGTGGCACATGAACTATCACCCAGACGGTGGACAGATGTTCTGGCCGCTGGACAACAAGCCCTTCATCATCCCCGCCGCCTTGCCCGGCGATAATCTGACGCCAGACAAAGTGGTGGCGTTCTGGTGCGATGGGTCTCGCGGCCTCTATATCCATCCCGGCATTTGGCATGAGGGGATTTTCCCGGTCGAAGACAACCAGCGCTTTCTCGACCGGCAAGGCGCGGTTCACGCCCGCGTCAGCGCAGATATCGGCAAAGAATTCGGCGTCTATCTCGCCTGCCCGCTGCGCGCGGACAAGGTTAAGGATCTTTGACGATCACTCGAAGACAAGCTCGGTAATCGCCGTGTCCTGATAATGCGTGCCGGGGTAGACATCGGTGATCTCGAACACGACCCAGGATACGGCACCATAGTTGGCCAAAGCACTGGTCTCTTGCCAGTCAGATGTGTCGTCAATGGTGAAAGACGTCGTGGAACCATTCGAAAAGCTCAACTTCAGCTCGCGCACACGACTGTTGCGGATGAAGGTCCGTTCAGATTTGGCATAGCCGTTCCGAATTGCCCAGCGGTTGATCTGCGTGGGTGAATCAAAAGCCAGAACGAATGCTTCACCGTACCCATGCCCCGGCGCGCCTTCCACCCAAGCGGTGCGGTGATCCTGGTCCGTCACATTTCGAGGGCCATAGTTGTTGCTGCCCTGTGCCTTCAAAACTGAACTGAAACACAAATCCGCCCACTGCCCGGCAACCGAAATACCGGTGCAGCTGTTCATAAGCCAACCCGGTGGCGGTGGCACTTCGGGCGCAGGCGGCTGAGCCGTTGGCGTCGCAGTGGATGGTGCCTGCCCAGTGCGTCGCAGCCATCCGCGCTCAACCGCTGCAAGGCGCTGATGGCGGGGCGGATGGGTCGCTGACCCTTGTGCGGGCAAGGTCTCCCACAGGGACTGAGCCTGCGTCAGGTTGGCCCCAAGTGCAGCGAGAACGAATCCGGCATATTCATCTGCCTCCAATTCGGTGGGCGGGCGCGACCCTCCTTCGATGATCGTATGTCCCTGAAGATGATGACCGACCTCATGGGCGATCACACCATAAAGCTGCCAATAGGCGTTCGGGTCCGCTTCGTATTGCGACAGCCAGTCCGGGTTGAATGCCAAGTACCGTTGTTCTTTGAAGATTACAGCCGCTGCGTTATCGACCTCGGTGGTTTCAAGCACCTCGAAATTCGGCAACAGGCCGGACACGGCCAGGATGCTGTCCACCACACCCCAAACTTGCTGCACCGAAAACGCGCTGGATTCGCTGAAGCGGGGCTTTTGCAACGTGATTTCCTTGCAGCCCTCGACCGTGCAAACCACCTGTTGGTCTTCGGCCAAAACGCTACCAGCGGCCAGCGAAAGCAGAAACGCCCCTGCAACAGACTTGACCAAAGCACTCTTCCCCCTTGCCTTACGAAGCAAGCATGGATCGAGTCCCGGTGTCAGGTAAAGCCCATGTTCAGAAAATCTCATTGGTTGTGTTGGTTTAGAGCCCCAGCACATCCACCATGTCATACTGACCCGGTGCCTTGCCCTGCCCCCAGAGCGCGGCTTTCAGCGCACCGCGGGCAAATATTGCGCGGTCGGTGGCCAGATGGCGCAGGACGATCCGTTCGCCAGGCGCAGCGAACAGGACGTCATGTTCGCCCACGATGTCTCCGCCGCGAATGGCGTGGAAGCCTATGTCTCCGCGTTTACGGGCGCCGGTGATGCCATCGCGGCCCCGGTCGGCCACATCCGGCAGCTTGACACCACGCCCCTCGGCAGCGGCTTCACCCAGCATCAGCGCAGTGCCCGAGGGCGCATCGACCTTATGGTGGTGATGGCCTTCGATGACTTCGATGTCGAAATCCTCATCCAGCGCAGCGGCAACTTTTTTGGTCAGTTGCACCAGCAGATTGACACCAAGGCTCATATTCCCCGCCCGCACGATCACCGCATGGCGCGAGGCAGGCTCGAGGGCAGCGATCTGTTCTTCGGTCATGCCGGTGGTGCCGATCACATGCACACACCGCGCCTGCGCGGCCAAAGCAGCAAACTCCAGCGTCGCTTCGGGCGCGGTGAAGTCGATCACGGCCTGCGCCTGTGCGAACGCCTCCAGCGGATCGTCCGTCACAGTCACGCCCAGCGCGGGGCCGCCCATGGCGGTGCCCACGTCCTGACCGATCCAGTCATGGCCCGCGCGCTCGACTACACCAACCAGACGGGCCTGATCGCTATCAGTCACGGTCTTGATCAGCATCTGCCCCATACGGCCCGAAGCCCCTGTGATAACGATCCCCGGAATATGGGTCATTGCGCTGGTCCTTTTCGCTAAGTCGGCTCAAAGCCTCCTACCCGGTTCGCGCCCGCTTGGCAAAGCCCTGCTTTGCGCTTAGATCGGGGTTTATGGCAAAGAACAAATTCCACGATGGCCCCGGCCCGTCCCAACGGCAACTGCGTGTCGGCGAACTGATCCGCCGCACCCTGTCCGAAGTTCTGGCGCGCGGAGATGTCCACGACCCCGACCTGAACCGTATGTCGATTACCGTAGGTGAGGTCCGCACCTCGCCCGATCTCAAGATCGCCACCGCCTATGTGCTGCCGCTGGGCGGCAAGGGCCAAGAGGATGTGATCGACCTGCTCGCCCGTAACAAGGGTGAACTACGGCGCATGATCGGCAAAAAGCTGAACCTGAAATTCTCACCCGATCTGCGGTTCCGTCTGGATGACACGTTTGACCGTCTGGAAGACACCCGCCGTATGTTCGAACAGGACGCGGTGCGCCGCGATCTGGACGAGTGATCCGGGCACTCGTAACACTTGGCGCGGTTCTCTGGGCCGCGCAGGCCCATGCGGTCACCTGTGAAAAGCTTACCCATGAGGACAAGCGGTACACGGTCTGCGAGGTCGATGCCTCGGAAGACATACGCCTGTTTCTGAACGATGACGAAGGCGAACTGCTTGGGCATTTCTCATCTGTAAACGACACGCTCGCGCCCGAAGGCAAACGGCTGGTCTTTGCGATGAATGCGGGCATGTATCACGACGACCGCTCGCCCGTCGGCCACTATGTGGAAAACGGGCAAGAGAAGATGCGTGTGATCCCGAATGCCGGGCCGGGCAATTTCGGATTGTTGCCCAACGGGGTGTTCTGCATTCGCGAGGGCCGCGCTGACGTGTTGGAAACGCTCACTTTCGTGGATCAGGCCCCGCAGTGCCGATTTGCCACCCAATCCGGCCCGATGCTGGTGATCGACGGCAAACTGCACCCCCGGTTCCTGCCCGATTCGACTTCGCGCTACATTCGCAACGGTGTGGGCACCAGTGCCGATGGTACCCGCACGGTCTTTGCGATTTCCGAGGATTACGTGACCTTCCATGAGTTCGGCAGGCTGTTCCGCGACGTGCTGGAAACGCCGAATGCGCTGTTCCTCGATGGAAATATCTCGCGCATGTATGAGCGCGCCAGCAACCGGTCGGATATCGGGTTCTCACTAGGGCCAATCGTAGGCGTCGTCGAAGACGCGCCCTGAGTTTGACAGCGGCAAAACGATCCGCTAACCCGCGCGCCTTAGCAAAAGGCAAGGTGCAAGATGGGACGCAAACGCAAGGGCCGCAACATTTCCGGTTGGCTGGTGGTGGACAAGCCTGCGGGCATGACCTCGACCGCAGTGGTCAACAAAGTGCGTTGGGCGATGGACGCCAAGAAAGCAGGCCATGCGGGTACTCTGGACCCCGAAGCAACCGGCGTTTTGGCCGTGGCTTTGGGGGAGGCGACCAAAACCGTTCCCTACATCACTGATGCGCTGAAAGCCTACACCTTCACCGTACGTCTGGGTCAGGCCACCAACACCGACGATGCCGAGGGCGAAGTGATTGCGCAAAGCGATGCGCGCCCTTCGGACGAGGATATCAAACAGGCGCTCGCCCCGTTTCTGGGCGATATCATGCAGGTCCCGCCCAAGTTCTCGGCCGTGAAGATCGACGGGCAACGCGCCTATAAGATGGCCCGAGATGGCGAGGAGGTGGAGCTGTCCGCCCGCCCCCTCTGGGTCGAAGAACTGATCCTTGTTGACCGCCCTGATGAAGACCATGTGGTGCTGGAGATGACCTGTGGCAAAGGCGGCTATGTCCGCTCGATCGCGCGGGATCTGGGTGAGGCTTTGGGATGCCACGGCCACGTCAAAGAACTGCGCCGCATCTGGTCCGGCCCGTTTGAGGCCGAGGACGGCTTGTCCATCGAACAGATCGACGAGATGGCCAAGACCGAGGCGCTTGACGACTATCTGCACCCGCTGGAAACCGGCCTGTCGGACCTGCCCGAGCTGAAATGCACACCCGAAGGTGCCACCCGTCTGCGCAACGGCAATCCGGGCATGGTTCTGGCTTCGGACGTGGAATATGGCGATGAGGCATGGGCCTCGCTCGACGGCAACGCCGTAGCGGTGGGCATCTACAAATCCGGCGAGCTGCACCCAAGCCGGGTGTTCGTCACCTGAACTCCGTGTTAGGCGAAGGGCATGATCACCCGAACGCATACCAAGGGCGATGCGCCCTCGACCGCTGTCTACTCGGATTGCGAGAAGTACCGCTATAGCCTGACCCGTGTTTGGGATCCGGTAGGGCATAAGGCGCTGTTTGTGATGCTGAACCCGTCAACCGCAACCGAGGTGCAGAATGACCCGACGGTCGAGCGTTGCGAACGCCGCGCACGGGCGCTGGGGTTCGGGGCGTTTCAGGTCACCAACATCTTTGCCTGGCGCGACACCGATCCGCGCAAGATGCGCGCCGCCGCTGATCCGGTCGGTCCGGCAAACGACGCGGCCATTCTGGACGGCGCAACATGGGCCGATCAGGTCATTGCCGCCTGGGGCACCCACGGCGCGCATCTGGACCGCGGCCCGGCGGTTGAGGCGCTGCTGCGCGGCACCGGGCAACCTCTGTTTCATCTGGGCCTGTCCAAAGCCGGGCACCCCAAACATCCGCTTTACATCGCCTATACACAGCAGCCCGAACTCTGGTGACAAAGGGTTAACCACTCGGCCAGCTATGCTTTGACCGATGAACCGTTCGAATGGAACAGTGCCGCCAAGGCGTCTCATTTCTTTCGGAGGGTTCGATATGTTTCTGGCCGGGTTGATCGGATTGGCCGCCGTCGGCGGCGCGGCATACGCCATTGGGGATGCGTTCATCGAAGAAGATGAGCAGGACGAGGGCGCGGAGGACGAAAGCCAGACCGAGATCGGCGAAGGTGAGTTCCTTGATGTGGGCGAGAGCGTCGAGCCGGCGCAGGACAGCCACGACACGACCACCGGCGGAACGGTGATCTCGGAACATGAAGGTGATCTGGTGATCGCCGGAAGCGACAACGCCGATGTCATAACCGGGCAGGACGGCACGGACCAGATCAACGGCTATAGCGGTGATGACCACATCATGGGTGGCGATGGCGACGACGTGATGCACGGAGCCGAAGGTGAGGACACTCTGTTTGGCGGCCAGGGCAATGACCTACTGCATGGCGAGGCAGACGATGACACCCTGTTTGGGGATGAGGGCGATGACAGGCTCTACGGTCACTTCGGCGACGACCAATTGCAGGGCGGCGAAGGCAACGACGCGCTGTATGGCGGTCAGGGCGACGATGATCTGAACGGCGGAGACGGCAATGATGCCCTGCATGGCGGTTATGGTGATGACACTCTGACCGGCGGTGAGGGTGAAGATTCCCTCTTTGGCGGCGATGGCGACGACTTGCTGCTGGGTGATGAGGATAACGGCGAATCGGACTATTTGAACGGCGGCGCAGGGGAGGACACGATACTGGCCAAAGATGGCGACGTCGCGACCGGAGGTGCAGGCGCGGATGAGATCATCGCCGACACGGAGAATTCCGAAATCACCGTGATGGGCTTTCAACCCGGTGAGGACCGCCTTCTGATCACCTGGGAAGATCAGAATCCTCCCGAGATCGAAATCGAGCAGGACCCCGAGAATGAGAACCTGACCCGCGTCAGCCTCAACGGCCACGAGGTCGCGCATCTGTTCGGGGCCGACGGGTTGACGTTGGACGACATCCAGTTACTGACTGAGGCCGAATTGGCGGAATACCTGCCCGCTGGCTGAGCCGTCAGAATCCCTTTGCCATTCGCGCCAAAAGCGCCTATACGCGCCCATCCGCATCGGAATCGGTGCGGTTTTCTCCATGGGCCTGTGCTGGACGACATCCCGGCCTGCGCCATTAACTCTAACCTTTGAAGGAGACCCCGATGTCGATTACTGCCGCTGAAAAAGCACGCGTCATGAAAGAATTCGGCACCAAAGAGGGCGACACCGGTTCGCCTGAAGTCCAGGTTGCCATCCTGACCTCGCGCATCACCACCCTGACCGAGCACTTCAAGACCCACAAGAAAGACAACCACGGTCGTCGCGGTCTGCTGAAAATGGTCGCCCAGCGCCGTAAGCTGCTGGACTACCTGAAGGGTAAGGAAGAAGCACGCTATCAGGACCTGATCAAAAAGCTGGGCATCCGCCGCTAAGATCAGAGCTGATCAAGCTGATATCAAAACGCCCGCGAAACAGCGGGCGTTTTTTTTGGAGTTGCCATGTCGCCAGGGCTGGAAGGCCCTACATACAAGATACGCTGCTACATCTTGGCTTTTTCCGATTTCAATGCCAGCCACAGGCAATAGCACATCATCAGAACCACCAGTGTGAACGGGATGCCTGTCGACACTGCCGCCCCTTGCAGAGCCGCAAGACCGCCGCCCAAGAGCAGAGCAATCGCCACTAGACCCTCGAGCGTACACCAGAACACCCGTTGGATCACCGGCGCATCCATCTTGCCTCCGGCGGTAATCGTATCAATCACCAACGAACCTGAATCCGATGAGGTCACAAAGAACACAACAATCAAAATCAGGGCGATCGGCGCGATGATGCCATAAAGCGGCAGTTCCTTTAGGAACCCAAACAGGGCGCCCTCGGGGGCATAGCTGTCGATCACAGTGGCGCGTACGCCTTCGGCTCCGCCTGCATTCAGCATGTCGATAGCGGCGCCGCCGAAGGTCGACATCCACAGGGCGCAGACCGCCGTGGGGGCCAGTAGCGCGCAGAGGATGAACTCACGCACCGTGCGGCCCTTGGAAATGCGGGCGATGAACATGCCCACAAAAGGCGACCACGCGATCCACCAGGCCCAGTAGAAGGTCGTCCAACCGTGGAAGTAACTGGTGTCTTCTCGCCCGAACGGGTTGGACAGTGCCGGCAGATGGGTCACGTAATCCACCATCACGTTGAAATACCGCGAAATGGCTGTACCCACTCCGGTGACAATGATGACGAAAAGGAACAGACCAACGGCCATGATCATGTTGATCTCACTTAGCCGTTTCACGCCCGCATCCATACCCAGCAGGACTGAACCAAGCGCGATCAGCGTAATGCCGATGATCAGCAGGACAGTGACGGTTGGACTGGGTTCGATACCGAATACCTCGTACAATCCAGCAGCAACTTGCTGCGCCCCAAGACCCAGAGAGGTGGTAAGACCGAACAGCGTGGCAAACACCGCCAGTGTGTCGATGAGATGACCCCACCAGCCCCACACACGCTCACCCAGAAGCGGATAGAAAGCCGAGCGCAAAGTTAGAGGCAGGTCAAGGTTGTAGGCAAAGATCGCAAGGCTTAAACCAACCGCGGCATAAACCGCCCAGCCTTCAAGGCCCCAATGATGGATCGTGCCAACAATACCAATATACTCATTGCCGGGCACTGCGATGTCGATACCCAGGGGCCGGGCGTTCCCGCCTTCGGCAAAGTTGTAGTAAACCGGCTCCATCACGCCGAAAAACAGCAGACCGATACCAATACCGGCGGCGAACATCATCGCGATCCATCCGGCATAGGAATAGTCAGGCTTGGCGTCCTTGCCGCCGATCCTGACTTTGCCGACAGGCAGAACGATCAGAACCAGACAGAACAGGGTGATGGCGTTAACTGACAGGACGAGGAACCAGTCAAACGTGCTGGTGAGCCATGGCCTGAGCCAGCCAAAAAAGGCGGCCGCGGCCTCTTGATTGGCCAATGCGATCAAGACGAACGCAAAGATCAAAATACTCGAGATCAGGAAAACCGGGTTGTGGATATCTAAACCGAATGGACGGACGTTGTCCTGACCCAATTCATACTCGGTTTCGAAATCGTAGATCCGCGGATCCGGATCCAGCATTTTCTTGGTTTGAGCCATACTTTGCCCCTTTGCTCGCAAGCTGCAAACGCCAAGGTAGTCGGCCGGCTGACGGATATGAGTATGTTACCCCCTTGGCGTATTCCCGTCTCTTCGACCGTGGGTTCAGTGTTAACAGTCTACACTGCATACAGTTTTTTCAAAACTCATTCATTTTTTTGAATCTTACGCCCCTTGGGAACTGACATTTCGCAGCCCCAAAAAAAGCGCAGCGCAGGGTGCTTAAATTCCAGTCTGCACGTTTCTGCCAATCGCAGCGGTTCCCCTTTCCTTTCAACGCATTCTCATGTATGCGCGCGGGTATCTGAGACGTTGTGCCCTGACCCCGGCACTCGAATGGAAGATAAAGTGGGGTCGGCGGCAATGGGGCCGCCATGCAAACCGGAGACCCGCAGGGGCGGGAGTGCTCCGTTCTAGGATACGCATATGTTTGATGTAACTAAGAAATCTATGCAGTGGGGCGAAGATACGCTTACACTGGAAACAGGCAAGGTTGCCCGTCAGGCGGACGGCACCGTGATTGCCACGCTGGGCGAAACCAGCGTCATGGCCAACGTGACCTTTGCCAAGCAGCAAAAGCCCGGTCAGGATTTTTTCCCGCTTACCGTCCACTACCAAGAGAAATACTATGCCGCCGGTAAAGTTCCGGGTGGCTTCTTCAAGCGCGAGGCGCGCCCGACCGAGAAAGAGACGCTGACCGCGCGTCTGATCGACCGTCCGATCCGCCCGCTGTTCGTTGACGGCTTCAAAAACGAAGTTCTGGTGATGTGCACCGTGCTGAGCCACGATCTGGTCAACGACCCCGACATCGTTGCGATGATCGCGGCATCCGCTGCTCTTACCATTTCCGGCGCGCCGTTCATGGGCCCGATCGCCGGTGCCCGCGTTGGTTTCGTGGATGGCGAATACGTCCTGAACCCGACCGTCGACGACATGCAGGACCTGCGCCTGAATCCCGAACAGCGTCTGGACCTGGTTGTTGCCGGCACCAAAAACGCCGTGATGATGGTGGAATCGGAAGCTTACGAACTGTCCGAGGCTGAAATGCTGGGTGCCGTGAACTTCGCGCACGAGCAAATCCAGCCGGTTTTGGATCTGATCATCGATCTGGCCGAAGAAACCGCAAAAGAGCCGTTTGAGTTCGTCGCCCCCGATTACTCTGAGCTTTACGCTGCTGTTTCCGCAGCAGGTGAAGAGCAGATGCGCGCCGCATTCGCGATCACCGACAAGCAAGAGCGCACTGCCGCTGTTGCCGCGGCCCGTGAAGCGATCAAAGAAGCGCTGACCGAGGAACAGCTGGAAGACGCGAACCTGGGTTCCGCGATGAAAAAGCTGGAAGCCGGCATCCTTCGCGGTGACGTTGTCAAAGGCGGCAAGCGCATCGACGGTCGTTCGACCACCGATGTTCGTGCCATCGAAGCCGAAACCTCGCTGCTGCCGCGTACACACGGTTCCGCCCTGTTCACCCGTGGTGAAACGCAGGCGCTGGCCGTGACCACGCTGGGCACCGGCGACGATGAGCAGTTCATCGACGCGCTGCATGGCAACTTCAAATCGAACTTCCTGCTGCACTACAACTTCCCTCCCTATTCGGTTGGTGAAGTCGGCCGCGTGGGTTCGCCCGGCCGTCGTGAGATCGGCCACGGCAAGCTGGCATGGCGCGCGCTGCAGGCGGTTCTGCCTGCGCCGACTGACTTCCCCTACACCGTACGGGTGGTGTCGGAGATTACTGAATCCAACGGCTCGTCTTCGATGGCTTCCGTCTGCGGCGGTTCGCTGTCGATGATGGATGCTGGTGTTCCGCTGAAAGCACCAGTTGCCGGTGTGGCCATGGGTCTGATCCTGGAAGATGACGGCGAGTACGCTGTTCTGACCGACATTCTGGGTGACGAAGACCACCTGGGCGACATGGACTTCAAAGTGGCGGGTACCGAAAACGGCATCACCTCGCTGCAGATGGACATCAAGGTCGCTGGTATCACGCCGCAGATCATGGAAACCGCTTTGGCACAGGCCAAAGAGGGCCGGATGCACATTCTGGGTGAGATGGGCAAAGCCCTGTCCGAGACCAACGAATTCTCGGTCCACGCTCCGCGCATCGAGACCATGAACATCCCGACCGACAAGATCCGCGAAGTGATCGGATCGGGCGGTAAGGTCATCCGCGAAATCGTTGAGGTTTCGGGTGCCAAGGTCGACATCAACGACGACGGCGTCATCAAGATCGCCTCGCCGGATGGTGAATCGATCCAGAAGGCCTATGACATGATCTATTCGATCGTGGCCGAGCCGGAAGAAGGTCAGATCTACACCGGTAAAGTGGTCAAGATCGTCGACTTCGGTGCCTTCGTGAACTTCTTTGGCAAGCGCGACGGCCTGGTCCACGTGTCCCAGATTGAAAACCGCCGCCTGAACCATCCGTCGGACGTTCTGAAGGAAGGTCAGGAAGTAAAGGTCAAACTGCTGGGCTTTGACGATCGCGGCAAGGTCCGCCTGTCGATGAAAGTTGTCGATCAGGAAACCGGCGAAGAGATCGTTCCTGAGAAGAAAGAAAAGAAAGAAGACGCAGAGTAGTCTGTTCTACTTTCAAATGATGAAGGCCCCGGTGAAACCACCGGGGCCTTTTTTGTGCTACAGTGCCGCCCAGCAGGAGGGTTGGCGATGTCTAACAAGGACCAGATGGATGAACTGGCGCGGCTTTACCTACAAGCCATCGAAAGCGGCGACCTGCCCACGATGCTGAACCTGTTTGCCGAGGACGCGACGGCAACCTCTCCGATATCGGGCAAGCAACCGGCGCGGGACTTCTATACCAACGTGATGAACATCACGAGCGACCGGTCCACCCTTCACAAGAACACCTTTACCGACACATCCGGTGCGCCGCAGATGGCGGTTCATTTCAACTACACCCGCACCATCCGAAACGGGCACCCTGAAACGATTGAATGCGTAGACCTGTTTGAATTGACCGAGGATCAAACCCGATTCCAATCGGTGCGGATCATCTATGACACCGCACCGGTTCTTGTAGATTTTGGTGAAGCCTGATCCTTAGTGCGCCACCCCAGACGGACCGTGCTTCATGACATGCCACTGACCATAGCTGTCGTTCAAATCCAACTTTATCGCCGCGTCGGCCTTGGTCGAGGCACTGCCGATCTCGGCTAAGGTAAATTCAATCCCGCCTGGAATGTCGATCCGCACGCGATGTGGGCCACCACCATGCGGCGCTTCAATGGGACGGCCGGTCGAGTTCAGCACATCTCCGATAGACACCTTTGCCGTACGCTCCTCCATATCCATCTCGAAATCTATCGGCAGAAATAGGGTCTCATGCACGGTTTTGCACATCGCACGGAAGACGAACCAATGGGTCGCCATCTCTTCGGTCTCTTCCCCGTGGAAGACCTTTTCTAGTGCGGCCCTCTGAGCATCTGAGGCGCTTGGATCGATGATCACCTGCATCTCGCCGCCGCCCTCAAAGATCGGACCCGGCCAGGCATAGATCAAAGCGGCCTTGGCACCCGCTAAGTCGGTATCTCCAAAATGGCCTTTCGAGACTTCAAGCACTTCGAACCCACGGCAATTGCCCTGTGTTGGAAGTTCCTCGAACTGGCAAGGGCACGCGTAACCGCAATTACAGTTCCCAAAAGCATCACCTTCAACATACCAATCTGTAAAAGCCATCGTCTTCTCCTGTGTTTCACAGTGTGATCGCCCGATGGTGCGGATGCCTGGTTCGTCTGCCTATCGCACCCTAGCATATTTGTGTCCTTTCAAGAACCGGTCGCCGACACCGCTCGCACTGGTTCAGCTTGCAAAAAATGAACGACCATTTCTCTCGCGTTGCTCTTTCCCCACACGCGCCCGTGTTCTATGCACGCACAATGCGATCTTTCATCATCCATATGTCCTCCAGCACGGCTCGCCGCGCCAACGCAGACCAGCTGTGCAAGGACCTGCCGAATGCCGAACTCTTCGAGGCGACCAACGGGCGCGACGCGGACCAGATCGCAGATGTCCGTCTGCATCCCGGCACCCTGCACAAGCCGCACTACCCGTTCGACCTTCGCCCCGCGGAAATCGGCGTATTCCAAAGCCACCGGCGTCTCTGGCAAAAACTGGTGGATGAAGAGATCGACCTGGCCATCATCACCGAGGATGACCTGCGCGTCGATCCGGACAAAATGGTCCAGGCAATCAAAATTCTGCACGCCATCGCCACCTCGGATCACTATATCCGCATCCCTGTCAAACAACGCGAAGTCGCAGCCCAAACATTGGCAGAAGAGAACGGCCTGAGCCTGATCCTGCCCAAAGTGATCGGGCTGCAATGCGTCTGCCAAATGGTCGGCCGCAACGCCGCCAAACGGCTTTTGAAGGCGACCGATCGAATCGACCGCCCCGTGGATACGTTCCTGCAAATGCACTGGATCACCGGCCAGCCAATCCATGCCCTTCTGGGCAGCGGCAACCGCGAAGTAGCCCGCGATATCGGCGGCTCGACCATCCAGACGAAACCACCCTTCTCAGACAAACTGACCCGCGAAGTCAAACGCGCTGCCTACCGGGCACAGCTCCACCTGCACCCGCAGCGCCCGCCTACTTCATCTGGCTGAAAATATCTTCGGGGGAATTGCGCTCAAGGCGCGATGGGGGGCAGACAGCCCCCCTGACCCGACCTAAATCAGGACGGAGCCTTGGTCTTGCGCAGATAAGGGAAGATCGTCTCGAACTCACCAAACTTCGCCTTGGCGTCTTCGTTCGAAACGGTCGGCGGGATGATCACATCCTCACCCGGCACCCAGTTCGCAGGTGTCGCAACACCCTTGGACGATATCTGCAGCCCGTCCAACGCCCGCAGGATCTCGGCAAAGTTCCGGCCCACGGTCATCGGATAAGTCATCGACAGCTTCAACTGCTTGTCGGGTCCGATGATGAAAACCGAACGCACAGTGGCGCTATCTGCAGGCGTTCGGCCATCGGGCAGGTAGGCCTCGGCGGGAAGCATGTCAAAGGCCTTGGACACCGCCAGCCCGTCATCTGCAATGATCGGGAAACCGGGGTTGGCCTTGCCATAGGCTTCGATGTCTTTCTTCCACTTCTTGTGGTCCTCGACACCGTCGACCGAAACACCGATCACCTTGGTATTGCGCGCCGCCCATTCGTCATTCAACTGGGCCACAGCCGAAAACTCGGTGGTGCAGACCGGGGTGAAGTCCTTGGGATGCGAGAACAGGATCGCCCAGCTGTCACCAATCCAATCGTGAAACTGAATGGTGCCCTGATCCGTCTCTGCGGTGAAATTCGGGACCGTGTCGTTGATACGCAAACCCATGGTGCAACTCCTTCTTTGGTTACTGACCGAGTCGAATGCTGTGAACCTAACCACTTTGCGCCAGAGTTAAACCTTCCGCAAAAGTCTTTTTCCGGGACGTCGCCAAACAAATTTGATCAAATTACCCCCTTGCCGCGCCTCAGAGCGAATGACAGACTGCGCGACAAAACCAGTCTTTGACATCACGGCCCGGAGGATACGCCATGATCGAAAAACGCGATTTCTACATTAACGGTCAATGGGTTGCCCCGTCTCAGGCATCTGATTTCGAGGTCATCAACCCCTCGACCGAGGAACCCTGCGCGGTGATCTCCCTCGGCGCTCAGGCCGACACTGACGCAGCCGTTGCCGCGGCCAAGGCGGCCTTGCCCGGCTGGATGGCAACGCCGGTCCAAGAGCGTATCGCCCTGGTTGAAAAGCTGGCCGACCTCTACATGACCCGGTCCGAGGACCTGGCGCAGGCCATGTCGCTTGAGATGGGCGCGCCGATCGACATGTCGCGCACTGCCCAATCCGGTGCAGGGATCTATCACCTGAAGAACTTCATCCGCGCCGCCAAGGCGTTTGAATTCGAGCGCCCTCTGGGCGATCACGCGCCCAATGATCGCATTATCTATGAAGCCGTCGGCGTCGCCGGTCTGATCACCCCGTGGAACTGGCCGATGAACCAGATCACCCTCAAGGTCGGCGCGGCGGCGATTGCGGGCTGTACGATGGTTCTGAAACCGTCCGAGCAGAGCCCCCTGAACGCAATGATCTTTGCCGAGCTGATGGACGAGGCCGGTTTCCCACCCGGAGTGTTCAACCTGGTGAACGGCGATGGCGCGGGTGTCGGTTCGCAACTCTCTGCGCATCCGGATGTGGACATGATCAGCTTCACCGGCTCGACCCGCGCGGGCACTGCGATCTCGAAAAGCGCTGCCGATACCCTGAAGAAGGTGCATCTGGAACTGGGCGGCAAAGGCGCCAACGTAATCTTTGAGGATGCGGATGAGAAGGCCGTGAAACGCGGCGTTCTGCACATGATGAACAACACCGGCCAAAGCTGTAACGCTCCAAGCCGGATGCTGGTGCAGCGCCCGATTTATGACAAGGCCGTTGAGACCGCAGCCGAAGTGGCCAATGCTGTCACGGTCGGCCCGGCCACGGAGGAAGGCCGCCATATCGGGCCCGTTGTGAATGAGCTTCAGTGGACCAAGATTCAGGACCTGATCCAAGTTGGTATCGATGAAGGCGCGCGGCTGGTCGCAGGTGGCACCGGGCGGCCCGAGGGGCTGAACAAGGGCTACTATGTGCGCCCCACGGTGTTTGCCGATGCCAATAACCAGATGACCATTGCGCGGCAAGAGATCTTCGGCCCGGTCCTGACCATGATCCCCTTCGACACCGAGGAAGAAGCCGTCGAGATCGCCAATGACACGCCCTATGGCCTGACCAACTATGTCCAGACACAGGACGGCGCGCGCGCCAACCGCATGGCGCGGGTGTTGCGGTCCGGGATGGTTGAGATGAACGGTCAGTCGCGCAGCGCGGGATCTCCGTTCGGCGGGATGAAGCAATCCGGCAACGGCCGCGAAGGCGGCGTCTTCGGCCTTGAGGATTTTCTTGAGATCAAAGCCGTCGGCGGTTGGGCAGCAGAATAGGCATGTGGCCTGATCTAGGACGATTGGTGAGGCTCGGGCAGAGCCTCACCCTTTTCTAGGCTGGACGCACAACCAGCTGGGGTTGCCCATCAGACGTCCTTTGTGTTGAGCGTCCATCCCAACCGATCACCCCGGTTACACGTTGGCGGTACGAGGAAAAGCTCTCGAACTGCACCACATCAACTGGCGTTTCAAAATGCAGGGTAACCCTGCGGTTGGATCCGTCACCCAACAGGGTCATGCCGCGTATTTCGGCTGAGAACGGCTGCCCCAGATATCGCCCTTCAACCCGATCTCCGACACGCAAGTGCATGCGGTTTCCAGCTTTGGCGTGCAGTGTATTCCAATCCCGAACGCCATATTGATGGGCGAGCATCTCCAACGCCTCGCTATGTGAAAGGGTCACATCTTTGGCGCGTAGGTCTTCACGCAAGCGCTTGGCCTGCGCTTTCAACTCGTCTATCGGTGGGATTGTTCTTTGTATCGTCATCATGTGCCTCGTTTCCTTGAACGGGCGCGAAATCTGGACGGGGTTCGCATTGCCATCCGCGCGCCGGGAAAGTGGCAACAGATGTTCGTATTCAGGGTTTCACCGAAGCCAAAGGCCGCGAACGGCAGGGGACCCAAACCTTGCTAGTCCTTTGGCACTGCTTGGTTGCAGAGTCAATCAGGCATCCGCCTGCGCAGCCTCATAGGCCAGCATCGCGCGCTTCACCGGCAGACCCCAGTGGTATCCGCCCAGACCGCCCGACTTGCGCAAGGCCCGGTGACAGGGGATCAGCCAGCTCACCGGATTGCGCCCAACCGCTGTCCCCACCGCGCGCACCGCCTGAGTCGACCCCACCCGCTGCGCGATTTCCGAATAGGTCGTGACCTGACCCGAAGGGATATGCATCAGCGCCTCCCACACCTTGATCTGCAGCGGTGAGCCGATCAGGTGCAGTGGCGTCTCGGACCGGTTCGCGCCAAAGGAGGCCTCGACCCAAGGACGCAGCTTTTCGGTATCCTCGACGAAATTGGCCTTGGGCCAGCGCGCGGTCATGTCCTCCATCGCGGCGGCCTCGCCGGTTTCGGCACCAAACGCTATGCCGCAGATGCCCTTGTCGGTCCCCATGACCAACGCTGGCCCGAAAGGACAATCGAACCACCCCCAGTAGACCGTCAGCCCCGCGCCTTTGCGGGCGTACTCACCTGGGCTCATGGATTCCCATTTCAGGAACAGGTCGTGCAGGCGGCCGCTGCCGGACAGGCCGACATTATGGGCGGTCTCCAACGTGGTGAAGCGTTCCCGCAGCAGCGCCTTGGCATGACCCAGCGTCAGGTATTGCTGGTACCGTTTCGGCGACACCCCGGTCCAGCGCGAGAACAGGCGCTGGAAATGGGCGGGACTCATGCCCATCTGGCTGGCCAGTTCTTCAAGGCTGAGGGTTTCGCCACCCTGATCAATCAACTCGATCGCGCGGCGCATGACGTTGTAGTGGTATCCGCTTTCGGGCGTCTGGACGTTCATGGCTTTCACCTCATCTGTTGAACCGAACCATAACGCGCAGGTCACGCTCCCGCGACCCGGAACTTGCGCATTGGCTTTGGGCTTGTGTCATTGGCCCTTGGGCGGCATTAAGGCTCGGATGGCAAAGCAACTCGATTATCACACGATCCGCGAAATCTTTACGCGCTTTCAAGAGGCCGACCCGGAACCCAAGGGCGAGCTGGAGCATGTGAACGTCTACACTCTGGTCGTGGCAGTGGCGCTTTCGGCGCAGGCGACCGATGCGGGCGTCAACAAAGCCACGCGTGAGCTGTTCAAGATCGCAGATACTCCGCAAAAAATGCTGGATCTCGGCGAAGAGGGCCTGATCGAGCATATCAAAACCATTGGCTTGTTCCGCCAGAAGGCGAAGAACGTCATTAAGCTCAGCCGTATACTGGTCGAAGACTACGATGGTGAGGTCCCCAATTCCCGCGCGGCGCTGCAATCTCTGCCCGGTGTCGGGCGCAAGACGGCCAATGTGGTTCTGAACATGTGGTGGCGGCAACCGGCGCAAGCGGTGGACACGCATATCTTCCGTGTCGGCAACCGCACTGGTATTTGCCCCGGCAAGGACGTAGACGCCGTCGAGCGCGCCATTGAGGACAATATTCCAGCCGACTTTCAACTCCATGCACATCACTGGCTGATCCTGCACGGGCGCTATCACTGCAAGGCGCGCAAGCCGCAATGCTCGACCTGCATCATCCGTGATCTCTGTCAATTCGAGGACAAGACCCTATGAAAACCTACCAACTGACCGGCATCGGAAATGCCGTTGTGGATGTCATTTCCCAGGCCGATGACAGTTTCCTGGAACTGATGGGGATTGAAAAAGGCATCATGCAACTGATCGAGCAAGAGCGTGGCGAAGTGCTCTATGCCTCGATGGAGGGTCGGGTGCAGACACCGGGCGGCTCGGTCGCGAACACCATTGCGGGCGCGGGTGCGCTGGGTCTGGATGCTGCCTTTATTGGCCGTGTGCATGATGACGCGTTGGGTAGATTCTATGCCGATGCGATGAACGAAGACGGCGTGGATTTCGTGAACCCACCTGTGCCGGGCGGCGAGCTGCCGACCTCACGCTCGATGATCTTCGTCTCGCCCGATGGTGAGCGGTCGATGAACACCTATCTGGGGATTTCCTCGGAACTGTCGTCTCAGGACGTCTCGGACGAGGTTGCCGGAAACAGCCAGATCATGTTCCTCGAGGGGTATCTGTTCGACAAGGAAAAGGGTAAAGCCGCGTTTCTTGAGGCCGCGCGCGCCTGTCACAGAGGCGGCGGCAAGGCCGGTATCGCCATTTCCGATCCTTTCTGCGTCGAGCGTCACCGGGTCGATTTCCTGCTGCTGATCGAGAACGAACTGGACTTCGTGATCGGCAACGAGGCTGAGATCAAATCGCTGTTCGAAACCGACGATCTTGAGGACGCACTGGCCAAAACCGCCGCAATCTGCCCTCTGGTCGTCTGCACCCGTTCGGGCGACGGCGTGACGGTTCTGAACGGCGACACCCGTCACGATGTTGCGGTCGAAAAAGTAGTGCCCGTGGATGCGACCGGCGCAGGCGATCAATTCGCCGCCGGATTCCTTTACGGTATGGCCACCGGCCGCGACTATGAGACCTGCGCCAAGATCGGTAATGTCTGCGCACGCGAAGTGATCAGCCATATCGGTCCGCGCCCCGAGGCAAACTTGCAAGAATTGCTGCGGGAAGAAGGCCTGCTGTAAGACATTGATCCGGGTCGGCGCCCACGCGCCGGCCTTCAGGATCCGGCGGCTGCGTCATTCGACGCCCAATCATACTCATAAGCATTCACACGTTGGGCTTGCTTGAGGCGCTGTTGCAACCCCGCGTCGGCTGCTGTTCCGAGATAGGCGATCACGGCCTGCTCATTGGTCCCGAAGTCCTCGCGGAACCAGATATAAATCTTCGACAGGATCAACCGCCCCTGATCATCGAATCGCACCCCACGCGGGTCGTTGACATAGGCGCGTTCGGCTGCGGCGAGATCGCGTTCCAGCGTCTTGGCCTCCCACGCGCGGGCCATCAGGTTCGGACACCCGACCGCCGCACAATTCAGCGCATAGTGAATGCGCGGCTCATTGAAAGTCGGTCGGATGATGCGGTGTTCAATGTCGTTGAGGGTCAGGCTCTGACCCGACACCACGGCCAACGGGCGACCCCACGGGCCGATCGACAAGGGCCCATCCTTGATGTCTCGGATCGAGGCGACTGGATAGGCCTCTAGCACCACATCCACCGTCAGCGCGTTGTAGAGGTTGATCCAATAGGCCAATTGCTGATCGCGGATCAGATCGGCCGGGTCAACGGCCTGCAGCTCGGTTAGATAGGCATCCAGCAGCGCGCTGTCGGCCGCACTCACCTGCCCATAGGCCACCCGGTTCACACCGCGCGCATCGGGGGCCACATAGCGGGTCAGAAAGCGGGTCCAATCTCCATGATCTACCTTCTCACCCGGAGGGGGCGCGGCGCGGGTCAGGGCCGTGTCGGGCAAGGGCGTCGCGGCGGGCAAGGCCAGCCTCTCCACACTGGCGCAGGCGGCCAGAAGCAGCAGCAGCAAGATCAGAACCTGTCTCATGAAGCGTTCTTTCGGCTTTGGCGGGCAGCGCGCAACTGCCCTTTGAGGCGTTTCAGTGGGGCCACCCTAGGGTCTTTCAACGCGGGCAGATCCGGGCGCGCAGACAGACCGCGCGTCGCCGCGTTCCACCAATAGGTGCCCATCGGACTGTCCACCCGATCCGGCGCGGCCAGATGCTGATCCCGCTGCGCGTTGTGGACGCACATGGAGAGCGGCCCGTTGGCCGTCGCAACCATGAACACGCAAGAGGCGCAGCGGTCTTTCTCTAACGCATCCGCAGCCATGAAATTGTGGATGAACACGGCCTGCCGCCGTACCGGTCCGCGCAATACGCCGGTCCCCAGCCGCAGAAGGCACCCGGCCAGATGGCTGAGCGCCCAAAGGGCCAGCAGCGGATGGCGGCGGATCAGGCGTCCCACGCAGGGGCGGATGCGGATATGAGCGTCTTGGCCTGTATCCACCTCCTCAAGCGCCGCAATCACCCGCTGAACCAGGCGCCGGTTCGACAGTAACGACACAGCCTTTCCCCCCGCAGAAACAACGCTGCCATACCGGTTGCAACTGGAATGCCCGACGGCTGCCGAGTCAAAATGCAACGACGTGCCATAGCCTTGCTCGACCGCGCGGATGACGCTGTCTTGCGTGATTGCATCGGGCCGCGCCCGCAACACGCCACGCCCGGTATCGGCCTGCATCTGGAACGAGACAAAACTGACCTCGGGCTGATCCCGCAGGAACCGGGCCGAAGCCGGGATTTCAGCAAAACTGCCCCCAAAAACGGTCGTATTGAAGAGAATACGCAGCCCCAAGCCGCGCGCCCGGTCGATATAGGTTTTGCGCACGCGGTTGAGCTCCACCTCGGAGGCAAACCCTTTGCGCTCTTGCGTCATGTCCACGTGAAAGGCCACGTCATCCAGCCCCGCTGCCGCCAATCGCGTCAGCATCGCCCGGCTGGCGCGGATGCCGTTGGTCATCAGGCACGAACGCATACCCAGCCGCTTGATCTCGCGGCAGAGCGCCTCAAGATCGTCAACCTTGCGCAGGGTCGGGTCGCCGCCGGTCAATTGAACGGAAACACCCCGACCATAGTGGCTGCGGATCGTGGCAATTCGCGCGAAGAGGACCGAGAGCGGGGGATCATAGGTCATCTCGGCCCGGTCCGAGAGGTAGCACAGTGTGCAGTCCAGATTGCAGCGCTGCGTCACCTCAAGCGCGACGCAGGCCATCGGGTAGAACCGCCCTGCTGTCTGAGACGGGCCGAACTCTCCGCACCCGCGCAATCCCTCACGCAGAGGCGCGCGCTGGTCCGAGCCCTGAAAGCGCCGTCCGGCGGGTTTGATGGAGATGGGGTCTGTCAGGGTGTCTTTCATGCACCCAAGCTAGAGGCAGTCCTTGACCCGAACCACGCCCCCTCACGGCAACGTGCAGGCTGGTGATCAGCTCAGATGACTACTAAAGACCGCGATCACCTGTTCATAGACCGCGCGCTTGAACGGCACAATTTCTTCGACCAGTTGATCCGGGGTCTGCCATTTCCAGCTGGTGAATTCTGGATGGTCCGTTGCAATATTGATCTGGTCGTCCTGGCCGGTGAAGCGCAGCAGAAACCATTTCTGCTCTTGCCCGCGATAACGGCCTTTCCAGATTTTCGGAACGATGTCGTGGGGCAGATCATAGGGCAGCCAGCCGTCAGTCTCGGCCACCACCTCGACCAGGTTAGCTGTCACGCCGGTTTCTTCCCATAGTTCGCGCAGCGCCGCATCTTGGGGGTCCTCGCCCTTGTCCACCCCGCCCTGAGGCATCTGCCAAGCGTTCTTGTGGCGGTCATTGCGTTGCCCCACGAAAATCTTGCCCTCGGCATTCATCAGCATCAGACCGACACAGGGGCGATAGGGCAGTTTGGCGATCTCTTCCGGGGTCATGCGAGGCCTCATGGACATGGTTCGCGACCTCTCTATCAAGCCGCGCGACAGGCGCAAAGGGGATGACGTTAGGTTTCGCGTGACAATGTTTACGCGAACGTCAATCTATTTCTCAACTTCGGAAGGGAGAGTTCGCCATGACTGCGTACCCAAACATGCTGGCCCCGCTGGACCTGGGCTTTACCACGTTGAAGAACCGCGTGCTGATGGGCTCGATGCATACCGGGTTGGAAGAGACCGGCGACTGGAACCGCGTGGCCGAGTTCTATGCGGATCGTGCCCGCGGGGGCGTGGCGCTGATGGTGACGGGCGGGATCGGCCCGAACCTCGAAGGGTCTGTCCTGCCGGGCGCGGCGATGATGACCACCGATAAGGACGTGGCGAACCACTCGGTCGTGACGGACCGCGTGCATGAGGCAGGCGGCAAGATCGCGATGCAAATTCTGCACGCCGGACGTTATGCCTATGGTCCCAAATGCGTGGCGCCCAGCCCGGTGAAATCCCCGATTTCTCCGTTCTCGCCCAGTGAGCTGGACGAAGACGGAATCGAGAAGCAGATCAGCGACATTGTGAACGCGGCTGTTCTCGCCCAGAAGGCGGGATATGACGGGGTCGAGATCATGGGCTCCGAAGGGTATTTCCTGAACCAGTTCCTCGTGACCCACACCAACAAACGCGAGGATCGCTGGGGCGGCTCATATGAAAACCGGATGCGCCTACCGATCGAGGTCGTGCGGCGCACGCGTGAGGCTGTGGGTACGGATTTCATCATCATCTATCGCCTGTCGATGATCGATCTGGTCCCGAATGGGTCGACCCATGACGAGGTGGTCGAGCTTGCTCAGCGGATCGAACAAGCCGGTGCCACGATCATCAACACCGGCATCGGCTGGCACGAGGCGCGGATTCCCACCATCGCCACCAGCGTACCGCGTGCGGCCTTTGCCTGGGTGACCAAAAAGCTGATGGGCAAGGTTGGTATCCCGGTGATCACCTCGAACCGGATCAACACGCCCGAGGTCGCAGAAGAGGTTCTGTCGACCGGCTGTGCCGACATGGTCTCGCTGGCGCGTCCGATGTTGGCGGACGCGGATTTCGTCAACAAGGCGATTGCGGGTCAGTCCGCGCAGATCGCGCCGTGTATCGCCTGTAACCAGGCCTGCCTGGACCACACGTTCGGCGGCAAACTGACCTCCTGCTTGGTCAATCCCCGTGCCTGCCATGAGACCGAACTGGTCATTGAGAAGGCCGAGACGCGCAAGACCGTTGCCATTGTGGGCGCTGGCCCGGCCGGTCTGTCGACTGCAATGACCGCTGCCCAGCGCGGCCATGACGTCACGCTGTTCGATCGCGCCTCGGAGATCGGTGGGCAGTTGAACATGGCGAAACAGGTACCGGGGAAAGAGGAATTCTGGGGGCTGGTCGACTGGTACCGCACCATGATGGATGATCTGGGCGTGAAGGTGGAACTGAACCGCGAAGTCAGCGCCGACGACCTGACCAGCTTTGACGAAGTCGTCATTGCCACCGGCGTTATCCCACGTGATCCGGAAATCCCCGGTCAGGACCGCGACTATGTCATCAGCTATATCGACGTGCTGCGCGAGAAAGCAGAGGTCGGCAAGTCCGTCGCCGTGATCGGCGCTGGTGGTATCGGCTTTGACGTATCCGAGTTCCTGTTGGAGGACGGCCACAGCATCACCACCGACCTGCCTGCCTGGATGAAAGAATGGGGCGTGACCGACCCGGAGCAGCACCGCTCGGGTCTGGCACCGGAAGGCCCTCAGCCTGCAGCCCCAGCACGTCAGGTGACTCTACTGCAGCGCAAGAAACAGGCGCATGGTAAAGGCTTGGGCAAGACCACCGGTTGGATTCACCGCGCGACGCTCAAGATGAAAAACGTCAGCTTCGTGGGCGGCGTAAATTATGAGCATATCGACGATGACGGCCTGCATATCAGCTTTGGCGAAGAGCGCGCCAACCCAACGGTGATTGCTGCGGACACCATCGTTCTGTGTTCCGGTCAACTGTCCGAGCGTAGCCTTGCAGACGCCCTGATCGAACGCGGGATCACGCCGCATGTGATTGGTGGCGCAGATGTCGCGGCGGAATTGGATGCGAAACGGGCGATAAATCAGGGCACCCGTCTGGCCGCCGCAATGTAGGGGCGCTGAGGTCTACATCGTATAAGTCAGGCCTGTCTCTTTCTCGAATCGGGCCATGTAGGTTTCGTAGTCGCGGTAGGCGCGATGGAACAGCAGCCGCGCCATTCGCGTCGCCCGCCATGGCTTTTTGCCCCCGACATAGTGCCAGATTTTCGGAGTTCTGCTTGCATCACTCAGATGCTGGCGGAACGTCTTGGACATTTTGCGGTATTTCGGACTGTGAGCGTCAAACCAGATCTGAGGCCGCGTGTTCCACTGAATGGGCAGGTGAAACCAGCGCCCGTGAAACAGTTGGTTCATTCTGTCCTGTTCGGGCAGGTAGGGAATGTGCGGAACCAGCTTCTCGAAATCGCTGATCTCGCGCAATTCGCGATCACCGTGTATGGCCGAACAGTCCATCACCATGATACCGGCGTTGAAATAACCTTCGCCCGGTATGAACCCCAACCTAATGCTCTTGCTCACGCGGCTGAGTGACTTTTTGTGCTCGTGGCCCGGTCTGAAAATCTGTTGCAGGGAAGGGCGCAGGAAGTCCCCTCCGCCAAGCGTCACCAGACCCATATCCACGCAGGCGGCAAAGGGTTGGCCTTCAAGGTCCATGTCCAGCAATTCCCAAACATCCGAAACAACCAGAGTGTCCGCATCCACAAAAACGCAGCGCTTTTCGCAAAGCTGGGGCAGAAACAAAGGCAGCATCGTGATCGCAGGGAACTTCGATTTGTACTCTGAAAAACCTGGCAGGTGATCGAGGTCGAATTTCCGGTACGAAATCGTCCCGCCCGTGAGGGATTGATTGGCCCGTTCAATGATCGCGATGTCTTCGCCTGTGAAATCCTGCCCGAAGATCGTCACATCCAAGGGCTTGCTCGCGTTTTTGACAGCGGAATATGCGGAAAGCAGAGCCGGGAACAGAAAAGACCTGTTCACGCCATAAACCACCTGCATCGCGCCCCCCCTCGATCACGTCAATGTGATGAGAAGGAATAGCAGCGAAGAGCAGGCACTTCAAACCCTTAGCGGCCCTCAAAACTCTTGGTTTGCGGCGTTACCCGGCGCCCCCTTATTCGACCGAAATCGTAATCACTTCGGATACAATGGGCGGGTTGTGCGGAACGTGACCCGCATCGCCCAAAACCAGTTGCAGCGTATGCTGACCTGCTGGCAGATTCAGAGTGACCTCGGTCTGGCCACCGCCGAAATGCATGTGGTTGTCGTCTGCGGGCAGCCCATAGAGCAACTCATCCGCGCCGTCTTCGCCCTGACCCAGCGGCGGTCGGTTTATAAGCAGATGGTGGTGGCCGGTATTGTCGGCCTCGGTCCCTGCAGGCGCAACGCCCATGCCGCTGAGGCCAAAGACCACCGTGACCGGTGATTGCACCGTGTCGCCATCGGCAAGGTTCGCGAAATAGACCTGCGCACCCGGCGCGGATGGCGTTTGTTCCTGCGCCGCGACAGCTGTGGCAAACAGAGCAACTAAAATGGCAGTGAAGATGGCTTTCATGATCTCCTCCCTCGTCACAAAAATGCCATTCTAGATCTAGCACATCTTGAATGTTTTTCAGAAAACGCCCGTTTGCAGGGCGATCACCATCGCGGGAAACAACTGTTTCCACGTTTCTGATACGCAAACGATCCGATTCAAAACCCTGATATTATCCCATGTCCGCCCCGATTCCGCCCAGATTGAGGGGCAAAGTCGTTGCAAGTAGCAAGACCTGGGGAACGAGAATGGATCGACTGACGGAAATGGAAGCCTTTGCCAACGTGGTGGACCAAGGTGGCTTCACCGATGCGGCCAAGAAGATGGGAATCTCCAAATCAGCCGTTTCCAAGCACGTGTCCAGCCTCGAGTCGCGGCTGGGGGCACGACTGCTCAACCGGACCACACGCCGCGTTTCTCCGACCGAGATTGGGTTGGCCTATTACGACCGCGCCCGCCGGGTGTTGAACGACGCGGGTGAGGCGGATTCGCTGGTCACCGCGATGCAATCGGCCCCTTCTGGCCTGCTGCGGATCAGCGTGGCGACGGATTTCGGGGTCAATCACCTGTCGCCTGTGCTGTCAGATTTTCTGGCCACCTATCCCGATATCACCGTGAACATGGTGCTCAATAACCGCTACGTGGAACTGATTTCCGAGGGTTTTGACGTGGCCGTTCGCATCGGGGAGCTGGAAGACAGCACTCTGCGCGCCCGCAAGCTGACCGAGACCGTCAAACGCATGGTCGCCGCCCCCAGCTATATCGAGAAATACGGCCGGCCCCAGAAGATCGATGATTTGAACGAACACAAGCTGCTGCACTATTCCAGCCAGTCCTCGGGCAATGTCTGGCGCCTGACTGCCCCATCGGGCGAGAAACGTCAGGTGCGCACGGCCGGTTGGCTCAGCGTGAACGACGGGCAATCGCTGTTGAATGCAGCAGTCTCGGGCCTCGGGATCGCCTATCTGCCCAGCTATCTTTACGCCGATGCGTTGAAAACCGGTGAGGTTGTGGATGCAATGCCATCCCTGCCGGACGAGGTGCAAGGCATCTACGCGGTCTATCCTCCAGGCCGCTTTACTCAGCCCAAGGTACGGGCCTTCATAGACTTCCTCGTTGACGCTTATTCCGAAAAAGGCGCGATGGACTGGTAATTCTCCCGGTGAACTGGATTGGCCCGTGCGTTCTTCGTGCGGGTCTTTTTTTGTGCAGACACGTCAGTTGACCAGCAAGACAGCCTCAACCCTACGGTTCAGATCGCGCCCTTCCGGTGTCGCGTTCGAGGTCAGCGGCGCAAGATATCCCACGCCCTGTGCTTCGATCCGATCCGCCGCGACGCCATGCTTGTCGATCAGGCGGGCACGCACCGCCTGCGCCCGTTCAGTGCTGACCTTTGTATTGGCCTGCAACGTGCCGGTATCATCAGTATGCCCCACCAACGCAAGCCGGGTTGACGGATTGTCGGCCAGGAACTGCGCCAGCAACGACAATGAAGCAAACGGGCCGTCGCCCAGTGCCACCTCGGCGGTGCGGAAATGCAAATCGTCCAGAATAACATGGCCCGACTGCTGCAACGCGTCCAAAAGGCCCTCCGTTCCGCTGGCGGATTGCTCAACGACCACAGGCGTTGGAGCCGGAGCATCAACGGGCGCAACGCGGATCAGTTGCACATAACCATCCGGCGGGTTGCGGCTGACCAGGAGGCTGAGCGCCTCGTCGCCCTTGGTGGCAGACAGAAAACGATAGTCGCGAATGGCGACATACATATCCGGTGTTGGCACCACTTCGGTCCCAAAGCGGAAATCGAACCCGCCGCAGGTCCGGGCCTCACATTCAAACAGGATATCAAAGCCCTGCGCCACGAGCTGATCCCGTAGCGGAGCCAGCAATTGCAGTGTCGTGCTAGAGCCCGCCTGCAAGCGCCATGTCAGCCGCTCGACCCGCCCCTCGACCGTGCGAGACGGGACTATGCCATCCGCAACGGGTCCTGTGGGCAGCTCATAGCTGTCCAGCGGCGAGGTCCTCTCGCTGATCTGACGCGCGCTGGCGGGCAGGGTCAGATCTTGCGCCAGACCCGGCCCGGCCATCAGACAAAAGGCAAGGGCGAGGCGTCGGATCATCGGGCTTGCGCGTGGTATTCGGGGTTGGGGGCCATGGCGGTGGCACTGGCCACCCTGTTTGACATGTTGAAGAACCCGGTGACGTTGGCGATGTCCCAGATATCCCGGTCACTGAAGCCCTGATCGCGCAAGTGCTGGCGATCAGCCTCTTCAATCTCGGCGCTTGCGGTGGTCATCTTCGCCGCGAAATCCAACATCGCACGCTGGCGCGCATCCAGAGGGGCGGTGCGGTAGTTCATCACCAGCATCTCGCCCAATTGCGGATCACCGGACATCTGCCTGACGGCAGCACCATGGGCAACAAGGCAGTAGAAGCACTTGTTGATCGAGGACACGACCACCGCGATCATCTCACGTTCGAGCTTGGACAGCCCGCTCTCTGCCAGCATCAGGTCGTTATACATGGCGGTGAAGGCGTTCAGCTTGTCGATGTCGAACGCGTAAGCCTTCAGCACATTCGGCACCATGCCCAGCCGTTCAAGGCAGACATCAAAGTATTTCTGCGTCTCTGGCGGCAAAGGGTCGGCCATAGGCAGGTTCAGCGCGGTGGGTAGATCGGTCTGGGTCACGGGCTTTCTTAACTCCTTAGACACGTTGACGATAATGGTATTCCCCGACAATCTCCATCCCGAGCGCACGGTAGAGGCCATTCGCCCCATCATTGGCCTTTGTACAGATCACGCTGAGCGTTTTCGCCCCGTTGTCCCGCGCCCAGAAGGCTGCTGCCCGCATGGCCCATTGGCCTAGGCCCTGACGGCGGTGATCGGGAAGAATCTCAAGCGCATGTACCATGGCCACATCGCCTTGCATGGCCATGAACACAGTTCCCGCCGGGCGACCGGAATGCCGCAGCAGGAACGAGGTCTTGGGACCCGCGGCACGCTCCATCACGGCCAGCCGTTCGGGGCCGATACCACCTTTGGCCCAGATCTCCTCCATGACGGCAAGCGGTGGCCAGATGCCAAACGCGGTCACGCGGGGCAGAGGCTGATCGGTCAGCTGCTCCGGCGGGCAGGCGTAGATGTTGACCGGGTCCAGCACCTCATAGCCGCGCGCTTCCAGTTGGGAGTCGAGCTTGCGGTCATCGGGCCACAGACAAAAGATGCGTTTCTGGCCCATGGCCTGCATGGCACCCTCGGCCGCGATGATATCGGCCTCGGTTGCGTCACCCAGCGCATTGGCGGCAGACACGCGTGATCCACCCCCCTGCCCTTCGCGCAGGCGGAAGGGGCCAAGGACGTCATAGCGCGCAGCGGGCCATGTTCCGTCAACAATGTCGGGCCAGTTGATGCTCACAACTCAAGCTCTTTTGCCAATTGGGTCATGGCCGCGTCGATGCGCGCACCCTCAGTCCCCCGGATTACCACGTTGGCGCCGAAGACCCCGTTGATCTGAAACGGATAACAGCCGATGGACAGGTCCGAGTACGCCTCGGCCAGTGCAGACAGCGTGGCAGCAATGTCGCCTTCGCCCCGATCCACCCGCAAGGTCTGAGACAACAGCGGGCTACCGCCCGTCAGACCCGGCAAAACACTAGCGACCATGGCTTGGAAGACCGAAGGCACCCCGGCCATCACATGCACGTTTTCGATGGTAAATCCGGGCGCGGTTGAGACCGGATTGTCGATCAATGCAGCCCCATCAGGAATGCGGGCCATACGCAGGCGGGCCTCATTCAACTCCAGCCCCGACTTGTCGTAATGCGCCTGCAAAAGCGCCCGCGCATCGTCGCGCACGTCAATCGGGGTGTCGAAAGCGCGGGCGATGCAATCGGCGGTGATATCGTCATGTGTCGGCCCGATGCCTCCGCTGGTGAAGACGTTGTCGTAGGACACCGACAGCGCTTTGACCGCCGCTTCTATAGCCGGGGCATCATCGCTGACAATTCGAACCTCTTTCAGGTCGATGCCATGCTTGGTCAACTCCCCCGCAAGATAGTGCATATTCGCATCACGCGTCCGGCCCGAGAGGATCTCATCCCCGATGACAAGCATTGCAGCGGTTGGATTGGCCATGGCGCGCGCCCCCTCTTGATCGGCTGTTGGGGCAGGTATAGGCCGTGGGGCATGAGATTTGAAACCCCCCTTGTCCCCGCCCGACTGATCCGCCGCTACAAACGCTTTCTGGCCGATTGCACGCTAGAGGATGGGCGCGAGGTGACAGCCCACTGCGCCAATCCGGGCTCAATGATGGGACTGGCTGAACCGGGCGAGAAAATCTGGCTGGAGCCCAATGACGATCCGAAGAAAAAGCTGAAATACGGCTGGCGGCTGGTTGATCACGAGAATGGCCATTTCACCGGCGTCGACACTTCGGTGCCGAACCGGGCACTGCGCGCGGCGTTGGAGGGTGGCGAGATCCCCGAACTGGCCGCTTATGAAACCGTCCGGGCCGAGGTGAAATACGGCCAGAACAGCCGCATTGATTTCCTGCTGACCCAGCCCGGCCTGCCGGATGCCTATGTCGAGGTCAAAAGCGTCACGCTTTCCCGCCAGCCCGGTCTTGCCGAGTTCCCCGACAGCGTAACCGCTCGCGGTACCAAACATCTAGGCGAGCTGGCCGCCATGGCCGAGCAGGGCCACCGCGCGATCATGCTGTATCTGGTGCAACGCACCGATTGCGACCGCTTCGCGCTGGCCGCCGATATCGACACGGCCTATGCGGTGGCCTTCGACACGGCGCAGGCGCAGGGGGTTGAACGTTTGGTGGTCGGCACCGCCGTTTCGCCACAAGGGATCGAGGTTGATGCGGCGAAGGCCTGGGCAATCGGTTAAGGCAGGAGAGTGAACTCTCCCAGATAAGAGCCTCGCCCCGATGTGTAGCCGCGATAGGTGCCATCCTCAACCTGCCCCACCGCAGCGCAGAGGTCCTGATCTTTGCGGAACGTCTTCCAACGGCTGCAGATCCTGTCGCCCTCCAACCACCAAACACCGGTGTCCCGGCCCAGGCGAGGAATCTCAGCGACAAAGCTTTGGTCGGCGTTCACGCTTGCGGTGCCAGTGACGCCCGCGCGGTTCAGGGCAATCTTGCGATCCTGTACCAAAAGCGCCGTAAACTGATCCTGCGTCAGCATCGTCACCTCTTCGCGGCAACCGCAGGTCAGAACGACCAGAAGAGCAGTAATCGCTCTGACCATCTCAGCCCCTGTTCCCGTTGATGTATTCTACTTTGCACCGTGCCGCAAAGCGGCGCGGATGGCCACGCGCGGGCGGGATGATCAACGAGATTTGAACTTCTACTTGTGAATTTCAGGCCAAAGATCGGCGTCCAACCCCTTCACAAACGGTGCGAAGTGATCGGCCACAACCTGCCACCCCCCGACCGAAGCCGTGTTGACGGGTTTACGGGCCTGAAGGTTGCTGGCCGTTCTGATCGCATCCGAGGATTTGTCGGGCGACAGCATCGCCTGTTCAAAAGGCAGGTCGCAGAGACGGGCCAGCTCCTTGGCACCGTCCTCCAGATTATTCACCAGATGCTCGTAGCTTATGTCATGGACCCGCCCCGGAAGCACGGCATGCCAGTGCTGAATATAGCGGCGATAGCGGTTGGCTTCGGCTGCCATCCAGCTCAGATCATGCGTGTAATACAGGCCACCCGCTCCGAAATGCGTCCGCCACATCGACAGCGCCACATCGCGCGGATCGCGCATGACGTTCAGGATTACCGCGTTCGGGAAGGCCTGCGCAATCGGCCCCAGAAACGCGTAATTCCCCGGAGCCTTATCGATAAAGGCGCGTGTGCCTTCCGCCGTCTGGGGCAAATTACCCGCGTAGTAATCGGCCAGCTCCTGTGCGTCACTTCCAGCACCCGGTTGGCTTTCTGCCTTGCGGGCCCAGTGGTGCACGCCCGCCAACTCTCCCAACCCCTGAACGGTGGAGTGTGAGGCCAGAATCCTCTCGATCAGAGTTGTGCCGGAGCGTGGTAAGCCGACCACAAACACTGGCCGCGGGATATCGGTGCGCGGCGCTGATGCAGGGGCGGGCAGAGGCGTGCTCAGACGCTGGCGGCAGGCTTTCTCGGCCCGGGTTTCCCAGCTTTTGAACCCATGCTGCAACTGATCATGCGCCTTGCGCAGCTGAAGCATCTCGGTCGCGGTATCGCCATCCTGTTTCGCAAGGCTCGCGGCGGCGAAATGCACAGTGGCTGCGGCTTCCCGATTGGCGTTGCCCGCCTCAAGCAGTTTAGAGGTCAGAGCCTGCAATTCCGCCCTATCCTCAGCCGACAGGTTCGGCAGAGTTGCAGCGAACTCCAGCGTTTCGGGATCCTCGGGCGCCAGCGCAAAGGCGGCGCGGCCATGGGTTAGAGCCTCAGACATACGCCCCAAACCGACGAGACCCTTGGCCAGTCGCAGCTGACCGTAGTGGAATTTCGGGTGCTTCTCGGCCACGGCCAACAGGACGTCGATGGCCTGGTTCCACTGGTGCATCTCATCCAGAATATCGGCCTTCAGGCAATGGGCCTGCAGATTGCCGTTTTGATGGCGCAGAACCTCATCAACATCTACCAACGCCTCGCTCAGTTGACGCTCCTGCAACAGGGCCATGGCGCGCACATAACGTTGCGGTGGGGTCAGAGGGGCCTTGGCCCCAACTTTATTCATCAGGGTTAGCGCCTTGCCGGCATCGCCGCCCTGAACAAGGCTCAGCCCGAAATTCTGGATCAGGTCGGGGTTCTCCGGCTCCATCTTCCAAGCGCGCTCCAGATGGGTCTGTGCCTGTTTGAATTCCCCCTGGTGAATGCATGCAAGACCAGCCATCTGCGGAAACGCGGGCATTTTGGGCCATTTCTTCCCGGCCTTGACTGCACGCTTCAGCGCCCTGTCCGCGCGCCCGGTCTTGAGCATTTCACTAATGGTGGCAATCTCGGCTCTCAGCTGGTCGGCTTTCTGCATCTGACTGCCCTTCTTCTATTTTAACGCCCGAGAACTATCTTACCCGTGCTAGTTTATATCGCTGTACGCGTCCACCTGTGATCGGATCGTCAACCATCCTAGATACAGGCTGCGACGCTGCACCCTCTGGAACTTTCTGCACAAGCAGCGTAAATAGAGCACTGCGCGAAACATTTGGAGCCTCGCATCCATGAAAGAACACCGTGGCCGCCTGACCAAGGACGGTATCCGCATTTACGAACAAGCTGACTTTGCCGGCATGCATGCGGCAGGGGCTTTGGCTGCGCGGATACTGGATGACATCGCGCAACATGTCTTCCCCGGCCAAACCACCGGTGCGATCGACGGGATCATCACCCAGATGGTCGAGGACGCGGGCGCGACTTCGGCCACGATTGGCTACAAGGGCTACCAGCACGCCAGCTGTATCAGTGTGAACCACGTGGTCTGCCACGGCATTCCCGGTGAGAAAAAGCTCAAGGACGGGGATATCTTGAACATTGACGTCACCGTCGTCGTGGACGGCTGGTTCGGCGATACCTCGCGGATGTATGTCGCAGGCAAACTGCCGCGAAAAGCCGAGCGTCTGATTCAAGTCACCCATGATGCACTGTTCAAAGGGATCGAGATGGTCAAGCCGGGCAACACGTTCGGCGATATCGGCCACGCGATTCAGTCCTATGTGGAAGCGCACCGCATGAGCGTTGTGCGCGATTTCTGTGGTCACGGGCTGGGTCGGGTGTTCCACGCCCCGCCAAACGTGCTGCACTATGGCCGCCCCGGTACCGGTTCCGTTCTGGAGGAAGGCATGTTCTTCACCATCGAACCGATGGTCAATCTGGGCCGCCCTGAGACCAAGACTCTGGCCGACGACTGGACTGCTGTGACCCGCGACAAGTCGCTCTCGGCACAGTTCGAACATTCGGTCGGTGTAACCGCAAATGGGGTCGAGATCTTTACCCTGTCACCCGGCGGCAAGTTCCATCCGACCTATTCTTCGTGATCGGCAACCTGATCCCGTAGCACTTTCAGCAGCATCGTCTCAGCCCCCCACGGCGTGATCGCGTCGTGGATGAACACCGGCGCGCGTGCAGGTTTGCGCGGCGGGCCGGTTTCTGTGTCAGTGTCCTGAGCCAAACCCCAGAACAAGGGCGGTAGGGCGCGGTCCATGCCAGAAGCCTAGCACAAACCGGCCCGCGCCTCAAAACCGGATCACGATGGCGTACAGCTGCCTCTGTCAAAACGCTGCGAAGTGCCTTTGATCATCATGTCATATTCGAGACTTACAAGATCAACGGCAAAGTTGACGACCTGACCATCCTGAATCAGCAAAAACGTCAGGTTGTCCAAACCCGGCAGGATGTCCGCCTCGCCCTGCAGATCTCCGACAGTGATGTGCCCTTTGTTGGACCCGTCCGAACGGGCCAACGTCACGTTGGATTGATCCACAGACGAGGTGCAATTGGCCGTAAATTCATTCGCATCTAGTTTTGTTTGCCCTGCAACAACAGGGGAGGAGCCCAGCACGATGGCCGAGGTCAGGGCAGCTCTGAAAAGCATAGAGAGTCCTTTAAGGGTTGTTCCGCGTTTCCACGGCGCGTAGAGGCGAAATTGGCCGCAATTTTGGCGGAGATGCGTCAAATTGCTGGCCGCCCGCATTCAATTTTAAAACGAATTAGGACGGTCAGGATCAACCCACATGATCAAGTGATTGAAGCATCAGTGAGATATGCGTGTCGCCGTATTTTCGACTGTCCAACAACTGGAATCCATCCGGTGCCTGCATCGGGGCGTTTTCTTCCCACACGATAAACGCCCCCTCAGCGATCCATCCTGCCTCGGACGCCTTGGCCAGCGCTTTTTGGCCCAGAGACTTGCCGTAAGGCGGGTCCAGAAAGATCAGGTCGTAGTGCGCGTTCGGGTTTTCACCCAAACGCGTCGCATCCCGGCGGATCAGATCGGCCCGATCTGCGCTGCGGGTCAGGTCGATATTCTTGCGGATCAGGCCCTGCGCCACACGCCCGTCATCCACAAAGGTGACGTGGTCAGCACCGCGCGACAGCGCCTCGAGCCCCAGCGCGCCAGTGCCTGCGAACAGGTCCAATACACGCAGACCGTCAAAATCGATCTGATGGCTCAGGACGTTGAACAGGCTTTCACGCACTCGGTCGGTGGTGGGACGCAAATGGGCACCCGCATCCCCTTTGCCGACCGAGGCCAAGGCACGACCCCGGAACTCTCCGGCGATGATCCTCACGCTTTGAGCAGCGGTTTCAGATCCGCAGCCGGATCGGCCACCACGGCAGGATCAGCGGTTTTGCCCGCGTCGATCAGGCGCTTGCCAACCATATAGGCGCGCGGGTCGTTCATCGCGTCGACTGCAATCAGCTGGTCACCCTTGTAGTACCAGAACGACACGGTCTGACCTTCGCCCTGACGGGTGACAACCCGATCATAACCCGTATTCAGACCTGCGATCTGCAGTTTCACGTCATACTGATCCGACCAGAACCACGGCGTTGCTGTATAGTCCTTGGCTGCCCCTAGCATGTTCTGAGCCACGATCTCGGCCTGATCAATGGCGTTGGGCACGCTTTCCAGACGAATGCGCCCCTCACCATGCGGGAAGGAGGCGCAATCCCCCGCAGCCCAGATCGACGGAACAGAGGTGCGGCCATGGGCGTCGGTTTTGATGCCGTTGTCCAGTTCAAGCCCAGCCATCTCGGCCAGTTGGCTGGACGGCGCGATGCCAACGCCGACAACCACAAAATCAACCTCGATTTCGGTTCCATCCGTCAGAACCGCGCCGACGACCTTGCCGTTTTCACCGATCAGACGATCAAGGCCCACACCCTCGCGGATGTCCGCGCCGTGACCCGTATGCAGCGTGCGGAAATAGTCGCTGGTTTCCTTGGCGGCGACGCGTTGCAGGATACGCTCGGCCATTTCTACCAGCGTCACCTTGACCCCGCGCTTGGCGCAGACGGCTGCGGCCTCAAGCCCGATATAACCACCGCCCACGATCAGAGCGCGCGCGCCTTCGGTGACCCGAGGCTCCATCTCGTCGATATGAGCCAGATCACGCACTACATGAACGCCCTGAAGATCTCCTCCGATAGAGGCAGGTAGGTAGCGCGGATCCGACCCAGTGGTCAGCGCCAGCTCATCGTATGAGATGACTTCATCCCCCACGGTTACGGTCTTGGCCTTTGGGTCAATCGCAGTGACACGCTGCCCCAGACGCAGGGTGATGTTGTTGTCGGCGTAGAAGCTTTCGGGGCGCAGGAACAGACGCTCCAGCTCCATCTCGCCCAGCAGATAGGCCTTGGACAAGGGTGGGCGCTGGTAGGGCAGATGCGGCTCGGCCCCGATGAGGGTGATATCCCCTTCAAACCCATCCTTGCGCAGTTTCGCAACAAGCGACGATCCGGCCTGCCCGGCGCCGATCACGACAATATGGCTCATGTTCGTTACACCCTGTCGAATTCTCATGGTTACTTTTGTCCGACCACCTATATTGCGGCATAGCCCGACTCTGCAAATCCAAACGACAGGAGCTGATAAATGATTACAACAGGTGAGATGCTGCCCGACGCCACGCTGACCCAAATGGGTGCGGAAGGCCCCGAAGAGGTTCGGATTTCGGACAAAACCGCGGGCCGCAAAGTGGTGATCTTTGCCGTTCCCGGCGCGTTCACACCGACCTGTCATTCGGCCCATGTGCCCAGCTTCATGCGCACCAAGGATCAGTTCGACGCAAAGGGCGTGGATGAGATCATCTGCATCTCCGTCAACGACCCGTTCGTGATGAAAGCCTGGGGCGAAGCGACCGGCGCGACCGAGGCCGGACTGACCCTGCTGGGCGATGCTGCGTCCGAGTTCACAAAGGCCATCGGTATGGATTTCGACGCCCCCCCGGCCGGGCTGCTCGCGCGTTCGCAGCGCTATGCGATGCTGGTCGAAGACGGCAAGGTCACTGCGCTGAACCTGGAAGAAAGCCCCGGCGCTTGCGAGATTTCGGCCGGAGAAGGCTTGCTCGAAGTTATCTGACGCTGTTCGGCACCGGCTAAACCGGGGCCGAACAAACCCAATTTAACTTGATGCAGCGCCCCGTTGTGCCAATATCCAAGGCATATAGCAGGGGAGTTTTTATGAATATCAAAGCCATTTCACTCATTCTAGGCGGCGCAGGCCTTCTTGCAGCTTGCGGCCCGGCCCCGACACCACAGCAACAAGCAGCCCGGCAACATGAAATCGCCTGCCTGAGCGGTACGTTGGGTGGCGCGTTGATCGGGGGTGCAATCGGCAATCAGTTTGGCGGCGGTTCTGGCAAGTCCATTCTGACGGGTGCAGGTGCGGCTGCCGGTGGCATCAGTGGCGCAAGATTCGCATGTTGAGGGGAAAAGTGATGAAACGACTAATCTGTATCGCCACGCTTATGATGGCCAGTGCCGCAGCTGCGGACGGAGTGGCAGAGCTGAATGAAAAAGAGCTGGCAGCCATCGATGCGAATAATGACGGCTTTCTGTCCAAGGACGAGTTCAATGCTTTTTCGGACTACGCCTTTCAAGCGATGGACGAAGACAAGAACGGCACGCTCGGCCTGTCCGAGGCCAAACCCTTCCTGGGCATAAAGCAATTTCAGGACGTTGACCGGAACGGCGACAGCCTTATCTCAAGGGCGGAATACGATGCGCAGATGAACAACGATTTCGACTCTGCGGACAAGGATGGAAACGGCCGGTTGGACTAACCCCGGAGGGTGAGATGAACAGATGGATCTGGATCGGCGCGCTGGCCGTATTGGCGGCTTGTGACGTACCGCAGGCCCCGGTTGTGACCGGTCCCGACGGGCAGGCCCGCATCCAGATCAACACCAGCGGGCTGACCTGCTATGAGAGGCGGTGTCTGGACATCAACCCAGCGGCGCGCAGTGTCCGGTCTATCGGCAACAAAACGACCCGCATTCCGGGCAATATCGACATCAGTAGTGGCACGGTCACGCCGGATGAGTTCCGCCAAATGGCGATCACGGCATCCTTGGCTGGCGGCATCGGGTCCGGACAGGATCGCGACTAGACCAAACTATCCATCTTGCGCGCCAGTTTTGCATCCAGCGAAGACAACCCGCCGACGTCATGGGTGGACAACACAACCTCGACCGTGCGGTAGACGTTGGACCATTCGGGATGGTGGTTCCATTTTTCGGCCCAGATCGCCACTTGAGTCATCCATCCAAAAGCCGCGACGAAATTGTCAAAGATGAAAGTCTTGGTGATTGCATCCCGGCCTTCAACCATCGTCCAGCCATTGTTGAACAGCGGATCAAGAAGGGGGCCACGGGTCTCGGTCGACAAAAGCTCGGTCATTGCTGTTCCTCCGGGTTCGATTTTCTGAACGGACCGTAATCCGTCAGAATCTCAATCTCTTCTCCCACCGCGCGGCCTTCGGCGTCCAGATATTTTTTGACGGCATCGGCGAATCCCGGATCGGCAATCCAATGAAGGCTGTGCGTGCGTGTTGGCAGGTAGCCACGTGCAAGCTTGTGTTCACCTTGCGCTCCGGCTTCGACCCTTTGCATGCCATGCGCGATGGCAAAGTCGATGGCCCTATAATAGCACAGCTCGAAATGCAGGCAGGCATGATGTTCGACACAGCCCCAATAACGACCATAGAGCGTCTCACGCCCGATGAAATTCAGCGCCCCCGCGATGGGATACCCATCGCGTTCTGCCAGCACCAAAGCCATATCAGCGGCCATCGTTTCCTGCGCGATATCAAAGAACTGGCGCGTCAGGTAAGGTGAGCCCCACTTGCGCGCGCCGGTGTCCTGGTAGAACCGCCAGAAGGCATCCCAATGCTCGGGCCGCAGGTCATCACCGGACAAGGTACGGATCTCACCACCGAATGCGTTGGCCTGAGCACGCTCCTTGCGGATGTTCTTACGCTTGCGCGAGGACAGCGCCGCCAGAAAGCCGTCGAAATCCGCGTAATCGTCATTCAGCCAATGAAACTGCTGCGAACTGCGCAGCATCAGGCCCATCTGCTCACCCGCCAACGCCTCGTCCTCGGTGCAGAAGGTCGCGTGAAGCGACGAGACCTGATTGTCTGCCGCCAGTTGAACGGCGCCCTGCACCAGCGCGGACATCCCAATCCCTTCATATCCCGGACGCACCAGAAAGCGCCGCCCGGTGGCGGGCGTGAAAGGGGCCGCAATCTGTAGTTTGGGATAGTACCGCCCGCCCGCGTTTTCGTACGCATGGGCCCAGCTGTGGTCGAAGATATATTCTCCCTGACTGTGCGACTTAGCATACATCGGGGCCGCCGCGATCAGCATCCCATCCAGATAGGCCGTCAGGTATTGCGGCTGCCAGCCGGTGCCCCGCCCAACCGAGCCGCTGTTTTCCAAGGCCAGCAAAAACCGGTGCGTGGTAAAGGGATCCAGCGGACGCCCGCCATCCGCCGCCTCAGGGCAGGCGCAGGCATCCCACTCGGCCGCAGAGATTTGCGAGAGTGATCCAAGTACCTGAATTTCGATCTGCGCCTGATCCATGTGCCCTCCGCGTCTGGTCTTTATCTGTGACGAGGTGCGACGGGTTCAACCCGGATGCTTGGCCAGATACCCCTCAAAGGTCACATTGTCGGCAACGGCGCGGGCCTCTGCCTCTTGTTCAGGCGACTTTACCGTCCAACACAGGATCGGCACACCGCGCGCTTTCAACTCGGCAACGCGCGGACGGTCCAGATCATGAACCTCATGGCTGATGAAACTGGCCCCAACCCGGTCGAAATCGGGAATGTCGCGCAGGTGATCACACACCGATTGCGGCAGCAGTTCGACCTTCGGCTTGTAGGAACAAGTCACGATCCCGCGGGGCAGATGCGGGGCCAACCGGGCCAGCTCTGCCACGCTGTTGGGGTTGAACGACATCAACGCCACCGGACCGTCGTAGTTCTCTAGCGCCCGCGCAGCGTCCGCCTCAAGCGGGCCGACATTGGTGCCCATGGCGCCATCCTGATCCTTGAGTTCGATCAACAACGGGACTTTGCCTGCGACCATCTCAAGCACATCGTCGAGGGTGGGAATGCCATCCTCGGCATGCAGCAGCTGCGTGGCCTGCGCCCGCGCGGCCGAGACCTGCTGGATCGGTCCAGACTGCCCGGTCAGACGCGCCATGTCGTAGTCATGAAACACCATCGCACGGTTGTCCGAGGTCCGCTGCAGGTCAATCTCGATCCCGTAACCGGCATCGATCGCGGCACGAATGGCCGCCCGGCTGTTTTCCGGGCGGTTATCTGTTTTGTCATGCAGCGCCCGGTGCGAGATCGGGGCCTCAAGGAACGCGGGCGGCAGAGCAGGTGTCATTGGACTTCGAAAATACCTTCGATTTCGACAGCAACACCCAGCGGCAGCGATGCTGCGCTGACAGCCGAGCGGGAATGACGACCCGCCTCGCCCAGCGCTTCAACCAGGAAATCGGACGCGCCATTGATCACCTGCGGCTGTGCGGTGAAATCAGCGGTCGAGTTCACAAAACCGGTCAGTTTGATCACCCGTACCAGCTTCTCGATATCCCCATCGCAGGCCGCTTTGACCTGAGCCAGCAGGTTGATCGCACAGACCTTTGCCGCCGCTGCACCAGCGTCGACATCCATGTCATCGCCCAGTTTGCCGGTGATCAGGTCGTCCGCTTTGGAAATCTGACCCGAGACATAGACGATATTGCCCACGCGCACGAAAGGCACATAGTTTGCGGCCGGGGCCGGTGCGTCTGGCAGCGATACGCCTAGGCTTTGCAGTTTTTCCGAGATGCTCATGTGATTGTCCTCACCCAAAATCGACTCGGGCGGACGCTAACCGGGATGATGCGGCTGGGAAAGCCGGAATCCGATTTTTCTGGCCGTCGCGCTCAGTGGGCATATCCTGTCCTATTTCGAACTGTTGAAGTCGTGTCACTTTACCTTCGTTGATTTACCGGGTTTAACGCTATGTGTTTCATTCAAGCTCTGAAACCTCTATGTGACAACAACTTGTGTCGGTTGGACACGCTGGTATTGATTGATCGCCCAAGCGTCGTGCCGGGCCGTATTGGAGTAGCTAAGACCGTGTTGAGCAAATTTGGCTTCAAACATCTTGTTGTTCTGTCACTTATGGCTGTGTTGTCGGCCTGTGCGACGCAACCCCCGGAACAGGCTGCCCGGGGTGAGATTTTCGACCCCTATGAGAACGCCAACAGGGGAATTCACAAGTTCAACCTTGGCGTCGACAGGTTTCTGTTTCGCCCCGCCTCAAAAGGCTATGTGAAGATCGTCCCTGATCCGATGGTGACCAGCTTCAGTACCTTTGCGGAAAACATCTCTCTGCCCGGGCAGGCGGTGGATTACCTACTTCAGGGAAACCCCAAGCAAATGGGCAACGCCTTGTTGCGGTTCGTGATCAACATGACCGTCGGTGGCTTTGGCCTGTCGGCCCCGGCGGATGAGTTGAACCTGCCGCCCGTCGATACGGATTTCGGCGAAACCTTGCACGTCTGGGGTGTTGGTGAAGGCGCCTATGTTGAACTGCCGTTCTATGGCCCATCGACCACTCGTGACGCTGTAGGTGTCGTTATCAACCTGTTCTCGAACCCGATCAACTTCACTCCGGTACGCCCTGCAGACAATCTGGGGGTTTATGCCGAGGTCGTACGTCGGATGGGGGATCGGGGTCGTTTTTCTGATACAGTGGATTCGATTCTCTACGAAAGTGCCGACAGCTATGCGCAGGCCCGACTGATCTACCTGCAAAACCGCCGCTTCGAATTGGCACGCGACGACGAGGACGCCTTCTTGGATCTCTACAACGATCCATATGCCGACGCCGGAACCGACCCTGTTAGTGATCCCCTTCTCGACCCCTACGAGGACCCTTATGCTGAGTAACGCTTTAAACCGAAGACATTTCCTGAAAACCTCTGTGGCCGGAGCAGCTATTGTTGCCCTGCCCTTGCCCGCTCTGGCCCTGACCGAGGCGGGTGCCAAACAGCTGGTCAACAGTGTTGTCGCGGATATCAACCGCGTGATCGCCTCGGGCAAGTCGGAAAAAGCCATGCTGCGCGATTTCGAAAAGATTTTCGTGCAATACGCTGACGTTCCGATTATGGCTCGGTATGCGCTTGGGGCGGACGCCCGTTCTGCCTCTCCGGCGCAGTTGAGACAATTCACCAAGGCGTTCCAAGGCTATATCTCGCGCAAATACGGACGCCGGTTCCGCGAATTCATTGGCGGCCAGGTGGATGTGCGAAATGCGCGTAGAATCAAAGCCGGTTATGAAGTGCGCACCTCGGTCAAGCTGCGGGGATCGTCGCCCTTTGACGTAACCTTCCTGGTTTCTGACAAATCCGGTCGCGACAAGTTCTACAACATGTTCATTGAGGGCGTGAACTTGCTGCTGACCGAGCGAACCGAAATCGGGGCGATGCTGGATGCGCGTAAAGGCAACTTGAACCAACTGATCAAAGACCTCAACAGAACCGGGTAGCACCGCCTTTTTGTGTGCTTAAACGCCTCCGCGCTCTGTACGTCGGAGGCGTCTTCGTTTCTATACCCACAAGAAAGTCATTTTACCTTGTGACCTAACACGCGCCGAAGTTGATGCGCCGCTTTCCAAAGCTCTCACTAAAACTAAGCTTGTACCCCGCTCCACGCCCAGCCCGCGGACCCTCTAGGGCATGTAACTTCGGACCAACGCGCTGGCGATCAAAGCCCATCCATCTGCGATCACGAAAAACGCCAGCTTGAACGGCAGCGAGACGATTGCAGGCGGCACCATCATCATGCCCATCGACATCAAAACGGCAGCCACAACTAGGTCAATGATCAGAAAAGGCAGGAAAATCAGGAACCCGATCTGAAACGCCCGAGCGATTTCAGACAACATGAAGGATGGCATCAGAACTGAAAGTGGAGCATCCGGAGACAGGACCATCCCCTCGCCTCCGGGGCGCAGAGCGGCCATGGATTGAAACGTCTCAATATCCAGTCGCGCGGCCATGAACTCTCGGAACGGGTTCAGGGCGCGTTCCAGAGCCGTTTCAACCTCAAGCGTTTCATGGATCAAAGGCTCAATACCAATAGTCCAGGCTTCGGTGAAAACCGGCTCCATAATGAAATAGGTCAGGAACAGCGCAAGGCTGACGATCAGCATGTTTGGCGGAGATTGTTGCAACCCGATGCCCTGTCGCAGGATCGCGAGAACCGTGATCAGAAACGGAAAACAGGTGATCATGATCGCCAGCCCGGGCGCAAGGCTGAGAACGGTGATCAGCAAAATCAACTGGATCGTCCGGGCCGAGATGGACCCACCTTCCCCAAGCGACAGGGTCACGTCTTGAGCCACAGCCAGCGAGGGCAGCGTAGCCACCACCGCCACAATCAGCCAGAGCCACAGGCGCATCAGCCGATCCCGTTCTGCAAATCCGCGATTTCGGTCAGACGTACGGCCAGTTGACCGGCCTGATCGCCCTCCACCTCTTCCAGAATGCCACGGGCAACCAGTTGATCCCCGACATAGAGGTCCACGGGGTCGTCGATCCGTTTGTCCAGCGTCAGCACCGCATTTTCGCCCATGTTCAGCAGGTCCCGGATCAACGGGCGGGCGCGGCCGACAGAAACTGTGACTTCGATCGGGACAGCATCAAAAGGGTTGGTTTTCTGGGATTGGGTATCAGTCATGGGTCAAAGCCTCTTTCGCCTCAAACATGTAGGAGTCAAATGCCTGCTTCACCGAGGACAGCAGATCCACGCAATCCACCTCGCGTCGCGAGATACCGACCTGCAGCCGCGCTTGTCCGGGTTGCAGCGAGGAATCCTCGATCACGCGCGGGGGCTGTGGCATATCCGATGACAGCAAATCTTCGACCTCGGCTGCGTGCCCTTCTGGCACAAGTATCTGGATGGGTTGGTCGATCTGGGTTCGTGCCATGTCTTGCAGCTGTTCCGACAGGCGGTGAGCAAAGCCCCGGTCGATACAATCCGGCAGCACCAAGTTCACCAGGCTTTGGAACATCGGCTCCAGCGACAGGGTCATACGTGTCAGCGCTTCGTGATAGGTAAAGGACATGTCTTCCAACGCCTTGGCCAGATCCGCCGAGACCTGTCCCCGGTTCTGCTCCTGCGCTTGAACGGCGTCTTCCCATCCGGCCCCGTAACCTTGCTCGAAGGCGGCCAGGCGCTGTTCCTCCAGCGCGTCTTCGTCCAGAAGATGCAGCTTGCCGCCTTCGACCTGCGCGGTGAAATCCTCAAGAAGGTGAGCAATAGACATCAGACCCGCTCCTCGCCTTCTTCAAGCCAACTGCGCAGAATCTCGACCGTTTCTTCCTGCTTGTCGCCAATCATCGCCCGCAACCGATCCACAGGATCTGCATTGCTGTCCGACCCAAGCGCCGGCACGCCGGCCGATTGCGCCTGCCCTGGCAGAGCCGTGAACTCGGTCGACTCATCTGGCGCGATCTCACCGACCAGAACCTGAGTATCCTGAGCTTCACCACCACCCGCAGGCAACAACGCGGGGGCTGTCGCTGGTTTCATCAGGATGGGGCGAATGACGAACAAGGCCAGAACCAACGAAACCGCGGCAAGCACAGCCATCTGGATCAGAGACATCGCATCCAGATGAATATTCTGCCACAGGGAGGATGAAACCAGCGTTCCCTGCGGCTCTACCACCGGCAGATCAAGCGATTTCAACGTGATCACATCGCCCCGAGCTGCATCGAAGCCAACGGCTGAGGCCACCAGCTCCTCAAGCGCGTCAAGCTCGGTCTGAGGCAGGGGCTCAAAGCTTTCCGTCCCGTTTTCATCTACCGATCGGAGGCCATTGACCAACACCGCGACTGTCAGGCGCTTGATGGCTCCGGGTGCGTTGTGAACCTCAAGCTCCGTTTCTGAGACCTCATAGTTCACGCGCTCGCGGGTTTGCGTCGCGTTCGAGTTCGATTCGTCCCCGCCCGCTCCGTCCCCATCAGGCAAGTTGGAGGCGACCGTCACATCGCCGGACTGATTGCGCGCACTGTCCGAGCGTTCCTCGACATCCGTGCTGATCGCGACCCGGCCTTTGGGGTCGAAGCGGCGTTCGCGGATGGATTCGGTCTTGGTTACCGTGTCGACACTGACCTCAACCACAGCGTTTCCGGTGCCCACGCGCGCCTCGACAAGGCGCAGCACGCGTTCACGCAACTGACGGGATTTGTCATCCACCGTGTCAGCTGCAACCGCCGTGTCCTGTCCGCCAATCACGGCGCCGCTTGAATCCACAACCGTCACGTTTTCCGGCGCGAGCCCGCTGACCGCCGAGGCGACCAGAAAGCGAATCGCCTTGGCCTGATCGCCTGTTATCTGCGCGCCCGATGGAACCAGATACACCGAGGCCGTGGGCGCAACGCTACGCTGAAACGGGTTGGCCGAGCCATTTGCGATATGCACCCGCGCCTGACTGACATGAGGACCACCGACGATGGTGCGCGCCAGCTCACCTTCTTTTGCGCGCCAATAGGCGGCATCGAACATCTGCGACGTGGTGCCAAATCCGCTGAGCGAATCGAGCAGCTCGTAGCCACGATTGCCATTGGCAGGCAGGCCTTCGCTGGCCAGGGTCATTCGCAGCTCATCCCGCTGCGAACCGGGCACGTAAATCGAGCCGCCCCTGATCTCATACGTGACGCCGCGCTGATCGAGCTCACGCACAATATCGCCCGCGGCCCCGCTTTCCAGCCCTGCATAGAGAAGGGTCATGGACGGCGTCGTCACAAGACGGGACATCCCGAGAACACCCAGAAACACCAGCGCAACCGCGCCGACGACTATGATTTGCTTTCGTCTGTCCAAACTTGCCCAGACAGTTCCGATCTGCTGCACGCTCACCTCCGACTCGCCGACATTCTGCCCGGCGCATCCCTTATTTGAACGATTGCCCTTAACAATCGGTTAGTCCCTGCCGGGTTATGACAGCTTCAGATCGAATGAATGAGGACGTCATGACTGACGCTACAGCAGAAGAGGCAGAAGCCCCTAAGAAATCAGGGAAAATGGGTCTGATCGTCGGGGTGATTCTGGCGCTCGTCGGGGCGGGCGGCGGCTACTACGCGACCATGTCCGGGCTGTTGCCATTTGGGGCAAAACCCGAAATGGCAGAATCGCTGGACGCAGAAAAAGACAAACCGGCCAAGGCTCTGCCGGATGTGGGATTCGTCGATCTTCCGCCCGTGATCCTGTCGGTGAATGCCGGTGAGTCGCGGCATCTGAAATTCCACGCGCAGCTCGAAGTTAACTCGGCCTACATAAGTGATGTGGAAAAAATGCAGCCGCGAATCATGGATGTGCTGAACGGATATCTTCGCGCGCTGGAGGTTTCGGATCTTGAGGACTCCTTAGCGCTGGTGCGTATCCGAGGGCATCTGCTGCGGCGCTTTGAAATCGTCGTCGGAGAGGGTCGTGTGCGCGACGTTCTGGTGATGGAATTTGTTCTGAATTAGGAGGCGAAATTGGAGCTTATTGCAGATATTTTGCTGGTCGCGGGCGCGCTGGGCGCCGGTCTGTATTGCTTTGTCCTGTCCCGCCGCCTGAAACGGTTCACAGATCTGGAACAAGGCGTCGGTGGGGCCGTCGCGGTGCTGTCCACCCAGGCGGAAGAGTTGAAAAAGTCGCTGGACAGCGCGCGGGCTGCCTCGGACCAGTCCGGGGATGAGCTGAAAGAGCTGACGGAACGCGCGCAATCGGTTGCGCAGCGGCTCGAGCTGATGATGGCCTCAATGCATGACGTTATCCCCGAAGAAAAGGCCACGCCTGAACCGCCGGCGCCTGACGTATCGTCAGAGCCGGATGAAGAGGCTGAGGGTGCAGCCGAACCAGAGGAGGCATCTGACACTCAGGATTCGGATGCAGACGACACGTCCGCCGAGGAGAATGGGTCCGACCAACCAGCCAAAGCACCGGAAGGTTTGATGTTCTTCCGGCACAAACGGCAGGGTGTGGAGGCTGCGGAATGAAACGCTCTGGCACGCAAAAAGGCAGGGCGCGACCCCGCGGCGGCGTGTTGGCGGTGATTGCTCTGCTGATGATCGGGTCCGCCGCGATTCGCCTTGGGCTGGAAGCCGGGCCCGCATTGGCCAAAACCGTCGAGCCGACAAAGGCCGAAGAGCCGCCGATGTCAAAACCCTCGCCGGATCTACAGGTTCTATTGACCGAACTTCTGCGCCGCGAAAAACGTCTGAAGCAGCGGGAAGAAGCCCTGGAAGAGAAGGAAAAGGTGCTTGAGATCGCCCACGAGGCCATCGAAACGCGCTTGGCCACACTGCAACAGGCCGAGGGAGACCTGCGGGAAACGCTGGCACTGGCGAACAAGGCCGCTGAAACGGATCTGACCCGGCTGACGGACGTCTACCAAAACATGAAACCCAAAGATGCCGCCGCCCTGTTCGAGACGATGGATCCCAGCTTTGCGGCCGGTTTCCTGTCACGCATGCCCGCCGATGCAGCAGCGGGTGTACTGGCCGGCCTCAGCCCCGAAGCCGCCTATACGATCAGTGTCGTCATGGCGGGTCGAAATGCCAATGCGCCACAGGAATAACCGCATGCTTACCAAGGCTATTTGGATACTTGTCGGAGATCGCAAATGATTGGAATTGTTGGAATTGTTGTCATCTTTGTGATGGTGTTCGGCGGCTATCTGGCTGCGGGCGGCAAGATGACGATTATCATGAAATCCCTGCCGTTTGAGATGATGATGATCGGCGGCGCCGCTGTTGGTGCCTTTTTGATCAGCAACGATGTGGGTGGGATCAAACATACGATCAAAGACATGGGCAAGGTCTTCAAGGGGGCAAAATGGAAACCCGAAGACTACCGTGACCTTCTGTGCCTTCTATTCTCTTTGATCCGCATCGCACGCGCAAACCCGGTCGAGGTTGAACAGCACATTGAAGCTCCCGAAAACTCGAGCCTGTTTTCCGCCTACCCGAAAATCCAGTCCGACAAGGAAGCCGTGGATCTGATCTGTGACACGATGCGATCGGCTGCGCTGAACTATGATGACCCCCATCAGGTCGAAGAAGTTCTGGAAAAGCGGATGGAGGCCAATTTTCATCACGCCATGCATTCCAGCCACGCGCTGCAAACCGTCGCCGACGGCTTGCCCGCCCTTGGGATTGTCGCCGCCGTTCTGGGTGTGATCAAAACGATGGGGTCAATCGACCAGCCGCCCGAGGTTCTGGGCAAGCTGATCGGGGGCGCTCTGGTCGGGACATTTCTGGGGGTGTTTCTGGCCTATGGTCTGGTGGGGCCATTTGCGGGCAAACTGAAAACCGTCGTGGAAGAAGACAATCACTTCTACCAGCTGATCAAAGAGGTTTTGGTCGCCAACCTGCACAACCATAATGCCGCCATGTGTATCGAGGTCGGCCGCCAGAACACACCAACCCACAACCGGCCCGGCTTCTCAGAACTTGAGGACGCCCTCAAGGAACTCAAACAGGCGGCGGCATGAAAGGCCTGGCTCTCTTCACGTCGATCCTCATCACAGTGGCAACCTCGGCCACTGCTGAAACGTTGGTTGTCCGATCAGGAGAACATGACAGCCACACCCGCCTCGTCGTAAAGGTTCCGCCGGGCACCGAGTGGGTACTTGCACGCCGGAAAAACGGGGCGCGGCTGACCGTTTCAATCGACGACGTCCTGTTTCAAACAGAAGGCGTGTTCGGGCGACTGACATCAAATCGCTTGTCAGCCCTGTCTCAATCGGAACCAGGTGCCGCACTTGATTTGGAGTTTGGCTGCGACTGCGTGGCCATGGCCTTTCTGTTTCAACAATCAATGATTGTCGTGGATATTTCGCAAGGCACTTTGCCTCCGCCTTTGACTGCCAACATCCCTTTGCCACCGTCTCTGCCGCCGTTGGGAGTAGAAGATCCGCCTGAACCCTTAGCTTTGCCGCTTTTGACGCTGAACCAACAGGGCTTCAAAGATCAACTCTCAGCCAGCCTACTGCAAGGTGCCGACCGAGAGGTCCTTGACCTGGACCTGGCCGCCATCGGCCCCCGCACGTCAACACCTCCGAACGACACGGACATGCTGCCGAATTTTGCAGCGAATATGAGTGTCTCAACGATTGTGGACGAACTGGAAGGTCTTCTTGGCCCCGATGTCCCTCAAATTGAAAAACGTCCCGCCTGCATCAGCAGCGCTCGGCTAGGGTTCGACACATGGTCGGACGCGCGCCCGTTCGACGAACAGATCGCCGATCTGCGTTCTGGGTTGTATCAGGAGTTCGACCGCGTCGACGCCGATCTGGCGTTCAAGCTGTCGAAACTCTACGCTTTTTTCGGGTTCGGAGCGGAAGCTGTCTCCTCGCTTGCTCTGGTTGAAGGGCATTCCGAAGAGCAAAGCTGGGTGCAAGCCATAGCCGGGCTTGTGGATCACCGTGAGCCCGCAGAAGATAGCCCGTTTCGAGGTCTTCAGCGCTGTAGTAGCCATGCGGCTTTCTGGTCAGCACTAAGCGAGCAAACGCTGAGCCTTGATGCTGATCTGGACGCGATAGAGCAGTCTTTCTCCAGCCTTCCCCGACATTTGCGCCGCAGTTTGGGCCCAAGACTGTCATCGATTTTGGTTGAAGCTGATAAGCTGGAAGCGGCGCGGCGGGTGATGCGTTCCGTTGATCGCGTTGAAACGGAGCAACAGCCCAGTGTGGCCAAGGCTCGGATCGCTCAGGCCGAAGGCGACTCTGACGTGGCCGATGCCATCTTGGAAGACGTCATTTCTGCGCCAGAAACAGCAACAGATGCCCCTCTGGCCTTGGCGCGATTGGTCGAGAAGCGCTGGGCAGAGCGAGGGGCCGTATCCTCTCAGGACGTTGCCCTTGCCGCAGCCTACGCGTTGGAGTTTCGTGGATCTGAAACCGGACCAATGATGCAGCACGCACATATCGTTGCGCTGAGTTTGAACAATGAATTCGATGCGGCCCACGACCTGATCCAAGCCCTGCCCGAGGGTGATGATCGCGCGGATGTTCTAAACCGTCACACACATCTGCTGGAAGAAAGGTCAAACGATGTAACCTTTCTGAAACAGGTGCTGTCCATGTCTGATGGCGACTCGATGGCTTTGACCACACAAGCCGCTATTGCGATTTCTGGCCGCTTGGGCGCTTTGGGGTTTGCGGCTCAAAGTTCTGCCTTTGCCAATCGCACGCATGACACGACGGACCGATCCCAACGTGCACGTTTGCGCGCGCGCGCGGCACTGTTGGACGAAAAACCGCACAAAGCGATGCTGGAACTGTCCGATGATGCCTCAGCAGCCGCAGATACCCTGCGCGCTCAGGCACTGGCGGCGATCGGTGATCTGAGCGCGACGGCAGACTTGTACCGAGACCTCGGCGAAACCGAGGTTGCGAACCGGTATTTCTGGTTGGCTGGATTGCCCGAAAATATTGAACCTGAAGGGCGATTTGCGAACCTGGCTGAGATCTCGGGCAAGCTTGCCTTAGCGCCTCGTCGTCGTCTTGAGACGCCTCTCGCCGATGCCAACAGCCTACTGGCCGACAGCGAGGAAGTCCGAGCGCACATTGCAGACCTGTTCGGTTTACTCTCCGATCCAGAACGCGCGCCCGATGAGGGGGCGGATCCCAACCAATGACGCCAAAGGTCTAGCGCAGATTCCGAAAAATTTGTTTCACTCTAATAGCTTAGTTCCCCTTAGTGCGACGCTGGATAAATACCTTGATGAAAATTCTGACAGGACTTCGCGCGTTCCTTCGACCGTTTGCCACAAAGAAACATGACCAACTTTACACCGCCGACCAAGGAAGTTGGCGACTTGCTGAGAGGTTCCGATAACAAGATTTTCCCAAAAGCGCCTCGGCACAAGACATTTTGCTTTCCGAGCCTGTGCATGGTTCACGACTTGGAAAATGAGGTAAAGGCCGATGTTTAAACTTGTTTATCTCTAGGCCGTTGCTCTCGCCGTGACCGACATCTACTGGGTTGGAACCCTGAGCCTAAATCACGTGCGATTTGGGAAATGGGTCTCAGGCGCGCTTAGTCGTTCTGAAAAAGAATGAACATCGGTGGTCAGCGAAACCCACGAAAAACGCAATTGCGCCCCATGGCGATACTCAGAGAAAACAAGATTCCAGATCGCGATAGAACGGCGCTCTGCCACTCGTGTATTGAAAAGAGCAGAGCGCCAACAAGACAGTTGATCAGTAAGGTGCCTCGACGTCGTTCATCGAGACGTAAACGGTTTTCATCTCGCTGAAATGATTGATGGCGAGTTTTGAGTTCTCGCGACCGACACCCGACATCTTGGACCCGCCGAACGGCGCCTCAACCGGGGCGAGGTTGTAGGTGTTGATGTAGCACGTCCCGGCCTCGAACCCGGCGACGATGCGATGGGCGCGGGTCAGATCGTTGGTGAAGACCCCAGCCGCAAGGCCGAATTCGGTGTCATTGGCGCGGGACAGAACCTCTTCTTCCGTGTCGAAGTCCAGTACGGACATGACCGGGCCAAAGATCTCTTCGAGGGCGATGGTCATGTCGTCGGTCACGTCCGCGAATACGGTGGGTTGCATGTAGAACCCTTCACCCTCGATGCGCGCGCCGCCATAAACCAGCCGCGCGCCTTCGGCCGTGCCCTTTTCCACGTAGCCCAGCACGATATTCATCTGATTTTCGCTGACCATGGGGCCAAAGTTGACCTCTTCATCCAGCGGATCGCCGATCTTGGCGGTTGCCAGACGTTCGGCCAAGCGGGTCAGAAACGCCTCTTTGATACCTTTTTGGACGAACACGCGGGTGCCGTTCGAACAGACCTGACCTGAGGAATAGAAATTGCCCAGAATCGCGCCCGAGACCGCGTTCTCGATATCGGCGTCATCAAACACGATCATGGGGGATTTGCCGCCCAGCTCCATGGTCACGTGCTTCATGCCATCGGCGGCCGCGGCATAGACCTTGCGACCGGTCGGCACCGAGCCGGTCAAAGACACTTTGGCAACGCGCGCATCAGTCACCAGCGATGCACCTACATCGCCATAGCCCTGAATCACGTTGTAAATGCCTTTGGGTGCGCCTGCTTCGATGAGAATCTCGGCCACCTTTAGTGCGGAGAGCGGGGTCGTCTCGGACGGCTTGAACACCATCGTATTGCCGCAAGCCAATGCCGGCGCGCCCTTCCAGCAGGCGATCTGGGTGGGGTAGTTCCACGCGCCGATGCCGACGCAAACGCCCAGCGCCTCGCGAATGGTGTAGACGAAGTCTCCACCGCCCAGAGGGATGTGTTCTCCTGTCAGGGATGCGGCCAGCCCTCCGAAATACTCCAGCGCATCCGCGCCCGAGGTCGCGTCGGCCACCAGCGTCTCTTGCAGGGGTTTACCGGTGTCATGTGTTTCCAGAACCGACAGGTCGTGATTGCGGTCGCGCATGATGTCTGCGGCGCGGCGCAGAACACGGCCGCGCTCGGTCCCGGACATGGCGGCCCATTCCGCTTGCGCCGCTTTTGCACTGTTCAAAGCCTGATCAACGATCTCGGGCGTGGCTGAATGCAGCCGGGCAATGACCTCACCCGTTGCAGGGTAGATCACATCAATCGGCGCGCCGTTGGTGTCTTCGACATACGCGCCATTGATGAAATGGCTCGCCTTGGGCTGAAATTTCATGCCGGGTTCCTTTTCCGAAGCAATTTCCCAAGCGTGTATCTTTTGTTGATTGGTCAGTCAATAAAACTGAATCACGGCAAACTCCCGCTGATGTGAATCGCTGTGCCCTTGAAAAAAAGAGTTAATGTTCTATTTATGTTCCACATAGTCAGAGGAACAATCCGATGTCTTACCACGCCCGAAATCAGGCCCTAAACGGCCCTTCGAACGACTATCACCTGCTGCCCGTCACGGATCGACAGATGCGCTATGCCCGCGCCATCGCTGAGCAGACCGCGCTGGAAATCCCGGTTGAGGCGCAACGTGACCGCAAGTCCATGTCTGCTTGGATCTCGGCCCATAAGCCCGAGGATCCATCGCCCTTTGCCAACTACCCGACCGGCAAGCAGGTCGCCTTTGCCGAGCGGATATCCCGCAGCAAACGTCGCCCGATCCCGTCCGAGTGCTTTCGCGACAAACAGTTGATGTCGCGTTGGATCGACCAGAATAAATAGAGCCTAATGCGCGTGGTTTCGCGAATAAAGCGACACAGCAGCCGCAACGAACATGCCCAAAAGGATATACCCTGTGACGGCCTCGGACACGGCCAAGCCGCGGCATAGGCCTGTTGGGCTCATGTCGCCATACCCGACTGTGGTGAAGGTGACATATGAGAAATACAGAATATCGGCAGGGCCTTCCGCCCCGAGAACGCAATTGTCGTTGTAGCCAAAGGCCCCATAGACGGCCGCAAACAGGAACGGCACGACCTGAATGAAGGATACACCCATCAAGAACAACAACCTGCGCGGCGACTTCACCTGGGTCATGTAGTACCACGACTGCGACACCAGCCAGATCAGCAACGCGACCGATGCCATGGTCCCGATCGTGTCCCCAGCGGTGGTCTCACTCAACCGCGACAGGCCGAACCATGCCAGAAAACTGGCCAGTACCAACCCGGCGGCGGCCAGAAAGGTCGATTTCCATTCCGCCAAAGTTGTCGGTTTGCGGGTCATTGAAGCTCCATCACAGCGATCCGGCGATAATCATCGGGATTCCCCTCCGACCTGCAAGCGGAATTCAGACGCTGCCCAGATGCTCATCGCCGCGCGCGCGGGCCAGGAGGATCTGTTTCTGCCGTTCGCGGAAACGCATCTTGTCGGCCTCCGACGTCTCATCCACGCAGAGATGGCAAGACACGCCGTGTTCATATTCCGGGCGCTTCACATCTTCGGGAAGGATCGGGCGGCGGCACCCGTGGCACAGGTTATGCGGCCCTACGACCAGACCGTGGCCAACCGACACACGATTGTCGAAAACGAAACACTCGCCCTGCCAGGTGCTGTCCTCGGCGGGCATTTCCTCAAGATAGCGCAAGATGCCACCTTTGAGGTGATAGACATCCTCGACCCCCTGCCCCAGCAGGAAATTGGTGGATTTCTCGCAGCGGATACCACCGGTGCAGAACATCGCGACACGTTTGTTGTGGAATCGGTCCTTGTTCTGCTCCCACCAATCGGGAAATTCACGGAAGCTGGCAGTTTCAGGGTCTATCGCACCCTCAAACGTGCCAATCGCCACTTCATAGTCGTTGCGCGTGTCGATTACGACCACATCGTCCGAGCGGATCAGATCATTCCATTCCTCGGGTTCGACATAGTTGCCGACGCGGGCGCGCGGATCGACATCCGGCTGACCCATGGTCACGATCTCTTTCTTCAGACGCACCTTCATCTTGCCAAAAGGGGGATGGTCGGCAGTGGCCTCTTTCCACTCCAGATCGGAACAGCCCGGCAGGGCCTTGATATGCGCCAGAACGGCGTCGATCCCGGAGCGCGGGCCAGCAATCGTGCCATTGATCCCCTCTTGCGCCAACAACAGGGTGCCTTTGACCGATTGCGCGCGGCACAGGTCCAGCAGCGGCGCGCGCAGGGCGGCGTGATCAGCGAAACGGGTGAAGTGATAGAGGGCAGCGATCGTGTACATGCGCGCGGTCTAAACCTGACAGCGCAGAGTCGCAAGGGACCGGATTGACGCGTCCTGCACCGCGCCGTACCGATAGACCAAAGGAGAGATTGCCATGACCCATGCCCTGCTTGTCATCGACGTCCAGAACGATTTCTGCCCCGGCGGAGCGCTGGCCGTAGCCGGCGGGGACGAGATCGTTGCCCCGATCAACGCCATGATGGACAGGTTTGATGCCGTCATCCTGACGCAGGACTGGCATCCGGCGGGGCATTCCTCATTCGCCAGTTCGCATCCGGGCAAGGCCCCCTTCGAGATGACCGAGATGCCCTATGGTCCGCAGGTTCTGTGGCCCGACCATTGCGTGCAGGGCACCGATGGCGCGGGTTTTCACCCGGATCTGCGCATGGATGGCGACCTGATCATCCGCAAAGGGTTTCGCAGCGCCATCGACAGCTATTCGGCGTTTTTCGAGAATGATCAGGCGACGCCGACCGGGTTGAAAGGGTATCTAAACACGCGCGGCATTTCGAAACTGACCCTCGTGGGGCTCGCGACCGATTTCTGTGTTCACTATTCTGCAGTTGATGCCGCGAAGCTGGGCTTTGACGTCACCGTCGTGCAAAGCGCCTGCCGTGCGATTGACATGGATGGTTCACTGGCTGCGGCGCAACAGGCTATGCAGGCCGTCGGGGTTACTCTGGCCGACTAAGGCGCTGCACCCGTTTCTGCGAGATACTTAAACACCGCGAACAGAATCACCGCAACTCCAAGACCAACACCAATCCGCCCCTTTGCCGTCCTGCGTTTGGGCATGTCAGGCTGTGGCACCGGAGGGCGCTGAACGGGAATAACCCGGACAAGCCCATCAACCGCCTCGGCGCGGCGAATGTGCCCGAGGAATTGCCGTAGATCGAACTCACCACAATATTCCCCCCGCACACCGCGGGTTTTGATGTTGTCGAACAGGGTGCGCAGTATCCGGGTTCGGTCGGGCAGGTCTTCGGTTGGAAACTTGTCCGGTACGATACCACTGACATGGGAATCGAGATCAAACCCCGCGTCCTGGAACATCATACGAATCCCTGGGGAAGCCCCTCGCAACGCGTCAGAGGTCTTCACATCTCTGAACCGCGCACAGACCTGAGCCGGAACATCCCCTTCCGCCGGTCTTACAACCATATCAAAATCGTACAGCAAACTCATTAACAACCATCAGTTTAGTCTTTCCATCCCACCCCATCACTAATTGGTGAAAACACCGGACATTAAGCCCGCATTGTGACGTCAAACGGGCATTGTCACCGAATCAGCGACTCTTGCCATTCGCCGTGCTGATTGATCTAACAACGGAAATTGCAGGAGTTCCCCATGGTCGACATCGCGACCCGTGTCTACAATCACAAATGGAAGATCGACCCGATTGTGCGGTCTTTGATCGACACGGATTTCTACAAACTGCTGATGTGCCAGTCAGTGTTTCGCAACAAGCCCCAAACAGATGTCGTGTTTTCCCTGATCAACCGCTCGAATCACGTGCCTCTGGCCCATTTGATTGACGAAGGTGAGCTTCGGGAACAGCTGGATCACATCCGTTCGCTTAGCCTCAGCCGAGGGGAAAGCACGTGGCTGCGGGGCAATATGTTCTACGGCAAACGGCAGATGTTCCGCTCGGATTTCATGGAGTGGTTCGAGAATATGCGCCTGCCGCCCTACCATCTGGAGCGTAAAGGCGACCAATACGAACTGACCTTCGAGGGCAAATGGCATGAGGTCATGTTGTGGGAAATCCCGGCGCTCGCGGTGCTGATGGAGCTACGCTCGCGCGCGGTACTGAACCATATGCGCCGGTTCGAACTTCAGGTCCTCTATGCCCGTGCGATGACGCGTGTGTGGGAAAAGATCGAACAGCTGGGTTCTATCGACGGGCTTGGGATTGCAGATTTTGGCACGCGGAGGCGGCATTCCTTCCTTTGGCAAGATTGGTGCGTTCAGGCCATGATCGAGGGGCTGGGCGAGTCGTTCACCGGCACCTCGAACTGCCTGATCGCCATGCGGCGCGAGGTTGAGGCTATTGGCACCAACGCGCATGAACTGCCCATGGTCTATTCCGCGCTCGCAGACTCAGATGAGGCACTGGCGCAGGCCCCCTATGATGTTCTCAGCGACTGGCATGACGAACATGAGGGAAATCTGCGCATCATCCTGCCTGACACCTATGGCACCAAAGGGTTTCTGGACCATGCCCCCGACTGGCTGGCCGGATGGACGGGCATCCGCATCGACAGCGGCGATCCCGCCGCCGGTGCCGAGATTGCGATCGACTGGTGGACGTCGCGAGGCGAGGACCCAAAGCAGAAGCGGATCATCTTCTCGGACGGTTTGGACGTCGACAAGATCAAAGAGCTGCACAGTCAGTTCGCAGGGCGCACCAATATCTCCTTTGGCTGGGGCACCCTGCTGACCAACGACTTCCGCGGCCTTGTTCCAGATGACGCGCTGGCGCCGTTCTCGCTGGTTTGCAAGGCGGTTTCGGCGAATGGGCGTCCGACGGTCAAACTGTCGGACAACCCGGAAAAGGCCATGGGACCCGCCGACGAAATTGAGCGCTACAAGCGGGTGTTCGGCGTTGGCGCGCAGAAACCGATCGAGGTGATCGTCTAGCCGTGTAAGGCAGCCACCGTCTTGAGTTGCGAAAAGCCATAGAGCGACTCGAACCCTTTTTCGCGACCGTGTCCGGATTTTCCGACCCCTCCGAACGGCAGCTCTACGCCTCCGCCGGCGCCGTAATTGTTAATGAACACCTGCCCCGAACGGAGGCGCTTGGCCAATCGCATCTGCCGCGCCCCGTCGCGCGTCCAGATGCTGGCGACCAATCCATAGTCGGTGCTATTGGCTATGGTTAGAGCCTGTTCTTCGGTCTCAAACGGGATCAAGACCTGCACTGGACCAAAGATCTCTTCCCGGGCCAGAGCGTGATCGGCAGGCACGTCAGCGAAGAGCGTCGGGCGCACATAAGCGCCTGCCTCGGGTGCGTCGGGTTCGATCTGTCCCTGCCCGGCAATCGCTAAATCCGCGCCTTTGGACAAGAACCCGGAAACAATTGCCTTCTGCCGGTCCGAGATCAGCGGCCCCACGCGCAGGTCATCCAACGCAGGCCCAACGGTCAGTTGCGCGTAGGCCTCGGCCATTTGCTCCTTGACCTGCTCATACAAACCGCGCTGCACCAGAATGCGCGACGAGGCCGAACAGGTTTGCCCCGCGTTCTGAATGCCCGCATTGACCAGAAACGGCAGGGCCGCCTCCAGATCGGCGTCTTCGAACACCAATTGCGGGGACTTCCCGCCCAGTTCCAGCGTCACCGGAACCACATTTTTCCCGGCCGCTTGCTGCACCAAAGCCCCCGTCGCAACCGACCCGGTGAACGAGATATGGTCGACACCCGTATGCCCGGACAGCGCCGCGCCAGCCTCAGCCCCCAGACCGGGAACGACATTCAGCGCCCCGGCGGGCAAACCTGCCTCAACCGCCAGATGAGCAAAGGCGAGGGCGGTCAAGCAGGCCTCTTCTGCGGGTTTCAAAACGCATGCATTGCCCATGGCCAGCGCCGCCCCGACCGAGCGTCCAATGATCTGCATCGGGTAATTCCAAGGCACGATATGCCCCGTGACACCATGCGGTTCGCGCAAAGTGTAGACGGTATAGCCGTCGAGATAGGGGATGGTCTCACCCATCACCTTATCCGCCGCACCCCCGTAGAATTCGCAATACCGCGCTAAAGCGATGGCATCGGCGCGGGCCTGGGTCAGCGGTTTGCCCACATCCATGGCCTCAAGCCGTGCGAGGTCGTCCACCCGGTCCAGAACCAATTGTCCCAGTCTGCTCAGGATGCGCCCCCTCTCAAACGCAGGCATCCGGCCCCAGTCCCCGTTCAACGCAGATCGCGCGGCAGCAACACCCGCGTCGATATCGGCCTGTTGACCACGTGCAATCTGGCAGAGTTCCGACCCGGCCGAAGGATTCACAAGTGGCAAGTATTCCCCCGCTTCCGGCGTTTTCCATTCCCCGCCGATCAGGCATTGGCTGGGGTCGAACCAAATCGGTTTGGTCATCGGGAACTCCTAACTTCAGACTCTAATAAAGCGAATATCATGCGGTTTTACGCCCGATCTCGGGCAATTGCGGCGCGACCGAGATGAGCTTGCGGGTATAGGGATGGCGAGGATTAGCAAAGACATCCTCAGTCTCGCCCTGTTCGACGATTTTCCCGGCCTGCATCACCATCACCCGATCCGTGATCGTGCGCACAACGCTCAGATCGTGGCTGATGAACAGGTAGGTCAGATCGTAGGCCGCGCAAAGCTCGGCCAAAAGATCCAGGATCTGCGCCCGGACCGACACGTCGAGGGCCGAGACCGCCTCGTCAAACAAGATCAGTTCTGGTCGGATAATCAACGCGCGGGCAATGGCGATACGTTGCCGTTGCCCACCCGAGAATTCGTGGATGTATTTCCCGGCATCATCCGGGCTTAGGCCGACAGCGCGCAGCATTTCGGCGATCCTGTCCTGACGTTCGGACCCTGTCGGAGGTGATTCCAGCACGTGAAACGGTTCCGTGATCAACCGCGCAACGCGGTGGCGCGGGTTGAAGCTGCCATAGGGGTCTTGAAACACGACCTGCATCTTGCGGCGGACGTCGAGATTTGGCTTGTGGCCTGAGAAAACGGGCACGCCATCCAGCCGGATATCGCCGGATTGAACCTCTTCAAGACCCAAAATTGCCCGTGTTAGGGTCGATTTTCCACATCCTGACTCTCCGACCAGACCCAGACGCTCTCCGCGGTTGAGGGAAAAGCTGACCGTGTCCACCGCTCGCATAAAGGCGGGCTTTGTGAACAGTCCCGTGCGCGGCAGGCGATAGTCACGGACGACGTCGGTGACCTCAAGCAAGGGCTCTTGCTCCTGAGTTTCGGGCAGAGCAACCTGATGGTTCGAGGCGTCAAATAGCATCCGTGTATAGGGGTGCTGCATGTTTTGGAGGAGATGGTCGGTTGCGTCGCTCTCGACCACTTGGCCCCGACGCATGACCACAATCTGATCCGCCATATCGGCCACCACGGCTAGATCATGGGTGATCATCAGAAGCCCCATGTCGTATTCGCGCACCAGCCCCTTCAGCAGGTCCAGAATCTGCGCCTGCGTGGTCACGTCCAGGGCTGTCGTGGGCTCATCCGCAATCAGCAGTTTGGGCCTGAGGGCAATCGCCATCGCGATGACCACACGCTGACGCTGACCGCCCGACAGCTCATGCGGGTAGCGGGACATTGGGAAACGATCCGGAGGCAAGCCAACACGGCTGAGAACCTCTTGCGCGCGGGCTTCAGCTTGCGCGCGGGGCATCGCTTTGTGGATCAGGATGGTCTCCATCACCTGAACACCGATGGTTTTGACCGGGTTCAGGGCGGTCATCGGTTCCTGAAACACCATTCCGATCGACGCACCGCGAAGGGCGCACATTTCAGTCTCAGGCAGGTTTAGAATCTCTTGCCCGTCCAGATGTATCGACCCGTCGGTGCGTGCTCCGTTTGGCATTAATTGCATGACGGCCAACGCAGTCATGGACTTGCCCGAGCCGCTCTCTCCCGTGACCGCTACGATCTGACCGGGCGCAATTGACAGACTGACTTGCTTCAGAATCTCAGCTTCATGAATAGCCAGAGACAGGTTTTCGATCCGCAACAGGTTCATGCCCGCGCCACCCTTATGCGTGGATCGAGCCAGTCGCGCAGACCGTCACCCAGCAGGTTCAGACCCAGCACCGTCACAATGATTGCCAAACCCGGAATCAGAGCCAAATGCGGGGCAAAACTGACCATTGTCTGCGCATCGGCCAGCATCCGGCCCCAACTTGGCGTGGGTGGTTGCGCGCCGAGACCGACGTAACTCAGCCCCGCTTCGGCCAGGATTCCAAGGCTGAATTGGATGGTCCCTTGAACGATTAGCAGATTGGCGACATTGGGCAGGATATGTTCCGCCGAGATCCGTGCAGCTCCCTTGCCCGAGACACGGGCGGCGAGGATGAACTCACGCTCCCACAGGGACAGGGCCGCGCCGCGGGTGATGCGGGCGAAGACGGGGATGTTGAAGATGCCAATAGCGATGATCGCGTTAATCGCCCCGGCCCCGAACACGGCGGTGATCAGGATGGCGATGACCAGAGACGGGAAGGCAAAGACCAGATCATTGCCGCGCATGATGACCTCATCCAGCCAAGCCCCCTTGCGCGCAGCCGCCGTCAGGCCCAGGGGCACGCCCAACGCCATACCGATCCCCACCGCCACCAACGCAACGGCAATGGACGTCCGCGCGCCGACCATGATCATCGAGAACATATCACGCCCGAAGTGATCGGTGCCGAACCAGTGCTGCGCGTTGGGCGGTTGCAGTTTCGCGGGAATGTCCAGCGCGGCGTGGTCATAGGGCGTCCAGACAAACGAGATCAGCGCCGCCAGCAGAACCAGAGACGACAGCACTGCGCCGAGGATCAGGTTTCGGCTCATGTCCGGCTCCTCAGCCGTGGGTCAACGGCGGCATAGGCCAGATCGACCAGAAAGTTCACGGTGATGACGGCGAAGACGAGTAGCATCACCACGGATTCCACCACGATCAGGTCACGGGCTGAGATTGCCTGAAACACCAACCGCCCGAGGCCGGGCAAGTAGAAGACCTGCTCGATAATGATCGACCCGGCCAGCAGGAACGAAAATTGCAGCCCGATGATCGTCAGCACCGGAATCAGCGCGTTGCGCACTCCGTGTCTCCACAGCGCCTGACGGCGGGAAAGCCCCTTAGCACGGGCTGTCCGCATGAAATCCTCACCAAGTATGTCGAGCAGCGACGACCGCATCACCCGCGCCAGAATGGCCGCTTGCGGCAGCGCCAAAGCGATGGCGGGCAGGGTCAGGGAATGCAGCCCGGTCCAGAACCCTTTGTCCCAACCGGCGAACCCTCCGGCGTTGAACCAGCGGAGGTTGATGGCGAAGATCAGCACCAGCATCATCGCGAACCAGAAATTCGGCACCGCAATGCCCAATTGCGTAGCCCCCATGACCGTCAGATCGCCCGGTTTACCGCGACGGGCGGCGGCGTAGATGCCCGCTGGAAAGGCGATCAGGGTGGACAGGGTCAGCGCATATAGCGCCAGCGGCAATGACACCCATAGCCGATCCGCGATCATCTGCGACACCGGCGTGCGATAGGTGTAGGAGGTACCAAAATCGCCGACCAGCATGCCACCAATCCAATTTAAGTACCGATCAAGTTTGGACATATCCAACCCCAACTCGGCCCTCAGAGCGGCCAGCGTATCGGGCTGCGCGTTGACGCCCAGCATGAATGAGGCTGGATCGCCCGGTGCGATCTCGATCACGGCGAAGATCACCACCGAGGCAACCGCCAGGCTGATCACCAGCGAAATCAGACGTTTGAGGGCATAGCGAAGCATCAGCGCCACGTTAGGCCGGGCCGCGCTTTGGGTCCAGCACCAGTTCCATTGTCGAGAATCAGTGCGGGTCCTATCCTGAGACCATTGTTTGAAAGGACATTGATGATGAGAATACCTGTACTTGCGGCTTTGTTTTTAGCCGCAGCGGGCGCGGCGCCCGCTCAGCAACTGGATGTGGATTTCGTGATCACCGAAGACGGGCAAGCCGCAGGATGCGCGGCCAGTATCGTCTCGGGTCTGGATCCAAACGGTGATGGCTTTCTGGCTGTGCGCACGGGACCGGGGTCAAACTATTTCCAGGTCGACCAACTGCGCAACGGCGACACAGTCCGCACCTGTGCACAACAAGGGGAGTGGATCGGCGTCTACTATGGCCAGCCCCGTCGCAAGGGCTGGGTTCATAGCAATTGGCTGATTGACGGGGCGGGTTAGCCCCGACAGTTACTCAGCCCAGCTGATCGCGGTCAGATCAATAGCGGCTGTTGGCGCATTCTGCCACAGCCCCTGCACGCCTGCCTTGGCCACGCCGAGCTTGGCCAATTGGAACAAGTATCCGTTGACGTAGTCGCTGGAAATCAGCCGCTGTGCCTCACCCATCAGGCGGGTGCGCTCATCCGGGTCGGTTGTGGTGTTCAGCAACTCCATCAGCGCCTGAAAATCCGAGCTTTCATACTGGAAATAGTATTCGGGCCGGGCGTAGATGCCGATATCCATCGGCTCGGTATGGCTGACGATGGTCAGGCCGAAATCCTTGCCCTTGAAGACCGACTCCAACCACTGCGCCCATTCGACATTGATGATCTCGGCCGTGATTCCGACCTCGGCCAATTGAGCGGCAATGATCTCTCCACCTCGGCGCGCATAGGACGGGGGCGGCAGATGCAGCGTGGTTTCGAACCCGTCTGCCAATCCGGCTTCGGCCAGAAGGGACTTGGCTTTTTCCGGGTCATAGGCGGATTGCCCGGTCAGATCGACATAGGCCGGGTGATGCGGTGCGAAATGGGTGCCGATGGGGGTGCCATAGCCGAACATGGCTCCGTCAATGATCGCCTGACGGTCGATCGCGTGGGCCAGCGCCTGCCGAACGAGGATATCGTCAAAGGGCTCCTGCTTGTTGTTCGTAGACAGGATCGTCTCCCCCTCGGTGGAGCCGACAAGCACCTGAAAGCGTGGATCGGCCTCGAACTGAGGCAGGTTCTCGGGCGCGGGGAAATTGTCGAACACATCCACATCCTCGGCCATCATGGCTGCAAAAGCGGCGGTCGGATCCGAGATGAACTTGAACGTAGCGGTCTCTAACGCGGGCTGATCGCCCCAATAATCGGGATTGCGGTTCAGCGTGATGCTGTCGCCCTGCACCCATTCGCCAAAGGTGAACGCCCCGGTTCCGACCGGGTTGGTCTTGATGTCGTCGATGCTGTCTGAGGCCACAATCACGGCGTCGCCCCAGGCCATGTTGAACAGGAAATTCCCGTTCGGCTCGGACAGGGTCACTTTGACGGTCAGGGGCTCCACCGCCTCGACACTTTCGATGCCAGAAAACAGCGCCTTCTGCGCATTCGCACTGTCCTCGGCCATGGCGCGATCCAGGCTGAACTTGACGTCCTCGGCATCCATCGTGGTGCCATCATGGAAGGTCACGCCATCGCGCAGCTTGAAGGTATAGACCGTGCCGTCATCTGAGATTTCCCAGCTTTCCGCCAGCCCCGGCACGACCGAGCCGTCGCCCATGAACCGGGTCAGACCTTCGAAAATATTGGTGTAAACAACCGAATCAATGGCCTGCGCTGCGGCACTGGTCGGGTCCAGATGCGGCGGCTCCAGCTGCATGGCAATGGTGATGTCGGATTTCGCCAATGCCTGCGTCGCCAGCACACTGGCGCTGAGCGCCAAGACCGATCCGAAGGTTCGAAACATCTGCTTTGTCATGAAAATCTCTCCCCGTTGATGTCAACGTAGCCGCGTATTTCGGGCCTATCGGAGGCCAGTGTTCCCTTAAACCTAGGGTCATTCAAGGAAATGTTCGCGCAACCGGGGTTTCGCGGGCCCGGTCCGATCTGTTATGCCGCGCTGCAACATGAACCGTGCCGGAGCCGAGCATGAGCGCCACAGCCCGCAAAAAAGCCCCGAACGCCGAGGATATCCGCGCGCGTAAAGGCGGCGATCCTTTGGTCAGTCTGACGGCCTACACCACACCGATGGCCCGACTGATGGACGCCCATTGCGACTTTGTCCTTGTTGGCGACAGCGTCGGAATGGTGCTGCACGGGTTGGAATCGACCCTTGGCGTAACGATGGAGATGATGATCCTGCACGGTCAGGCCGTCGCGCGCGGGCTGGAAGGCGCGATGATGGTGATCGACATGCCCTTCGGCAGCTACGAGGAAAGCCCCGCGCAAGCCTTCCGCAACGCCGCCCGCCTGATGGCGGAAACCGGTGCAGGCGCGGTGAAACTGGAAGGCGGGGTCGAGATGGCCGAAACCATCCGCTTTCTGGTCAAGCGCGGCATCCCGGTCATGGCCCATATCGGCCTGACGCCGCAATCCATCAACACGCTGGGTGGCTACAAGGTGCAAGGCCGCGACGAACAGGCCGACGCGGTGCTGGATGATGCCGCCGCCGTGGCACAAGCAGGTGCGTTTTCCGTCGTGTTAGAGAAGGTTCCGCAAGGTCTGGCCGACCGGATCACGGCCGAAGTGGCAATTCCGACCATCGGCATCGGAGCCTCGGCAAGCTGTGATGGGCAGATCCTTGTGGTCGACGACATGGTTGGCTTTTTTACCGCGTTCAAACCGAAATTCGTCAAACGCTATACGGAACTTGGCCCCTTGGCCGAAGCCGCCATTGCTGAATACGCAGCCGAAGTACGCGCCCGCACCTTCCCGGCGGATGAGCATGTGTTTGCGGATCAGGCCCCCAAGGGCACCGGCACATGACCGCGCCCATTCTGCGCCGATTGGCGGACCTGCGGGCCTTGACCACGCAATGGCTCCGTGACGGAGAGATAGTCGGCGTCGTCCCCACAATGGGCGCGCTGCATCAGGGCCATTTGTCACTGGTCGAGGCGGCCAAAGCCGGATGCGACCGCGTGATTGTCACGATCTTTGTGAACCCCAAACAGTTCAACAACCCCGAGGACCTGGCCAACTACCCGCGCACCGAGCATGAGGATGCCGAAAAGCTCGCCCCCTTTGGTGTTGACGCCATCTATGTGCCGGACCCGGATCAGATCTACCCCGAGGGGTTCTCGACAACCGTAGCAGTTGCGGGCCTGACCGATGTGATGGAGGGACCCTTCCGCCCCGGTCACTTCGAAGGCGTCGCCACTGTCGTTGCCAAACTGTTCCTGCAAACGCAGGCGGATCGAGCCTATTTCGGGGAAAAAGACTATCAACAGCTGTTGGTCGTGCGGCGCATGTCCCGTGATCTGGATATCCCGATCGAAGTCATCGGTTGCCCCACCGTGCGTGAGTCGTCGGGCTTGGCGATGTCCTCGCGTAATCTGCGCCTCTCGGCCGAAGGGCTGCAGATCGCGGCGCAGAAGAACCAGATCATGCGCGATATGGCAGAGGCGCTGTCACAGGGCGCGGATTTCGCGCCGCTTGCGCAGACTGCACGGGATTCTCTGATTGCGGCGGGCTTTACCGAGGTCGAATATATCGACCTGCGCTGCTCTGAGACGCTGCAGGCCCTTTACCGCGCCGACCGCCCGGCCCGCCTGTTCGTCACCGCCTGGGCGGATGGCGTTCGGCTGATCGACAATATCCCGGTCGCTGCAGCCTGATTTCTGCTCTGGCCCCTGCGCAAGTGTTTGCGCTAAAGTCCCGCAAAACACCACCGGGGGAGGAACGCGGGCATGACATATATTCTGGCTATTGATCAGGGCACGACATCATCGCGCGCCATTTTGTTTGACGCTCAGATGCAGCGCGTGGGCACGGCCCAGCAGGAATTTCCCCAGCATTTCCCACAGGAAGGCTGGGTTGAACATGATGTCGAGGATATCTGGAACAGCGTTCTGAGCGTTTGTCAGGAGGTGATGGAAACCACGGGCACAATGCCTGCACAGATCGCCGGGATTGGCATCACCAACCAGCGTGAAACCACCGTGGTCTGGGACAAGACCACCGGCAAAGCGATCTACAATGCCATTGTCTGGCAAGACCGCCGCACCGCCGATATCTGCGCCCGCTACAAACAGGCCGGATGCGAGGATGACGTGACCCTGCAAACCGGGCTGCTTTTGGACCCCTATTTCTCGGGTACCAAGGTGAAATGGCTGTTGGATACCGTTCCCGGCGCCCGCGAAAGGGCCGAAGCCGGAGAGCTGCTATTCGGCACCATCGACAGTTTCCTGATCTGGCGGTTGACCGAAGGGCGCAACCACGTCACCGATGCCACCAACGCCGCCCGGACCCTGTTGTTCGACATCCACAAAGGCGCATGGAGCGCTGAGATCTGCGATCTGCTGGACGTCCCGATGGCGATGCTGCCAGAGGTGCTGGATTGCGCTGCTGATTTCGGTGCGACAACGCTGCTTGGCGGCAATATCCCTATTCTGGGCGTGGCCGGGGACCAGCAGGCCGCCACTATCGGACAGGCTTGTTTCCAGCCCGGCATGATGAAATCGACCTATGGCACTGGCTGTTTCGCTCTGTTGAACACCGGCACGCAGCCGGTTGCCTCGAAGAATCGTCTGCTCACCACGATCGGGTATCAGCTGGATGGGCAGCGGACTTATGCGTTGGAAGGCTCGATCTTTATCGCCGGGGCCGCCGTTCAGTGGCTGCGCGACGCGCTGCAAATCATCGACTCGGCCCCGCAGAGCGGCGACCTGGCCGCGCAGGCCGATCCGAACCAGCATGTGGTGCTGGTGCCCGCCTTCACCGGGCTGGGCGCGCCTTACTGGAAACCGGACTGCCGCGGCGCAATGTTCGGGCTGACCCGCAACTCGGGCCGGGCCGAAATCACCCGTGCCACATTGGAAAGCATCGCTTTCCAGACCCGAGACCTGTGGCATGCCATGCAGGGTGACTGGGGGGCCGAGGCAGAGGTGATTCTGCGCGTCGATGGCGGGATGAGCGCATCTGACTGGGCCATGCAGGGCCTCTCGAACATTCTGGGCGCACCGGTCGATCGGCCCGTGATGCAGGAAACAACCGCCTTGGGGGCGGCTTGGTTGGCGGGCATGAAGGCCGGGATCTATCCTGATCAGGGCGGTTTCGCCGAGACATGGCAACTGGATCAGCGATTCGAGCCTGACATGCCGCAAGAGGACCGCGACGCCGCCTATGCTCGTTGGCAACGCGCCGTTCAGGCGGCCATGGCGTTCTGATCACGCGATCTGCAATCACCGGGTAAGCCGGGCTTCAGCCCGGCACAGCCCTCAACAGCGTTTCGAGTTAGCTGTGATCTTTCATCAAGCGTTGTTTCTGCCGCGACCAATCCCGCTTGGCCTGAGTTTCGCGCTTGTCATGCAGCTTTTTACCCTTGGCGATCCCGATCTTCAGCTTCGCCCGGCCCTTGTGGTTGAAATACAGCACCAGCGGCACCAGCGTCATGCCCTTGCGCTGGGTTGCATTCCAAAGGTTCGACAGCTCTTTGCGCGACACCAGCAGCTTGCGGCGGCGGCGCTCTTCATGCTTGAAAACCTTGGCTTGCTCATAAGGGGCAATGTAGCTGTTGATCAGCCATAGCTCTCCGTCGTCGACCGAGGCATAGCTTTCGGCAATGTTCGACCCACCTGCCCGCAGAGATTTGACCTCAGAGCCCTCCAGCATGATGCCGCACTCGATATCCTCTTCGATTGCGTAATCGAAGCGGGCGCGCCGATTCTCGGCGATGACTTTGTAATTCGGGTCTGTCTTCTGCTTGGCCATGACGCGATGATGTAGGCGGCTTGGGCGGTCCTTGCAAGGCGCAGCGCCTACCTCTTGGCCGAGATGATCAGATCTGGGCCAAAAATCGTGTCGGCATGGTTGGCGAGGTAGATCTTGAGCCACGGCGTGAAACGGGTGGGATGGCGGCGCACTTCGGCCAGCAGATCATGATAGTCGATCCAGCGGATATCCATCACTTCGTCTGGATTAGGCTCGATTTTCAAAGGTCCGCGTACATGGGCGAGGAAAACATCAACGACCTCATGTTCCACCATGCTGTTGCCGACATCAGCGTGATATTCCAGCCGGTGGCGGTATTCCGGGTAGAGGCCGGTGATCCCCAATTCCTCACGCAGGCGACGCACGGCACAGGCCGAGGCGCTTTCGTTCCAGTCGGGATGCGTGCAACAGGTATTCGCCCAAAGACCCGGCGTGTGATATTTGCCCATGGCGCGGCGCTGCAGCAGAATCTCTGTGCCCCGCACGACAAAGACAGACACGGCCTTGTGCTTAAGGCCCTTTTCATGTGCCTCCAGCTTGTCGACGGGGGCCAATTGGCCATCAACCCAGGCCGGAATCATCAATCCCATCTGTCATCTCCTGATGCCGATCCACCGGAACGGCGGGAATTTGGGGTTTTGCAATGGCCAGATCGGCGTGGCGGTTCGGTGTCATAAGGCTGAGCAGGGGCACCGCATGGAACGAAGGTGGCAATGATCAGTCAGGTAATCAATCGCACGAAAGGCCGCAGGTGTGCGGCCTTTCGTCATGTCCAAAGGGATTTTCGGCCGATTTTACTCGCCAGAGACGCTCACGATGTAGGCATAGACATCCTCGCCGCCTTTTTTCAGACGGAATGACATCTTGGATTTGGCCGAGGTCTCGCCCAGGTAATCCTTCAGGAACGCTTTAGGGTCCTGCGAATAGGCGACGAAGGTCTCTTCGTCCCAGACCAGCCCGTTTTCGCCAGCAGCAACGATGCTGTCGCCGTATTTGAACCCTTCATAGGTGCCCGCAGTCCGACCTGCGATGCCATAGAGGTTCGGCCCGGTCTTGCCGCCCTTGACGATCACTTCACCCTCGGGATCCGCGATCATGTGGCAGGATTTGCACTTGTTAAAGGCTTTCTTGCCAGCTTCGGCGTCGCCTTCTGCATAGGCTGGCAGGGCCAGCAGGCCGATGATTGCTGTAGCTAGGATGCGATTCATATTTTGGCTCCGATACTTGGTGGCTTGCGAGATGGTGCTTTTGAACGGCCCAGAGTCAACGCGCAGATTGCCGCGCATGCGCGCCTCTATGCGCCTGTACGGGCGTTTCTAATCTGTTGCGTTCAGCGTCGACCAGCAAGGTAGCAAATCGTCGTAGACGGGTGTCGCAAGATAAACGGCCCGCGCGATCGCCCGCGCCAGACAGAGCGAGGCCGCGTGGCCGATCTGCCCAAGCTCGATCTCTGAGGTCATGGGCTTTGCCCCGGTGCTGACACCAAACACCAGATCGCCATCGCCCGGCGTATGCGCGGGAACGATTGCGCGCGCGATCCCATCATGGGCGGCGACCGCAAGTCTCTGACATTGGGGTTTGGAGAGGGCCGCGTCGGTGGCAACGATTGCTATCGTCGTGTTGGCCTTCTGCGGGTCGGCACGCATGGCCTGCGACTTACGGCTGATTTGCGGTTGGCCCAGTCCGGCGCTGGGATCAGGCCCTAAACCGCCGAATTCGTCGCCAATCTCGAACGGGGCGGCCCAGAAGTGGCGATCACCCCGCGTTGTCACACTACCCAGCGGGTTCGCTGCCACCAAAGCGCCAACGGTCACTCCGCTGTCCAAAACAAATGAGGCCGAACCCAGCCCGCCCTTGTGCATCGCCGCCAACGCTCCGGTCCCTGCCCCAGTTGTACCCAGAGCGAAATCCTCGCCAGCGGTTTCCAAGGCCTTGCGTCCCAAAGCGCGGTAAGGGTTTTCGTCCCATGACTTGTCACCGCCGTTCAACAGGTCGAACAGGATTGCGCCGGGAACGATTGGGACCTTGATATCGCCGACAGGAAATCCCCGGTCTTGTGCCCGTAGCGCGTCCGAGACGCCCGAGCAGGCATCCAGACCAAAGGCCGATCCACCGGACAAAGTGATGGCGTCGACATGGGTGACGGATTTGTCGGGGGCCAGCAGGTCGGTTTCGCGCGTGCCGGGGGCCCCGCCCATCACGTGGACCGAGGCGGTGAATGGCGTGTCGGCGGTCAGGACCGTTGTGCCAGACTTCAGCGCAGTGTCCTGCGCATTGCCGACCTTCAGGCCGGGGACATCGGTGATAAGGTTTCGGGCTCCGGGGGTCATTTTCGCCTTTTGTGTTGGGCCGAAAGCGCGCTAGCGCGCGCTGCCTCCGGCGGAGGTATTTTTGGCCAGATGAAGAGCGGATCAGATACAGCGGCCACCGTCGACCTCTAGCGCTGTGCCGGTGATCATGCTGGCCTCGTCCGAGCAGAGAAACAGGGCCGCGTTGGCCATGTCCTGTGGGGTTGAAAAGCGACCAAGCGGGATGGTCGAGAGGAACTTGGCGCGAATCTCGGGCGTATCTTCGCCCATGAAGGATTTCAGCAGCGGCGTTTCCCCCGCGACCGGGCAGATGGCATTGACCCGCACACTAGAGGGGGCCAGTTCGACCGCCATTGTTTTCGTCGCGGTGATCATCCAGCCCTTGGAGGCGTTGTACCAGTTCAGATTGGGGCGCGGCGACAGCCCTGCCGTTGAGGCAACGTTGAGGATCGCCCCGGTCCCGCGCGCCTTCATCGCCGGGACAAAGGCGCGGGCAGTCAGGTATACGGACTTCATGTTCACGTTGAATACGCGATCAAAATCCTCTTCGCTCACGTCTTCCAGCGGGGTGGGCAGATGGGTGACGCCCGCGTTGTTGACCAGAATGTCGAGCTGACCAAAGGTGGCCTCGACCGTGCCGGCCATGGCCTGAACCGACGCGCCGTCGCTGACATCCACCTGTTGCGCCACGGCGGCGGAGCCCAGTTGCGCCGCCAGATCCTGCGCCGCGTCGCCGTTGATGTCAGCGATCATCACGCGCGCGCCCTCGGCCAGAAACGTCTGTACGATCCCAGCCCCAAAACCGGACGCCCCTCCGGTGACGATTGCCGTTTTGCCGTTAAGCCTCATGGTGTTCCCCTCCTGCCGCTTTTAGGCGTCAGAGTATCAACGGGTCGGCAAGATGCCAGATCAATCTTCAGAGACTTTGCCGCGCAGTGCCTTGACGTCGCCACGGGCTTTTTTCGCCGCCAGCCGCCGTTTGACCGACCCATAGGTCGGCTTCGTCGCTACCCGCCGTTTGGGTTTGACCAGCGCTCGGGCAATCAATTCGGCCAGTCGGGCGCGGGCAAGTTCGCGGTTGCGGGCCTGCGACCGAGTTTCTTCGCATTGAATGATGATCGCGCCATCTTTAGTCCAACGCCGCCCGGCCAGACGTTTCAGGCGGTTCTTCACCGGCTCCGGCAGGGATGGAGAGCGCGCGGCCTCGAACCGTAGCTCAACGGCAGTCGACACCTTGTTGACGTTCTGCCCACCGGGACCGGAGGAGCGGACGAAGCTCTCGGTCATTTCCCAATCCTGCAGGGTAATATCGTCAGTGATGCGCAACATGGGTCAGATCTTACAAGGCGTGGGTGGAAACAGAAAGGGCCGCCCCTGTGGGACGGCCCTTCGAAAGTACAAAGAGGTCGGGTCGGTTAGATCAATCGACCAGCCGGAGCGAGCGCTCCGCCAAGGGCTGCCCTAGCAGGCTTTCCCCCCGGTTGTTCCGACACCTCTCTCCAATCTCTTTCTTGACACTGGATCACCTCCTTTTCTATCTGTTGCGGTTAGTTTTGAGCCTGACACAAGATGCGCCATTCTCAAAGCACTTTTTTACGCAGGCTGTGCAGCGGTCAAACGCGCAACGATCACCCTGAACGGGATCAGGGCAATCAGGGCCAGTGACAGCTTTACCAGCCAGTCCGCAAAGGCCAGCGTGACCCACAGCGGAGCCATCGGACCGGACAGCATGAACGGCACAGGCTCCCATGCCCAGTTGATCGCAGCGTCAGCGTTTGCGCCGAAGAAGGTGACCGAGGCCGAGAAGGCCAGCGTAAAGAAGATCGCGGTGTCCAGTGCCGATCCGACCAGAGTCGAAACCAACGGCGCGCGCCACCAACGGCCACCGCGCATGGCGTTGAACACAGTAACATCGGTCAGCTGCGCGATCAGGAAGGCGGTGCCAGAGGCGACAGCGATCCGCAGCGGTACGGCGGCATAGGTGAAACCATCGCCCTGCAGCGTGATCTGGCTACCGATCAGCGAGCAGATGATACCAGTGACAAACCCGGCGAATACGACCTTGCGAGCCGGACCTACGCCATAGACGCGGTTCATGATGTCTGTGACCAGAAAGGCCAGCGGATAGGTGAAAGCACCCCAGGTCAACAATCCGTCAAGGATCAGGAACTGAACCAGAATGTTCGAGGCCACAACAATGGCGGCCATGGCAAGAATGCCGGGAATATAAGAGCGTTGCATTTTCAGATGCCCGTTTTGACAAGGTAGCGGCGACTTGGCCAAGGGCTCATCCCAAGGCAAGCCGTGCGTTTAGACCCTTGGTCTGGTTCTGTCAATCGGGCAGCAGGTATTCCACCAACTCGGTCCGTTGAAGCGCCAGAAAGTTGTCGTCCGAGATCATGGTTGCGCGCAGGCGGTTCTGATCATCCCGCCAGACCGACAGACCTTCGAGGTTGTCATGTGTCCCGGTTTCGGTTTCCAGCAGAACCTCCTCAGCGCGCGGTGTGTCATTTGAGACGTCCCATCGACGCAGGCGGGTCCGAAATCCGATGAATGCGACCGAGCGCTCTAGCACGTAGAAGCGCCCATCTGGGCCGAAATCAGCCGCAACGGGCAGGAAGCGATCCCGTTGTGGCAGGGTAAAAGGGGTGGACCAGCTGGTCCCGTCCCAGCGAAAACCCGGAATATCGCCGCTCGCCGTGCGGGTTTTCTCCGGCAGGGTATAGAGGTGCCCTTGCCCGTCAATCGCCAGCCCTTCGAACGAGCCGTTGTGATCCAGCTTGCTGAAGGCGTGAGGGCGCGGCAGAACCTGCGCGTTTGCCTCCGGAGAGCTATAATAGGCCACGCGATGAACACCTTCGAAGGACACGAAAAAGCCGCCGCCCGGCGCAAGGGCGATGCCTTCAGAGTCCCCCGCCCGGCCGCTCAGCTTACGCCCCATGCTGGACAGAAGCGGCCCGCGGTTTTGCACTTCGACACCCGATATCGCATCTCCATCGCGCGTGATCCGTGCCGTGACCAGGGTTGCTCGGTCGCTCAGGAGGGTGACGTAGGATCCGTCGTCGCTCAGGTGTATGGCCGAGAAGCCACCGAACCAATCGGTGGCCTCGATCCATGTGTAGCTGCCCAGAAATGTGGCGCTTTTGACCTCAACCGCTGCGACCTGACCGGCCCATAAAACGGCGGCAATCAGTTGGACGACAAAACGGCAGCACATTGCTGGGGCAGATCGGCCAAAACATATTCGCGACGTTTCTTTGGCGCAGGCGCGTTCGGATCGGGTGGCGGAGGGTTGAGGATATTGTTGACCCACTCCTGTGCTTGCGCACAGCCATCACCCTTTGGTGGCGGGTCCTGATTGACACAGCCTTTCGACCCACGCGGACATTTCAGGCGCACATGGAAGTGGTAGTGATGACCCCACCAAGGCCGGATCTTGCGCAGATAAGCCCGGTTGCCCTTTTCTTCCTTGCACATCTGAACCTTGGCACCGGGGAACACAAAAATCCGCGCGACGCGCTTGTCCTTTGCGGCTGCTCGCAGAACGGCGTGGTGCTGTTTGGTCCAGTTTCCGTTGACGAAGGCTCCGTTCGCGCGACGCAGGGAAATGGACGAGATATTCTCACGCGCGTTACGCGACAGCCGCATGTTGTCTCCGGGCAACATCCAGATATCGATATCCAGCCCCAATTGGTGCGAGCGATGGCCCGAGGTCATCGGCCCGCCCCGCGGCTGGCTGATATCCCCGACATAGAGACCATTCCAGCCCGGCTGCTTGGCCGCAAACCGGCTGAGGTCCTGCACGTAATCTATCGCCTCGGGGTGGCCCCAGTTGCGATTGCGCGACAGGCGCATGGCCTGCCATGTGGGCCCGGTTTCAGGCAGCTGCACCGATCCGGCGGCGCATCCGCGCGAATAACTGCCGAAGGCGGCAGGTTTTTGTTGTGAGCTTTGCTTTTGCGCCCCGAACAACTGCTTGGCCAGAGGCTGCGCCCCCGCCGTGCCTGCCCATGTGATCGTGGCTAATAGTGCCAAAAAACGTAGTAAAATCATCTGCTCTGATCCCCTTCCGGCTTTACCCAGCGCATCAGGAATAGCCCCAGAATAAACAACAGAATGATCGGTGACACCCCTAGTCTTGCACTACCAGTCACAGTTGTTGCTACCCCGATCAAGAGCGGCGCGGCAAAGGCAGTCGCACGGCCGGACAACCCATAAAGGCCGAAGCTCTCGACCGGAGCTTCGGGATCGGTATGGCGCACCATCATCGAGCGGCTGGCGGATTGCAGAACCCCTCCCATCCCGCCGATGAGGATTCCACAGCCGAAAAACACCATATCGGGCAGTCCGGACCCTTCGGGCAGCGCTATGCCGTAAATCTGCGTCCGGTCCATCGACACGACGGTGATACAGACAAAGATCAAAACCCAGATTGCGACCAAAATGACCGGTTTAGGGCCGTATTTCCGATCCAACTTACCCCCGATCCACGCAAAAATGGCCGAGGCCAGAACGCTGACAATCCCGAAGACACCGATCTTTATCAGGTCCCACTCAAGAACCAGCCGCGCGTAGACCCCGCCAAAGCTGTACAGCCCGTTCAACGCGTCGCGGTAAAACATGGACGACCCGAGATAAGTCGCCAGACTGACCCGGTGCCTCAGGTTCGAGATTGAGTGCCCCAACAGGCGTAGCGCCTCGGCGAAACTGCCGGATTTCTTGGCTTTTGGATCGTCACGTACCCACAGAAAATAGGGCACCATGAACAAAACAAACCAGACGGCTGTGAACGGCCCAACAAAACGCGTACCCTGACTGGTGGCGGCATCAAGGCCAAGCGCAGGCTCCATCCCGATCAATGTCTTACCGCTGGGCTGTTCGACAAACAGCGCCAGCATGATTGCCAGAGAAATCAGCCCGCCAAAATACCCGAAGGCAAACCCTGAGCCCGAGATCTCACCCACCTGATTATCATCGCCCAGTTCAGGCAGCTGCGAGTTGATGAAGATCAGCGCATATTCCGCCCCGACAAAGCCCAGCCCGAAGGCGGACAGCATCAGCCACATGTTCGAGCCGTCGGGCATCGTGTACCAAAGCGCAGCGGACCCCGCCGCATACATGACCGAAAACGCAAAAATCCACGGTATACGACGACCCGAAACATCTGCCATTGCCCCAAGCAGAGGCGCGCCACAAGCGATGATCAGCCCGGTGATGGTCAGGCAATTGGCCCAGACTGTCTGCGCCCGTGCAGCGGCGGCTTGCGGGTCCAGCCCGGCATCGGTGAAATACCCTGCGGCGACCCCGGCGAAATAGGGGCCGAAAACAAAAGTGACCAGCAGTGTATGATAAGGCTGCGATGCCCAATCAAAAAACCACCAGCCCCAGATGCGCTTGCGATTGGAAATCTCTGCCATGACTGCCCCAGTTATTCTTTTGTCCAATAAGACGGGTGTTTGGCCCATTTCGCAAGCTTTCAGTTGGCGCAGCCTTGCTCTTTCCGGCGCGTGTGCTTAGGTCTTTTTCGGTCAAAGATACGGAGTACCCATGCTGTCGCTGATCCAAATCCTGCTGCTGATCCTGGACATTGTCTGGTTCATCATCCTCGCCCACGTGATCATGAGCTGGCTGATCAATTTCCAGGTGCTGAATCTGCACCAACAGCTGGTCGCGCAAATCTGGTACGGCCTGAACCGCATACTCGAACCGATCTACGGCCCGATCCGCCGTATCCTGCCGAATATGGGCGGGCTGGATCTGACCCCTCTGGTCGTGCTGATCGGGGTCTATGCGGCACGGATTATCTTGATCAACAATGCGGGCTATTTCGTCTGACCTCTTGTTCACCGAATCTTAGTATGTGATTGTCCTGTCTTAAGAGCAGATAAACCTTAAAACAGGGCAACCCCGCACATGTTCGACGCCGCACCCCTGCTGCGAGATGTCTTTGGATTCGACGACTTCCGCCCCGGTCAGGAAGAGATCGTCGACGCCGTGACTGCAGGCGAAAACGTGTTGGCGATCATGCCAACGGGCGGCGGCAAATCCCTGTGTTTTCAATTGCCCGCACTGCTGCGCGACGGTGTGACGGTAGTGATCTCCCCTTTGATCGCTTTGATGCGCGATCAGGTCCGAGGCTTGCAGGAGGCCGGGGTTGAAGCCGGTGCGCTGACCTCGGGCAACACGCCTGAGGAAACTGATGCGGTGTGGGAGGCGTTGGAGTCCGGACGGCTCAAACTCCTCTACATGGCACCCGAGCGTCTTGCGGCCGGATCCGCGCTGGGCATGTTGCGTCGGATCAATGTCAGCCTGATCGCTGTGGATGAGGCGCATTGCGTCAGCCAATGGGGTCACGATTTCCGCCCCGACTACCTGCGGATCGGAGAGCTGCGGCGCGCCCTGAACGTGCCTCTGGCCGCGTTCACCGCCACGGCGGATGCCGAAACGCAGGATGAGATCGTCGAGAAGCTGTTCGACGGTGACACTCCGCGCAAGTTTCTGCGGGGGTTCGACCGGCCCAACATCCATCTGGCCTTTGCCGCCAAGGATGGTCCGCGCAAACAGATCCTCGATTTCGCCGCCGCGCGCAAAACCCAATCCGGCATCGTCTATTGCGGCACCCGCAACAAAACCGAGGTGCTGGCCAAGGCTCTGCGCGACGAGGGGCATTCAGCCTGTCACTATCATGGCGGTATGGACCCCGAGGACCGGCGCATCGTCGAAACGCGTTTTGCGCGCGAGGACGGGTTGATCGTCGTCGCCACCGTCGCTTTCGGGATGGGCATCGACAAACCCGATATCCGCTGGGTCGCCCATGCGGACTTGCCGAAATCCATCGAGGCCTATTACCAAGAGATCGGCCGCGCCGGGCGCGATGGAGGCCCCGCCGAAACCCTAACTCTATTCGGCCCCGACGACATTCGCTTGCGGCGATCGCAGGTGGATGAGGGCCTCGCCCCGCCCGAGCGGCGCATGGCGGATCATGCGCGTCTGAACGCTCTGCTGGGTCTGGCCGAGGCTCTGGTGTGCCGCCGTCAAACTCTGTTGGGCTATTTCGGAGAAACGGCCGAACCCTGCGGGAAATGCGATCTCTGCGACACCCCGCCCGAGGTTTTTGATGGCACAACCCCCGTCCGCATGGCGCTGTCGGCGATCCTTCGGACCGAGGAATGGTTTGGCAGTGGCCATCTGATCGACATCCTGCTGGCCAATGAAACCGACAAGATCCGCGCGCGCCGCCATGATACGCTGTCGACCTGGGGTATCGGCAAGGACTGGTCGCGTCCGCAATGGCAGGCGATCTTTCGGCAGATGATGGGCCATGATCTGGTTCGCCCCGACCCCGAACGCCATGGCGCCCTGCGCATGACCGAGGCCGCGAAGCCTATCCTCAAGGGTGAGGCGCAGATCAACCTGCGCAAGGATACGATCCGCAAAGCCACGCGCCGCCCTGCGGTCAAGGCGATGGTGGCTGAAGAAGACGCGCCGCTGCTCTCTGCTCTTAAAGCCAAACGCCGTGCTTTGGCCGAAGCCCAGCGCGTTCCGGCCTATGTCATCTTCCCCGACCGCACCCTGATCGAAATGGCCGAGAAACGCCCGCAAACGCTGGACGACATGGCCCGGATCGGAGGGGTCGGAGCCAAAAAACTTGAACGCTATGGTGACATCTTCCTTGAGGTCATCGCCGGGGCCGTAGAAGCTGTCCACCCCGCCCGCCGTAAGCTGGCCGGGCGCGAGCAGGGCGAGATTTACGACCGCCTGCTTGAGGTACAGTCGCAATTGTCCCGTGGGCCAGAGGGGATCGACAAGCCGCTCAGCTGCACGGCCTCGCAACTGGCGAAGGTGGCGCAGATGCGGCCCGATGACCTGCGCGGGATCGAACAGGTGTTGGGCGATCGTCGTCACGAAAGGTTTGGGGCAGCCTTTCTGGACGTGCTGCGGCAAGAGGGCTAAATACGCCCTATCAGGCAAGGAACGAGGGCGGATATGCTGGTAGTGATTTCCCCGGCCAAGCGGCTGGACTGGGCAGAGCGGGATGTTAAGGCCACGCAGCCCGACTTTCAGGACGATGCGATCCGTTTGTCCAAGACTGCGCGCAACCTGACACTGGGCGACCTCAAGAAACTGATGGACCTTAGCGATGATCTGGCCCGGCTGAACCGCGACCGCTATCGCGCTTTCGCCGACTCGCCCGGGCTTGAGGCGACCCGCCCCGCCGCACTGGCCTTTGCCGGTGACACCTATCAGGGGCTGGAGGCAACCTCACTGGACGCTGATGAGATGGCATGGGCGCAGAACCATCTGCGCATTCTGTCCGGTCTTTACGGTGTGCTGCGCCCTCTGGACGCGATTCAGCCCTATCGGTTGGAAATGGGCAGCAAGCTGAAAACGCGGCGCGGAAAGAACCTGTATGAATATTGGCGCGATCAGCTCAGCAAAGCACTGAATGCGCAAGGGGTCGAGGTTGGCAGCGAGGTCCTGGTGAACTGTGCCAGCCAGGAATATTTCGGGGCGGTCGACCTGAAATCGCTGAACCTGAAGGTCATCACTCCGGTCTTCATGGAAGACAAAGCCGGTACGCTTAAAATCGTCAGCTTTTTCGCCAAGAAGGCGCGCGGTGCGATGGCGCGGTATATCATTCAGCATCGCCTGACTGATCCGGCCGATTTGCTAGATTTTGACAGTGGCGGCTATGAATACCGCCCCGATCTGTCCGAGGGCGACAAGCCCGTTTTCGTGCGTCCCTACACTTTGTAGAAGGTAGTAAGCGAGGGGCCAGCCCGCCGACATTGAGGCTTGAACCAACGGCGCACCAATGACGGCTCCCCGAGATATTTTTAGCCAGATGAAGGTGGGATCCCTTATTAGGGTCTCTGCCGCTGCTTAAACGGGTTTAGGCGTGATAGGTTCAGCGTCCTCGGGGCAATGATCCAGGATCATTTGCTGGATGAGGTTCTTGTGCAGCGGTTTGGTCAGGTAGTGATCGAGGCCGACCTCCAGAATGCCCTGATCATCCCCCGCCATGGCGTGCGCCGTCAGGGCGACGATTGGAACGTGACGACCGGTTTCAACCTCGCTGCGGCGGATTTCGGCGGTGGCTTGTTTGCCATCCATGCGGGGCATCGAAATGTCCATGAAGATCAAATCGGGTGAAAACTCCTGATAGAGATCAACAGCCTCTTGCCCGTTGCCTGCGAAACGCAAGTCGATGTTCAGATCCTTGACCATCTTCTTCAGGATCAGCTGGTTGGTTCTGTTGTCCTCGGCCGCCAGAACGCGCATCACGCGGTTCCCGATTGGATGGGTCACAGGCGTAGGTTGAGGCGAGGAATCCGGTTTGGACGCGGTATCCCCCAAAGCGATCAGCCGGCTGTAAAGCTCGGACCGGGGGATTGGTTTTTGCAAAGCGCCTTGGATCAAATGCCGCGCGGGGCTGGCGTGAATGATGCCTGGGTTGGTGGACATGATGACCACCGGCAACTCGGTCCAGCCGCGGTCGTGCAGGATGGTCGCAAGCTCCATCCCGTCCATGTCGGGCAGGTCGTGATCGCATAGCAACAGATCAATCGAGGGGTCCAGTTTCGACAGCGCTTCCCCTCCAGAAGCGCAAACTGTGACCTTTGCCCCAAGGCGCCCCAGTTGCTTGGCGAGGATGGCCCGGTTGGCGGCCATATCCTCGACCAGCATCACGTGTTTCAGATGCCCTTGCAGGTCGGGCGGAGAGGGTTGCGGCCCCTCGGCAGTGGGCAGAGTCACCCGGAAGCCAAAGCACGACCCTTGCCCAACTTCGCTTTCGACCCAGACATTGCCCCCCATCATGGTGATCAGTCGTTTTGTGATTGCGAGGCCCAGCCCTGTCCCTTCGAATTGACGATTGCGTTCATCTTCGACCTGATTGAACTCACCAAAGATGTGGTTGATCTTGTCGTCCTCAATCCCGATACCGGTGTCTTCAATGGCGATGTGAACGTCGCAATCCTGGCGGTTCGAGTGGGGAACACCGGTCACCCGGATCAACACATGACCTTCGCTGGTGAACTTGACGGCGTTGCCCACTAGGTTGGTCAAAACCTGCCGCACGCGCCCCGGATCACCCACGAACAGCGTCGGCAGGAAGATGTCGTAATCCACCAGCAGCGTCAGGCCCTTGTCGCGCACGCTGGGTTGTAGCAGCATCGCGACCTCAAGGATGCAGCGTTCGAGATCGAATTGCTCGGGGTGCAGGATCAGCTTGTCCGCTTCGATTTTGGAATAGTCCAGCACGTCGTTGATGATGACCAGCAAAGCCTCACCCGAGTTGCGGATCGTGTTGACATAGAGGCCCTGTTCTTCATCCATCGGTGTTTCGGACAGCAGCTCGGTCATGCCGACGATGCCGTTCATGGGCGTGCGGATTTCATGGCTCATATTCGCCAGAAAGGCCGATTTGGCGCGGTTTGCAGCCTCGGCCCGGTCGCGTGCGGCCTGCAATTCCGCCTGATGCCGGACGGAAGCGGTGATGTTCAGGGCAAGACTAACCACATCACCGCCGCTGCCACGCTGGTCGATCAGGCGGATATATTGACCATTCCACAATTGGATCACTTCGGGTGGCGGATTGGCCCGTGCCCAGCGTCTTTGCATGCGGGCCTGCCAGTCCCCGGCCTTTTCCGAGCCGGTGTCGACTATGCCTTCGTTGGTCAGCAATTCAAGAATGCGCGTATACGAGATACCCGGCGCGACCTCATCCAGACCCTCAAACACGCTCAGATAGGCGGTATTGGCCCCGATCAGGCGACTGTCACCGTCGAAAAAGGCAAACCCGTCCTGAATGGTCTGGATCGAATGCCACAGGCGACGCTCGGCCACTTCGACCTTGGCATGGGCCTCGGTCAGATCGGATTTGACCTTTTCATTCTCGTCCCTAACGGTTTCAACCTCAGCCTGGGTTTCGCCGATGCGTTTGGTCAACGCCATCGCGTGGCGGCCCAGTTTGCGGTTGGCCGAGGACAGCTCGGCCTGTTTCAGCGCCAACATCCGTTCCGCCGCGAGTCGCGCGCGCCGTTCCTGTGCCAGTTTTTGTGCAAGGCTCATGATGCGTGATTCCGGTCTGCTCTGCCGTCAGCATCCGGGCAATCGGTGAAAAAGTGTTTAAGCCGTTGCCTGAGGGGCACCGCACGTGTCAAATTGACCTGAAACAGGAGGTCAAAATGCACCACTTTGTATTTTTTTCAATAACTTACATCATTTCAACTTTCGCCCTGACCCCGGGTGCTCTGGCCCAGACTGCCGTGCCCGAGTTCCGCTATATCACGACCCGAGATGCGGATTTTTATGGCTCGGATCTGGATGCGCTGTTCGATACGGATCTGAAGTCCTGTATCCGCGCGTGTTCGGTCAATAAAAGCTGCACGGCCTTTACCTACAACACGCGATCGGATGCGTGTTTTCCTAAAAGCGGCGTGAACCGGCAGGAGCCATATCAAGGCGCGGTGTCGGCACAAAAAGCATTCACCCCTGAACAGACCCTATTATTAGGGAAAACGCGCGCTGAGTCCCTCACATTCCTTCGCCAGAAAGACCTGAACGAAGCGTTTCAACAGGCCCGCGACCTTGGGTTTCGCCACTCTGCCGGAGGGCGTGACCTGCAGACTTTGCTGGAGTCAGCGCTGAACGCAGATACGGACCGACTTGCGATGTTGTGGACTGGGGAGGCCGTGACCCTCAGCGATGCGTCCGACCTATGGGTTGAATACGCCCGGCTGCTGCTGCGCCTGAACCCGAACGGATATCAGGAGCAGCAGGACTTCCGCACCCGCGCGTTGAACGCCGCCATCAACGGATATCTGCGCGCGGACACACCGGGGGCCCAAATCGCGGCGCTGATGGTGATGTCAGACGCGCTGGAAGCGGTCGAACGCGGTCGCGATATGGTGTCGGCACTGCGGCTGGCCGAACAGGTGCAACCGCGTGAGGATGTCCTGGCAGCTTTGGACGATGCCATCGGCAAATACGGGTTCCGCATCATCGACAGCACGGTGGAAAGCAACGCCGCCGCGCCGCGTATCTGCGTTGAGTTCTCGGAACCCTTGGTCAAGGCGGGGGTCGACTACGACCCGTTTGTGCAACGCAGTGACGATGGGCTGGTGGTGCAAGTCGATGGCAAAAGCCTCTGCCTGGACGGCGTTGCGCATGGTCAACGTTATCGCTTTGCCCTGCGCGACGGGCTTCCGGCGGCCTCGGGCGAGGCCCTGAACCGTACTGTCGAGCTGACGCACTACGTGCGTGATCGTGCTCCGTCGGTCCGATTTCCGGGGCGCAGCTATGTGCTGCCAAAGTCGGCAGATGCGGCCTTGCCGGTCGAGACGGTCAATACCGGCTCTCTGTACCTGACCTTGCGACGTGTCAGCGATCGCAACCTGATCCGGGCGGTCCAGCAGGATTTCTTTGGCCGCCCCCTCAGCGAATGGCAGGAACGTGAATTCTCGGACGAGATTGCCGAGGATGTCTGGACCGGCACAGCCGAGATCGCAAACGAACTGAACCAAAGCATGACCGCCCGTCTGCCCATGGCCGAAGCGATTGCCGATCAACCCGCCGGGATCTACGCCCTGACTGCGCGCGTCCCCGGAGCCGATCCCTATGATGATCCAGGCGCGACACAGTGGTTTGTGCTGACCGATCTGGGGATCAGCACGGGTCTTGGCACCGACGGGCTGCATGTCACCGTACGCGGCTTGCACGACGCGACCCCTCGCGAGGGGATCGAAGTCTCGCTGGTTTCAAACGCCAACGCGGTGATTGCCAAAGCGCAGACAGATGCCAGTGGCTATGCGCAGTTCGAACCGGGCCTGACCCGCGGCAAAGGCGCAAGCGCACCTGCTTTGGTGATGGTGGCAGACGGGGAATCCGATTTCAGCTTCCTCTCTCTGACCGACCCTGCTTTTGACCTGTCGGATCGCGGGGTCGAAGGGCGCGCGCCTGCGGGTCCTGTGGATGTGTTCCTGACCACAGACCGGGGCGCCTATCGCGCCGGAGAGGTCATTCACATCACAGCTCTATCCCGCGACAACACGGCTCAGGCCATCGAAGGCCTGCCCCTGACTGCCGTTCTCTATCGCCCCGATGGGGTGGAATATCGCCGCGCGGTCTCGGATGGCGGTGTTGCCGGCGGCCATGTCTTCAGCCTGCCCGTCGCCCCGGATGTGCCGCGCGGAACGTGGAAGATCGAGATCAAGTCCGACCCCAAGGCCGACGCGCTAGCCCGTCAAACCGTGCTGGTCGAGGATTTCCTGCCCGAGCGCATCGACTTTGACCTCAGCCTGCCGGACGCGCCTCTGCGCCCCGGCGATACGCCGCCTTTGCAAATTGAAGCACGCTACTTGTTCGGTGCGCCGGGTTCGGATCTGAGCATTGACGGTCAGGTCATCGCCCGCCCAACAGACGCCGTTCCGGGTTTTGAAACCTATCGCTTCGGCCGCTACGACGCCGAGACCTCAACCAAAAGCACCTATTTCGGCGATGCGCAGACGGATGCTTCTGGGCAGGCCTCGATTGCCATCGAAATCCCCGTGTTAGAGACGAATGGCAAACCTCTTGAGGCCGAAGTAATCGCCCGACTGACGGACGGATCGGGTCGCCCTGTCGAACGCCGCCTGACGGCTCCGGTCCGATCCGCACAGGCGACGATCGGTGTCCGCCCCCTGTTCGAGGATGTGATCCCCGAAGGCACCGAAGCCGCGTTCCAAATCATCGGCCTATCTCCAAACCTGACCGCTGAACCCATGCGCCTGCGTTGGACGTTGAACAGGCTGGAGACTCGCTATCAATGGTATCAGCTCTATGGCGACTGGAATTGGGAGCCGACCACGCGACGTACCCGTATTGCCACAGGCGAGATTGAAACAGGCGCAGAGCCGCTGAACCTGTCGCAGCCGGTTGACTGGGGTCAGTACGAAATGGTGGTCGAACGCCTAGATGGCACTTACGCGGAAACCGCCGTGGAGTTCAGCGCGGGCTGGTATCAGGCGGCAGACGCCTCAACCTCGCCCGACCGACTAGAGATGTCGCTGGACCGCGACAGCTATCGCCCGGGTGAGACAGCGCAACTGCGGATCGTGCCGCGCATGGCGGGCGTGGCGCAGATCGAGGTCCTCTCGAACCGTCTGATCCACCGCCAGATGGTCGACGTGCCAGAGGGCGAAACCGTGATCCCGATCGACGTGACCGAGGATTGGGGCGCCGGAGCCTATGTCACCGCCACCGTGATCCGTCCCATGGATGTCGCCGCCGGTCAGAACCCGGCACGGGCGATGGGCGTCGCCCACGCAACGGTTGAGCCTGTCGGGCGTCTGTTGGATGTGAGCATTGATGTGCCGCAGGTGACCTCTCCCAGAACGACGCAGAAAGCCCTTGTTAGGGTCGAAAATGCGCCCGAAGGTGAGCCTGTTTGGCTGACGCTGGCCGCCGTGGATGTGGGGATTCTGAATCTGACCGGTTTCGAAAGCCCCGATCCGCAAGGCTACTATTTCGGCCAGCGCCGTCTGGGCGTGGACCTGCGTGATGTCTATGGCCGCCTGATCGACGGCATGAACGGTGCAATGGGCACGATCCGCTCCGGTGGAGACAATTCGGGAATGCAGAGGCAGTCCCCGCCGCCCACACAAGACCTGATGGCCGTTTTCAGCGGCCCGGTTCAGGTGGATGCAAACGGACAGGTCGAGGTCGACATCCCTCTGCCCGCCTTCAACGGAACCGTACGGCTGATGGCGGTTGCCTGGTCGGCGGCAGCCATAGGACAGGCCGAGGCCGAGATGATCGTGCGCGACCCCGTGGTCGTCACCGCCAGCCTGCCCCGTTTTCTGGCCCCCGGCGACCAAAGCCGGATGCTGCTTGAGATCGTCCATGCCGATGGCCCATCAGGTGAGATTGGACTGGGGCTGACCACCGCATCCGGGTTGGAGTTGGGAACAGCGCCCACCAGCTTTGTGCTGGAGGATGGCGGCAAGGCGGTGTTCGAAATCCCGCTTCGCGCGCTTGCCGTCGGAGACCCGGAAATCAGCGTGGCGATCACGACGCCGGATGGCCGTGACTTGTCGCAAACCCTCCGGATGCCAATACGCGCAAACGACCCTATTGTGGCTCAAACACGGCGGTTTTCGCTGGGTACGGGCGACAATTTCCTGTTCACCCAGGACGTGTTCGATGGCTTCCAGCCCGGCACCGCAAAGGCGATCCTGTCTGCGGGCGCTTTGGCAAAGTTCGACACGCCCGCTCTTCTGGATCAGTTGAACCGCTACCCCTATGGCTGCACCGAGCAGATCACCAGCAAGGCCCTGCCGCTGCTGTATCTTTCTTCCGTTGCCCAAGCGTCGGGGCTGGGTGACGGGCCGGTTGTGGATCAGCGCATCAGCGACTCGATTCGCAGCATCCTGACCCGGCAGGCCCCGAACGGAGCATTCGGCCTCTGGCGGGCGGAGAGCGGAGATTTCTGGTTGGACGCCTATGTCACCGACTTCCTCTCGCGCGCCCGAGCGCAAGGCCACCCGGTGTCGGACCGCGCCTTTGCGCAGGCCATGGACAACCTGCGCAACCGCGTAAACTATGCCCCGGATTTCGACGAAGGCGGTGAAGATATCGCCTATGCTCTGATGGTGCTGGCGCGCGAAGGCGCAGCCTCGATGGGCGATCTGCGCTATTACGCGGATACCAAGGGTGACGCTTTCGACACCCCTCTGGCCGCCGCGCAACTTGGGGCGGCGCTGGCGTCCTACGGAGATCAAACCCGTGCCGATGCCATGTTCGCCCGTGCGGCCCAGCTGTTGCAGCGCCGACCCGTGCAGGAGCGCTACCTGTGGCGAGTCGACTACGGCACAGACCTGCGGGATGCCGCCGGGCTGCTAGCCCTTGCCGTCGATGCGGGTAGTCAGACGGTGGACCGGGACGCGTTGATCCAGCGTGTCACCTCAAGCCGCGCGCATTTGTCGACGCAGGAGGCTTCATGGTCGCTGCTGGCCGCGCATGCGCTTGTATCTGACCCATCCGGATCGGGGTTGGTGGTGAACGGCGCGCCGGTCTCGGGCCCCTTCGTTCAGGTGCGTGAGGCAGGGTTTACTGATGACCTGAACATCTCGGCCACAGCAGCCAACCCAACCGATATCACGCTGACAGTGACGGGCATCGCAACCACTCCGCCCGAGGCCGGAGGCACCGGATACGCCATAAACAGAGCCTATTACTCGCTTGAAGGCGACCCTCTGGACCCGTCCACCTTCACTGCCGGTGACCGCTTTGTAACCGTCCTGACCGTCACACCGTTCGAGAGCGGCGGCGCGCGGTTAATGATCGATGACCCTCTGGCAGCGGGGATCGAGATCTACAACCCCAACCTGTTGCGATCAGGCGATGTGCGCGCGTTGGATTGGCTGGACCTGTCCGACGCGACGCATACCGAGTTCCGCTCAGACCGTTTCCTGGCGGCGGTCGATCTGTCCGGGGGCGAGACGGTGACACTGGCCTATGTGGCCCGCGCGGTCACTCCCGGTACGTTCCACCATCCGGCCGCCTCGGTCGAGGATATGTATCGCCCGCAAAACCGCGCGCGGACGGAAACCGGGCGGGTTGAGGTGCGGTGATCACTCGCCCTCCATATCGGCGCAAGGGGGTCGCCCCGGCGCTGCTAGCGCTGGCCTCTGCGCTCTACCTGACCGCCTTCGCGCGGGACCGGTTGGATACGTGGGTAGACGCGACCGTCCTACCACCTGTTCTGGCCGAAACCTCGGTGGAAGTCAGAGACCGGGACGGAGCCCTTCTGCGGGCCTTCCCGGTCGAGGACGGCATCTGGCGGATGCGCCCCGGCCCGGTTGATCCCGCCTTTACCGAGATGCTGATCCGGTATGAGGATAAACGGTTCTGGTCACATTCCGGCGTCGACCCCCTCGCGTTCCTCCGCGCGGCTGGCCAAGCCCTATGGAACGGACGTACCGTTTCGGGTGGATCGACGCTCACCATGCAGGTCGCGCGGCTGATCGAGGATGGCTCAACCGGGCGCTGGAGTGGCAAAATTCGCCAAGTTAGGGTCTCATTGGCGCTTGAAAGACGGCTGAGCAAGCAGCAGATCCTAGACCTCTACCTGACCCACGCCCCCTATGGCGGCAATCTGGAAGGCCTCCGCGCAGGTAGCCGCGCGTGGTTTGGAAAAGATCCAGCGCGGCTAACTCCAGCACAGACCGCTCTGCTGATTGCGCTTCCGCAGTCGCCCGAGGTTCGACGCCCGGACCGCGCGCCTTTGGCTGCCCGAGACGCGCGAGATCGGGTTCTGAAGCGGATGCAGTCTTATGGGGTTCTGACCGCGTCCGAGACGTACAGCGCGCTGACCGAAGATATCCCGGATCAGATGCGCCCATTTCCCCGTTTGGCCCCTCACCTCACAGACCGAGCGCGGCGCGAAAACCCGGGATCAGAGGCTTTGGATCTGACACTGGATGCCGGGCTGCAGGAACGGCTGGAGCCTCTTGTGGCGCAGGCAGCGGCGCGAGCGGGACCGCGTATTTCGGGGGCTTTAATCGTGGCTGATCACCGCAGCGGAGAGATTGTCGCCTCAGTCGGTTCTGCGGGCTATCAGGGCGCGCGGCAAGGGTTCGTGGATATGACCCGAGCGCTGCGCTCACCGGGGTCGACGCTGAAACCTCTGGTCTATGGGTTGGCTTTCGATCAGGGGATGGTCCATCCCGAAACGTTTATCAGCGACAGCCCGGTGATGTTTGGCCGCTACGCGCCGCGTAACTTCGATGGCGCCTTTCGTGGCGATGTAAGGGTGCGGGACGCTTTGCAACTGTCGCTCAATATCCCGGTTGTTCGGCTAACGGATGAGCTTGGACCTGCGCGCGTGATGGCTGCCCTGCAGCAAGCCGGTGCAGCCCCACAACTGAACGGAAGCACCCCGGGCCTTGCCGTTTCACTGGGGGGTGTCGGGCTGAGCCTGCACGATTTGGTGCAACTCTACGCCACGCTGGCCGCAGGTGGGCAGGGGCCATGGTTGCGCCATGAGGCCTTGGCGGATCGCACTGAGACGCCTCGGGTTCTGTCAGATGTCGCGGCATGGCAGGTGAGTGATATCCTGTCCGGTCTGTCGCCCCCACCGGGGGCTGCCGCGTTTGGCTTGGCGTACAAAACCGGCACGTCTTACGGGCACCGGGACGCCTGGGCGATCGGCTATGACGGCCAGCACGTTATCGGCGTCTGGCTAGGGCGCGCGGATGGCACTCCGGTCCCCGGCGCCTTTGGCGGAGAACTGGCAGCCCCTTTGCTGTTTGAAGCCTTCGGCCACCTGAAACCTACCGCCACGCCATTGCGCCCACCGCCGCCTTCGACCTTGATCTTGGGGGCCGCCGAACTGCCGCAACCCCTACAACGCTTTCAGCCCCGAGGGGCCGCGTTCGACGACAATCCAAGCGCCCCGGACCTGATCTTTCCGCCCAACAACTCTGTGTTAGAGACGGCTGGAGGTCCCGTGACCGTCAAACTACGCGGCGGGGTTGGGCCGTTTTCACTGCTTGCGGATGGTGTTCCGGTTTTGACCGGGCAACGGCATCGCGAGTTCGACATCCCGAACCCGGGTCGTGGGTATTCCGCACTCGTGGTGGTGGACGCACATGGCGCGTCGGATCGGGTGTCAGTTCGGATCGACTAAAGCGTGGCAGAGTATTCGTGTCACTGGTCAAACCCGAAGCGATCTAGCGACGGCCTTCGCGCAGCCAACCGCCCAACAGGAAGCCACCGGCCAGCAGCAGTACCAGCCACGGCGGCAGCAGTCCGGCTTGGGTAACGTCCCGTGTCTCATAGGCCTCGCGCGGGGTTAGGCCGATCCAGCCACGCCCCGCCGCCGGACGCCCGGCGCGAACGTTGCGGATTGAGGGCAAACCCTCTTCCAGCCGGATTACGCCACCGCGCATGGCGGTGATCACAGGTTCCAGCACGTCGCCGGTTGCGATTGTACGCTCAAACTCTTTCGGGGCAGCGGGTCCCAGTCCGATCACGGCCATCAAATCGCCCTCCTGCAGGCGATAGAGGCCAATCTCGGGTCCGAAATACTGCGCTTCGAACCGTCCGGGCGAAACCTCTTCAAGGATGATCTCTAGCGTTTCGCCATTGGGCCGGGTGATCGTAACCGGACCGACATCTTCTTCGAGGGTCTGGCGAATGATGCGCATCGACTGGCCGTTGGCCTCGGCCCAAAGCGCCTCTTCTTCAAGCTCGGGCTCTTTCATCATCCAATGTGCCAGACGTCGCAACAATTCCAGCTGAGGCCCGCCACCCTCAAAACCGCGGCTCCACAGCCAGGCGTGGTCTGACGCCAACAGGGCTACCCGCCCTTCACCGACCCGGTCCAATACCAACAGCGGCCGGTCCTCAAGGCCGGTCATGAGTACTTGGCCCGAGCGTTCATTCACGTCGATCTGGCGCAGCCACGCACCCCAATCCTCGGAATCGCCGAGATTGGTGGTCACAGGGTGCCGATGCCCCAGATCGCTGACCATGGGAACGTAGCGCTCTTCGATCACCCGTGCCGTCGGTTGCGCTGGCAGACTACCTGCAAGGGGCGAGCGGAAGATACTGTCCGCGGTGGCGAAATCAGGGCCTGCTGCAATCAGAACAGCGCCGCCGCTGTCGATATAGTCAGCCACGTTATCCAGATAGATCGCAGGCAGGATGCCCCGCCGTTTGTAACGGTCAAAAATGATCAAGTCGAAGTCGTTGATCTTCTCCAGAAACAGCTCTCGCGTCGGGAAGGCGATCAGAGACAATTCATCCACCGGGACACCGTCTTGCTTCTCGGGCGGGCGTAGAATGGTGAAATGCACCAGATCGACCGAGCTGTCGGATTTCAGCAGGTTGCGCCAGGTGCGCCCGCCGGGATGCGGCTCGCCCGACACCAGCAGAACGCGCAGGCGGTCGCGCACGCCGTTCATCTGGATCAATGCGGTATTGTTGCGATCGGTCAGCTCACCTTCGGCCTCCGGGACCGTAAACTGAATGACATTCCGCCCCCCATGCGGCAGTGAGATAGGCAGTTCAACATCCACGCCAATGGGTATGCGGAATTCCTCCGGCTCGCCCCCATCAACCGAGATCTCAAGCGGCGCGCTGGTGGCTCCGCCCGGAGCCGCCCCGCTGTCTTCAACGTGCAAGGTCAGGGTCACGGGTTCACCGATGATGGCAAAGGCAGGTGCATTGCGGACAATGAGCCTGCGGTCCCAGTCGCTCTCACGCCCGGTCTGCAAAAGGTGAAGTGGCGCAGGCAAATCGGGCGCTTGATCAACGTCATGAACGATACCGTCCGAGACCACGAGGATACCGGCCACCCGCGCGCGCGGCTCCTCGGCCAGGGCCGCGTTCACAGCGGCCATCACCTGCGTGCCTTCGTCGCCATCTCCGTCGCCCACGCGGATGCGGCGCAGTTCGGTATTGTCACGCGACTCGATCTCGGCCGCCAAGGCCTCAGCCGCTTGGGCGGTTTGGTCGGCTCGGTCCGAGAGCGTCTGGCTGGCGCTTTCATCCTCGATCATCAGAACGATATCTGTCAGCGGCGCGCGGTCTTCGACCTGATAGACCGGACCGGCAAGTGCCGCGATCACTACCAAAACAGCTAACCCACGCAAAGCCCATCCGGACAACCCTCGCCAGACCGCCAGGACCACACCTGCAACGGCGATCGAGGCGACCACAAGTAGTATTGGCCACGGGATCAGCGGATCAAAGATAACGGTTCCGGTCATTGTCCCAACCTGTCCAGCAGAGCAGGCACATGGACCTGATCGGATTTGTAGTTCCCGGTCAGCACATGCATCACCAGATTGACCCCAAAGCGATTGGCCAGCTCGCGCTGACGCTCCCCTGCATAGCCTCGACCGACCGGCAGCAGGGCTTGCCCATTGCGATCCACCGCCCAGGCCCCGGCCCAGTCATTGCCGCCAATCACCACGGGTGTCACATTGTCGTTGAGGTTACGGAAGGGCATCCCTTCGATCTGTTCGGCATCCAGCGGAGCGGCCTCGACCCAGACATCGGTTCCGGCGTAGCGGCCAGGGAAATCCTGCAGAAGATAGAAAGTCCGCGTCAGCACGTGATCGTTCGGAATCGGCTCTAATGCGGGGATATTTAGTGGAGCTGCCAGTTGCTGCAGCTTGCGCCCATTGGGGCTGGAGGCTCCGAACCCCGCGATATCCGCATCGCGCGTGTCAAATAGGATCATACCGCCCGAGCGCAGATAAGCATTCAGCTTGGCATAGGCCTCATCCGAGGGGCGCGGCTGATCCTGCGTGATGGGCCAGTAGAGCAATGGGAAAAAGGCCAACTCATCCCGTTCCAGATCGACGCCAATTGGCGCAGCGGGTTCGACCGAGGTGCGGTAGTTCAACGTCTGAGCCAATCCTCGCAACCCAGCCTGTGCGATGTCGTCCACCTGGCTGTCACCAGTCAGCACATGCGCCAAAACCAGTTCATGGGTCGCGGCGAGGGCAAAGTCGGTCTCATCGGGCGACTGCGCCTGCGCCTCGGGCACGAGCAGCACGGCCCCCATGGTAACCGCTGCCGCCTTAGCCAGACCTAAACGACCCGACAAGGCCAGGGACGCGATTACATCCACGGTCAATAGGATCAATGCGAGGCTCAGCAGTAATCCTCCCAAGGGCGTTTCGGTTGAGGCCTCCTGCCCGCGGATCGGAACATCTGCGGGCCAGACAACAGGGCTGAGCGTGGTCTCCTCGGACAGCACATTCCGCGCCAGCTTTTGCTTCCCACTTTCATAAAGGCCAGGACGAAGGTCGGGCCCGATCTGCCCCGACACCAGCTCAACCCCATCCACACCCGCCAGCGTACCGGCATCGGACAACGCGCCGAACCCATCGATGATCTGCACAGGCTCCCACGTGGTGCCCTCCAATTGCGCGACCTGACGCGATTTCGCGGCCGAGGCGACGGCCAGACGGTCCAGCATTTCCACGAACAAGCCGGACAGCGGCAGGCTGGACCATTCCGCATCTGCCGTCACATGGAACAGGACAACCTGCCCCAAACCCAGCGCTTTGCGGGTGACCAGAGGGGTGCCGTCCGACAGCGATGCAATCACGCGATCGGCCAAGTTAGGGTCTGGTTGTGCCATGACCTGAGTGGAAACGGTCACGTCACTCGGGATCTGCAACCCGTAGAAAGGCGAGTCCTCAGGGAACGGTGCCAGTGTCTTGGATTCCCCCCAGCTCATCGCGCCGCCTACGGTACGCCCGCCGCTGCGCAGACGAACGGGCAGCAGCGTATCCTCTTCGTCACGCCCCAGATCGCTGGCCGCCATGCGGGGCCCTGCAAACCGCAGCAACAAACCGCCCTGTTCAACCCACTCGATCAGAGCAACCTCTTCCGGGCCCGAGATCTGGGCGACGTCCGACAGCACAATTACATCGGGATTGGCAGGTAGAACCTCGGGCAGGCCGCCCTCAACAAAATCGGCGGTAGGGATCAGAACCTGCGTCAGGTAGTGCAGCGGAGACAACAGCTCCAGCCCCTCGCGGTTGAGGGTTCCGGCAATCAGCGCAACCTCGCGCCGCCGCAAGCTGTCATCAGTCAGCGTCACCGCCCCGGCTGAGCGCTGGCCCTGAAGCTCAAACCGTGTGATCCGGGCGCGCAGCTCAGACGGCAGGGCGAGGTCGATTTGGGCCTGGGTCTCGCCAGCTGCGAACGTCATCTCGGCCGATTGCAACACCCGCGCCGTGCCCGCCGGGTCACGGCCTTGCGCCAGAACGGTCACACTCTCCTCTGGGCCCGATTCGGCCCGCAAAGCGGTCAATTGAATGACGCCGTCCTGATAAACGGCCGGCAAAAGCGCCAGGGCTGTCGCGTTCGAGCGGTAGACGGTGACCTGCCCTCGGGACTGCAGTTCAGACACTAACTCAGGGTGTTTTTCATAAGCCAAGCGGTCGCTGAACCAATGCGTATCAAACCCGCCGTCGACCTGATCCAGCGCGGCGATGACCTGATCAACCTGATCCTCGGTCGGCTGCCATGGGTTCGGAGCAAGGCCCGGCAAACGATTGCGCCAAGCTTCGGCCGCCTGAAGCACGGGCGGTTCCGGCTCGGTCAGGCGCAGGATCGAGACGGGGCGGCCCGCGCGTCCGGCTTCGGTCAATTGCGCGTCGATCTGGTCTAGCGTTGACGACCAGCGCGTGGCCCCGGCCCAGCTTGCATCGAGTACCAACATCAGGGGGCCAGTGCCCGTCTGATCGCGCGACGGGTTCAATACGGGACCGGCCAGCCCGACGATGATCGCTGCTGCCGCCAGCATTCGCAGTAACAGCAACCACCAAGGCGTTCGGTCCGATACGCTTTCGTCGTCTTTGAGGCCGAGCAACAGTGTGACCGCCGGGAACATCCGACGGATCGGCGCGGGTGGGACCGCGCGCAGGATCAGCCACAGAATCGGCAGGGTCAGCAGACCCAACAACACCCATGGCGCGGTGAAGCCGATGCCCGCCAAAACGGTCATTGAACACCCCCGTCCAGCGCACGATAGAGCCACAATAGAGCCGATTGCGCGCTGTCACCGGTGTGGTGCAAACCCAACTGCCAGCCGGTTGCGCGACACAGATGCGTCAGCGCATCCTTGCGCGCGGCAAGGCGGTCCAGATACCGGTCGCGCAGCTCTCCGGCCTTCAGCGTTTCATGCCGAACGGTGCCGCCGACGCTTTCAAAAATGGTGCGGCCCGCGAAAGGAAACGTCTCTTCCCCCGGATCGAGGACTTGCAACAAAACGCCCCGAACGCCGCGATCTGCGGCTTTGGTCAGGGCCAGTTCAACCTCATCCATCGGGCCAAGAAAATCCGAGATGAACACCGCACGGGCATGAGGGATCATAGCGCGGTGTTCCGGTGGAGCGTAGTCGACCTCCGAGTCCTCGGACCAGGCCTGCGCCAGACGAATGATCTGCGCATTCCCGCGTCGGGGTGGCAGGGTTGTACCCGTCAGGCCAACACGCTCGCCCCCGCGCACCAGAAGGATCGCAGTCGCCAGACCCAACAGTCTGGCGCGATCCGCCTTGGAGGGCAGCGCCTTATCCGACGCAAAGCGCATCGAGGCCCCCTGATCGACCCACAGCATGACCGATTGCGCGATCTGCCACTCGCGTTCGCGCACAAATTGCTGATCTCCGCGTGCCGAGCGGCGGTGGTCGATCATCCGGCGGCTGTCTCCGATCTGAGCGGGACGATATTGCCAGAAGTCGTCCCCCATGCCGGATCGCCGCCGGCCATGGTCACCCAGCAGAACAGTGCCTGCCAAATGCTCGGCGCGCGCCAATAGGGGCGGTAGCCGGGACGCCTCGGCCTCGGAACGTTGACGAAGGGTCAGCGCAGCATTCACGCCGCAGCCTCAGTGCGGATCAGGCCAGCCGCTGTGCTATCGATCAGATCGGCAAGGCTGTCGCCCCGCGCACGTGCCGCAAAGTTCAGAGCCATCCGGTGGCTGAGAACCGGGCGCGCCATATCCAGAACGTCCTCGGCATTCGGGGCAAGACGCCCCTGCAGCATCGCCCGCGCCCGCACGGTCATCATAAGCGCCTGCGCCGCACGCGGACCGGGACCCCAAGCAACGGTTTCAGCGACACGAGCCGAGACGCCCGCTTCCTCGGGACGGAACGCGCGGACCAGATCGAGGATCAGTTCCACAACGGAATCCCCGACAGGCATCCGGCGCAACAGGACCTGAGCTGCCAACAGCTCTTCCTTGCTGAAAATCTGATGCGCCTCGTCCTCGGCCACGCCGGTGGTGGCCAACAGGATATCCCGCTCGGTCTGACGATCGGGGTACTCTACGTCGATCTGCACAAGGAAACGGTCCAGCTGAGCTTCGGGCAGCGGATAGGTGCCCTCTTGTTCAATCGGGTTCTGCGTTGCCAACACGTGGAACGGCGTGCCCAGCACGCGGTCTTCGCCCGCCACGGTCACTGTGCGCTCCTGCATCGCCTGCAGCAATGCCGACTGCGTCCGAGGGCTGGCGCGGTTGATCTCATCCGCCATCAGCAGCTCGCAGAAGATTGGCCCCGAAATAAACCGGAAATGACGGCTGCCATCATCGGCGGTGTCCAGAACCTCGGACCCCAGAATATCGGCGGGCATCAGGTCGGGCGTAAATTGAATACGGTTGCCATGCAGGCCCATAACGGTCGACAGCGTCTCGACAAGTCGGGTTTTTCCCAGACCCGGCAAACCGATCAGCAGGGCATGCCCCCCGCACAGCAGCGCCGTCAGAGTCAGGTCCACGACCCTCTCCTGCCCGATGAAGCGGCGGGTGATCGAGGATTTTGCCTCTTGCAGCTTGTTTTCCAACGCTTCGATCTCGGACACGAGGTCGGCAGGTTCGGACATGACTTTCCCTTCCGTGGACTATTATAGATGAAGTCTATCGCGCTGAGAGGAAATGGCAAAAGCAATGAGCGGACAAAAACCTGTGAAACCTTCCCCTGACGGTCTTGCGGCCTCGATCAAAGCGACCAAAACCAAGGGTTTACCCCCCGTTCACCTCTGGAATCCCCCTTTTTGCGGTGATCTGGACATCCGGATCGCCAAAGATGGCACTTGGAGTTATTTAGGCTCGCCCATCACTCGTTTCGAGCTTGTGAAGCTTTTTTCCTCAATTCTTAAGCTGGAGGACGGGAATTACTATCTGGTGACCCCTGTCGAGAAGGTGGGAATCACCGTCGAGGATGCGCCGTTCATCGCGGTCGACGTCGATGCCTCGGGCGACGGGCAGTCGCAGGTTCTGACTTTCACCACCAAGGTTGGCGATGTCGCGGTGGCCGGGCCGGATCAGCCGATCCGCGTTGTCATGGAACCGCAGACCCAGGAACCCTCTCCATACATCCTGATCCGTGATGGCCTTGAAGCCCGGATTGACCGCAAGAGCTTTTATCGATTGGTGGAGATGGGTACGCATCATGAGGGATGGTTCGGAGTTTGGTCCGAACAGCGCTTCTTTCCGTTGATCAGATCTGAGGATCTGCCGGATTAAGCCGCCTTTGCAACTTTTCGATCCTGCGCCAGCACGACGGCCACCGCAACAACCCCTGCTCCCAAAGCGCGGGTCCAGTTCCACTCTTCCCCCAGCACCAGCATGATCAGCATCACGTAGAACGGGGCGATGTTGATGTGGAACGAGGCCAATGCAACGCCCAGTTTCCCAACGGATCCGACAAACAGAACCTGGCTGAGGCCCATAGACACCAGAGCATAGATCCCAAGCATTCCGATCTGTTGAACATCAATCTGCGCCGTTGGCATGACGTCCATACCCACTTGGCGTGCCCCGAAGAACAGCAGCAAAGCGACAACCAAGCCGCCGAAGAAGGTGATGGTGCTGCGCCCAGTTTGGCTCAGCTCGGGGAAATCCCTCGCCGTTGCCATAGTCGCCCAGCAGAACAACCCGGTGGACACGATGGCGCAGATCGCGCCCAAACCCAATTGCGCGGGCGCCACTGCACTGGTCGCGATCAGACCGCCAATGATGGACACCACAACGCCCAGCGCAAAATTCCAACGCAACCGCCGTGCCCCGGTTGCCAGTTCGATCAGAGTGGCAAACAAAGGCGCGCATGAAGCAATGATGGCAACCGTCACCGGATCTGTCAGCTTCTGCGCCACGATGATCAGGAACATCCCGGCCCCGAGCGTCCCGCCAACAAGCATCGCATGACCCCAACGGGCGCGCAAAACCCGGCTTGGCCCGTCGATCAGGAACCACAGAGGCACCATAACCGCCACGGCAAGCGCCAGCCGCGCCACGAACAGCGCGACCGGAGGCCAGGTCTGCAGCAACACTTCGGCCGCAGGAAACCCCGCTGCCCAGGTCAACATGGACGCCACAGCCAAACCGTTTCCAGACAAGGCCGAGCTGCGGCCAGTGGACATAGGAAAAGTGTTCCCGCGCACAGGATCAGGGCTCATCGCCATGGGACCGGACCTTCTGTTGGAACGGCGCAGAAAAATGATTCGCCGTGTTAGCCCAAACATCTCTGGACTTGAGCCTGCCTTCTTGTCGATTTTCGACAATCTGTCGTTTTCAATCCCTTTCCTCGAAAATCGGTGGAGACTAAGCTTGGGCGGATCACCGACCCAAAGGCCTCTCATGCCCAAATTCGCCGCCAATATCTCTCTGCTCTTTGCCGAACTCCCATATCTGGAGCGGTTCCAGGCTGCGGCCGAGGCGGGCTTCAAGGCCGTTGAAATTCTGTTCCCCTATGAGCTGGCCGCGAAAGAGACCCGCCGTGCACTTTTGGCCAACGGGCTGGAGCTTGTGCTGATCAACGCGCCTCCCCCGAACTACACCGGGGGTGAGCCGGGCTATGCCGCCGTGCCCGGCGGTGAGGCGCGGTTCCAATCCGATATCCGCCGCGTCTTGCGCTATGCCGATGTGCTCAAACCCGGCCTGATCCACATCATGTCCGGCTATGCATCGGGGCCTGAGGCGCTGGATTGCTTTGTTCGCAACCTGCAATGGGCCGCCGATACAGCCCCCGGCCAGACCTTCACCATCGAGCCGCTGAACCAAGTGTCCCAACCCGACTATTTCCTCAACGACTACGATTTGGCCGCGGAGGTTTTGGACCGCGTGGATCGCCCCAATCTAGGCCTGCAATATGACAGCTTTCACGCACAGATGATCCACTCGGATCCGCTGGGGATTTGGGATCGTTTTCACAATCGCGTCATCCACGCCCAGATCGGCGCTGCGCCGCACAGGTCCGAACCGGGTAGCGGAGATCTGGATTTTCAGACCCTGTTCAAGGCGATGGAGGTCTCTGGCTATGAAGGATGGGTCAGTGCGGAATATACTCCCTCAACAGCTTTGACGAGCTCATCACTGGATTGGATGCATAAGGCAGTTCTTGCCAATGCAGATCTCTGAACCGCAGATGGGGTCGTCCGTCCTACCGTAGATACCAAGGAAACGCATTATGATCCCTGCCCGCTACGCCCGCGCCGTGTTCAGCCTGATCATGTCCGGGTTGATGTCCTGCATCGTCACTGGGATCGCAACAGTCAAAGCCATCGGCTTTGGCCCGTCCACCCTCAGCGATTGGATGGCCTCATGGGCCTTTTGCTGGCCAATCGCCTTCACCGTAATCCTGCTGTTTGGCCCCAGTGTGCAACGGTTCGTCAACCGCATGGTCAGGCCGCAGGACTGACCCGCTGCGAAGAGGGCCCGCCGGGCCCGATGAGCAGCGCCTCTTAATGCGCTTCGGCCCAGTTCGCCCCCTGACCGGCATCCACAACCAATTTCACGTCCAGCTTCACGGCAGGGTCTGAGGCACCCTCCATCACGTCCCGCGCAACGCCGATCACTTCATCCACTACATCTTCGGCGACTTCGAACAGCAATTCATCGTGGACCTGCAGCAGCATTTTGGCCGGCAACCCATTGATCGCCTCAGGCATCCGAACCATCGCACGCCGGATCACATCTGCCGCCGTCCCCTGAATCGGGGCATTGATTGCTGCCCGACGCGAGAACCCGGCATGAGGCCCTTTCGCGTTGATCTCAGGCGTATGGATCTTGCGTCCGAACAAGGTCTGCACATAGCCATTCTCTTTGGCGAAGGCGACCGTGTCGTCCATATAGGCTCTAATACCAGGGAAACGCTCAAAATAGCGGTCGATAAACCCTTGCGCCTCGGCGCGCGGAATGCGCAGGTTGCGCGCCAGACCAAAGCCCGAGATGCCGTAGATCACACCAAAGTTGATCGCCTTGGCCTGACGGCGGATATCCGGCGTCATCTCATCCAAGGGCACATCGAACATCTCGGAGGCAGTCATCGCGTGAATGTCCAACCCGTCGGCAAAGGCCTGTTTCAACGCTGGTATCTCAGCAATATGCGCCAGAATCCGCAGCTCGATCTGGCTGTAGTCGAGGCTGACCATCACATTGCCCGGCTCAGCGATGAACGCCTCACGAATGCGGCGGCCTTCCTCGGTCCGGACGGGAATGTTCTGCAGATTCGGATCGGTCGAGGCCAAACGGCCCGTGTTCGCCCCAGTGATCGAATAAGACGTATGCACGCGGCCCGTGTCCGGGTTGATATGTGTCTGCAGCGCATCCGTGTAGGTCGACTTCAACTTCGACAGCTGCCGCCAGTCCAACACCCGACGCGGCAATTCATGCTCGGTCGCCAGGTCCTCAAGAATATCCGCCCCGGTCGAGTACTTTCCGGTTTTTCCCTTCTTGCCGCCCTCAAGGCCCATCTTGTCGAACAGGATCTCGCCCAACTGCGCGGGCGAACCGACATTGAAGTTCTCACCAGCCAATTCGTGAATTTCAGCCTCTAACCCGGCCATTTTCTGCGCAAAGGCATTTGACATCCGGCTGAGGACATCGCGATCCACCTTAATGCCGTGCATCTCCATTTCTTTGAGAACCGGCACCAGCGGACGTTCGAGCGTTTCATACACCGTCGTCACCTGAACCTGATGCAACTGCGGCTTGAACAACTGCCACAGGCGCAGCGTGATATCCGCATCCTCAGCCGCGTAGGCCATGGCCTCATCAATTGCGACCTTGTCGAAGGTGATCGCCGATTTGCCCGACCCCAGCAACGGTTTGATCGGGATCGGCGTGTGGCTCAGATAGCGCTCGGACAGAGTATCCATCCCATGCCCATGCTCACCGCCATGCATGGCGTAGGACATCAGCATCGTGTCATCGATCGGAGCTATCTCGATGCCATAGCGCGCAAAGATCTTGGCATCGTATTTCATGTTCTGCCCGATCTTGAGGATCGAGGGGTCTTCAAACAGCGGTTTCAGCAGTGTTAGAGCCTCATCCAACGGCATCTGCCCCTCGGCCAGCGCATCCGAGCCGAACAGATCATCCGCCGATCCGTCGCGGTGGGTCAGCGGGATGTAACAGGCCTCTCCGGCTTCGATACAAAGCGAAATGCCGACTAGATCGGCGATCATTTCGTTCAGCCCGGTTGTCTCGGTGTCTACGGCAACCCAGCCGCGTTCATAGGCCTGATCAATCCACTTCTGCAAAGCGCCCGCGTCCCGCACGCACTCGTATTTTGACGCGTCAAACGGAAGGACCTCGACCTCTTCCACCTCGACCTGCACCGGCGCATCGGCGATGGCCGGGGCCTCGGCCCCTAGCTTGTCGGCAATTCGTTTGGTGAGGGTGCGGAACTCCATTTCCGCCAGAAAGCCCAGCAGGGTTTCGGGGTCAGGGTCCTGAACCTCAAGGTCGTCGAGGGTGAAATCCAGCGGCGTGTTCTCATCCAACTGCACCAACTTCTTCGACAGTTCGATCTGATCCCGCTTTTCGATCAGGGTCTGGCGGCGTTTGGGCTGTTTGATCTCTTCCGCACGGTCCAGCAGCGTTTCCAGATCGCCATATTCGTTGATCAACAGAGCCGCCGTCTTGACGCCGATTCCCGGAGCCCCCGGCACGTTATCAACGCTATCCCCGGCCAGCGCCTGCACATCAACCACGCGATCTGGCCCGACGCCAAATTTCTCGAACACGCCATCCGTGTCGATGCGTTTGTTCTTCATGGCGTCCAGCATCTCAACGCCGCCGCCGACCAACTGCATCAAGTCCTTGTCGGAACTGACGATGGTCACGCGCCCACCAGCCTCGCGCGCCTGCACGGCAAGCGTGGCAATGATGTCGTCGGCCTCATAGCCCTCAAGCTCTTTGCAGGCGATGTTGAAGGCCTTCGTCGCCTCACGGGTCAGCGGCATCTGCGGGCGCAAATCCTCGGGCATCGCCTCGCGGTTGGCTTTGTAGAGGTCATAGAGATCGTTGCGGAACGTATGTGAGCCCTTGTCGAAAATCACCGCAACATGGGTCGGCGCATCGGGGCCGGCATTTCCTTCGACATATTTCTGCAGCATGTTGCAGAAGCCTGACACAGCCCCGATCGGTAGACCATCCGACTTGCGCGTCAGCGGAGGCAGCGCGTGATAGGCCCGAAAAATAAAGGCCGATCCGTCGATCAGATGCAGGTGACATCCTTTTCCGAAATTGCTCATACGCGTGCTCCCTGTCGGTCAGGGACGGTTCTGCCACAGGGCTGCGCGACTGACCAGTGAGGAACGTCAGTTAACCGCCAAAGAGGCCTCCAAACACATCCGAGAAACTGTGAAGCAGCGCCATGATGATCAACGCGCCCAGGAAGGCAAAAAAAGCCATCGCGAAGAACTGAAACAGGATTGCACCGACGCCAATGGCCACCCCAGCGATGGAAGGCCGCATCCGTTCATGGCGCAATATGCCAATAACAGAGACGACAATGGCCAAACCGCCCAGCATGGCGACACCGATCTGCAGGAAATCGTCCAGATCACGAGTTTGGGCGACAGGTTCGGGCTGCTCTAGCCCAGCAGCGGCGCGCAAGGTGGATCTCCCAAGCTCGGCCGCCAGTTCGCCCAGTGATACGCCTGTGGACTGCTGCGGCGCAAACGGTCCGGCCCAAAACACCAGCAGCGCCGCAAACAACGCAACCGACGCCGTACAAAACCCGATCCATCCGAAAACCGGACGGGCATTATCCGTAGCAGAAATGTCCGCCATCACACTCACCTATGCTGACTGCGCCACCTTAGTACCACCACAATCGCGGCAAGATTTGGGCAGAGGGCCGGTTAGGAGCTCTTCGGGATCGTTTTGTGCCATGCTAACCATAGAAAAGACCGCACCCGCTGCAGCGCCCTATTTATCGGGGCTGTCATGTAGTGCGGAAGACCCGCTGCGACTTGTCCCAGAGCAGCCCCGTGCGATCAGCGATATACTGCATTTGCTTGCTAAGCGAACGGTTGTTCAAACGACGGCTCAGCGTGCGCAAAGGAACCAGATTGCGCTCTCCGTACCCGTCAATCAGAACAAATATTCTGGTTTGATTGCGCAGCCCGTAGACAATGTTTTCCGGGTGGATGTCGCGCCCTACGATCTGAAGCTGAAACAACCGATGCACAAAACTGTTGAGTTCGCTCAGAACGTCGTCCGTCAACTGGCCCTTCTTGCACACCGACGACAGCTGCGGAGCAAGTTGCCCATCCTCAGACTGAATCCGCTCTACAATAATGCCCGGGCCAACATCAGTCTGAACAATTCCGAATGCGCGCGCGATAGGTAGTTTCGCTATGTCAGAGCCGCTTTTCAAGGCCGCCTTCAACTCGCATTCCATCTCTTTGAGGGCGTTACGATATTTTGCATCGGGAAACACCTGCTGGATCAACCGCTTGGTGTAGGACCGAATAGGGCGTTTACGCGGCCTGGTGATTTTGATCAACAGCTCTGGCCGATCTGGGCACGCATATACGTTTCTTTGACCACCACGTGCCAATAGATCCTGTTCTGACAGCTGTAAAGGCTGCGCTGGAAAGAGCATTTGGGTTCCGTTTCATACCGTAGACAAATGGCTGTACCGGCCATGAAAAGCCAAATCAACCACGGCCGCCGTTGATGTAACAGTTATGCGTCAGTTTTGTGAATGTCCATCCGCCAGCACATATTTGCAATCGCAATAAGGGCACTCGACCCATCCGGTGTCTTCCGGAATCTGCAGCCACACCCTCGGGTGTCCCAAAGCGCCTTCGCCGCCATCACAGGCAACACGAGAAGTTTCCACGATCTTTGTTTCCGGCGCTTCGATTGTCACGGCTGGCGATCCTTCACTGGTTGTCGGCCTCGCGGGCATGCATTAGGTGCGTTTATGAGCGATGAGCAAACCAGGGGCAAGAGCCACATGAGCGATGCGGCAATCAGGATCGAAGGGCTGCGCAAGACCTATCGTGGCGGCAAAGGCCAGCCCGAGAAACACGCGTTGAAGGGCGTTGACCTGACCGTGCCACGCGGGTCGGTCTTTGGCTTGCTGGGTCCCAACGGGGCCGGGAAATCGACCCTGATCAACATCCTTGCGGGGTTGGTGGTGAAATCCTCAGGCCATGTTTCGATCTGGGGATATGATCAGGACAAGAACCCACGCTCGTCCCGCGCTGCCATCGGTGTCATGCCGCAAGAGTTGAACCTCGACCCCTTTTTCACCCCTCGAGGCGCGTTGGAGGTTCAGGCTGGTCTCTATGGTGTGCCCAAGGCCGAACGCCGAAGTGATGAGATCCTAGAACTGGTGGGCCTAAGCGACAAGGCCGAGGCCTATGCCCGCACACTGTCCGGCGGGATGCGGCGTCGGCTGTTGCTGGCCAAGGCGCTGGTGCATCACCCCAAGATCCTTGTGCTGGACGAGCCGACGGCAGGCGTGGATATCGAGCTTCGCCAGATGCTCTGGGCCAATGTGCGCAAGCTGAACGAGCAAGGCATGACCATCATCCTCACCACGCATTACCTGGAAGAAGCGCAAGAGATGTGCGACGAGATCGCCATCATCAATCACGGTGAAAAGATCACCCAGGACAGCACGGCCAACCTGCTGGGCCGAATGGACAGCCGAACGATGGTGATCGCCCCTGACAGCCCCGTTACCGATTTGCCCATGACGGATGGTGTCGAGGCCAACCTGCGCGACGATGGCAGCCTTGTGCTGCAGTACCGCAGCGCCCAGACCAGCGCCGAGCAGGTTCTGGAATCGGTGCGCGCCGCCAATATCCGCATCCGCGACGTCCGAACCGAAGAAGCAGACCTCGAGGATGTGTTCCTTGCGCTGACCTCATCGCGCGCGGATGACACCCCGGCCGAGGATCAGGATCAGCCGCGCCGGGGTATGCACCGGGTCAAGCTCTAGGCCCGGTCGATCCGCGCCTGATAGCAATTGTTCCGCGCTGACCGGACGTGGATGTAAGCGATGTCCGCTCTGGCAAAGATATCAGCAATTTTGGCTCCGATCTGGTCCGTCGGCGTGATGGCACCCGTGCCGTAGACGATCCGATCATCCTTACCATAGCCCTTGATCAGGTAGTCGGGGGAAGACTTCAGTATCTCCGGCAATGCATCTCCTTCGTAACGCTCGCATGGTTTGGCGCACAGGAAAATTGGGCCGGTTTCTGCATAAGGATGTGGCTCTAAAAAGGGTCTATGTGCCAAAGTCAGCATGTCCTGCCCCTCTGGGATGTTCTGCAAGCAATGGCGACAGGGATTACCTGCGCCGGTGGAAACAGCCCGCTCTGGCGTGGCGCCGTAGGCATCTGGCCCGCCCGCCTGCAGGGCGCGGACTTCGTCAGTGGGAAGTGCGGTGATCTTGAACATTTCGGGTCTCCTTTTTTCCCAAACCATGCCCTCCTGATCAGCCGCAAGCGACCCGGTTCCTGCGCAAAGGACTCGAAAAGGAACAAAACGTGAATATAATAGTGACTCGCCATGTATGCCGAGCTGTCGATCACGTCAAACTTCACCTTCCTCACCGGGGCCTCTCACCCCGAGGAGTATATGGAGCGTGCCGTGACCCTGGGCCTGCCCGCCATCGCGATTGCCGACGACAACTCGGTCGCCGGGATCGTTCGCGCCCATACCCAAGCGCGCGAGATCGCCCGTAAGGTGCGCGAACGGCTGGAGTGGGAGGCGCAGAACACGAGCCTAGGCCCGCCCTGCCCCGATCACATCCCCAAACCGCCGTCCTATCCGATCCACGCGGTCCCCCGCCTGATCCCGGCAGCGCGGCTGATCTTCACCGACGCGCCCACCGTCACCGCTCTGCCCCTGAACCGACAGGGCTGGGGAAACCTGTGCCGCATCCTGTCCAAAGGCCGCCTGCGTGCGGAAAAAGGCGATTGCATCCTGCACCTGTCTGACCTGCTGGAGTTTTCCGACGGCCTCCACCTGCTGCTCTGGCCACAAGCAGACCGGTCAAAGGGCGGCGCGAGTGTATGGCGGACACAGGCGCAACAGCTGACGCGCCGCTTTGGTGGGCGGATGAATCTGCTGATGCACCCTCGATATGATGGCGCAGATAGTACATATTTCTCTTTATTAGAGACTGAATCAAAGCAACTCGATATCCCCACCCTCGCCAGTGCCGCGCCGATGATTCACCACGGCGCACGCCGCAAGCTGGCCGATGTGCTGACCGCCATTCGCTTGCGCCGCAAGGTGGATGAGCTGGGCCGCGACGCGCTGGCCAATGGCGAACAGCGGTTGCGCTCCGAGGGGGAAATGCTGCGTATCTTCAAAGGTCATGAAGGGGCCGTCACCCGTGCCCATGACCTCAGCGAGCAGCTCACCTTCTCGCTGGATGAGCTGCGCTATGAATATCCCAGCGAAGGCAGCGACCAGGAAACCCCGACCCAACGGCTGCACCGCCTGGCGCATGAGGGGTTGAAATGGCGCTATCCGGCAGGCGCATCCGAGAAGGCCAAAAAGATGCTGGCCCATGAGCTGAGGCTGATCGGCAAGCTGAAATATGAACCCTATTTCCTCACCGTCCGCGATATCGTCCACTTCGCCCGCTCGCGCGACATCCTGTGTCAGGGGCGTGGCTCGGCCGCCAATTCGGTGGTCTGCTTCTGCCTCGGCATCACCGAGGTCAGCCCCGAGATGGGCACGATGGTCTTTGAGCGCTTCGTCTCCGAGGCCCGCGATGAGCCACCCGATATTGACGTCGATTTCGAACACGAGCGCCGCGAGGAAGTGATTCAGCATATCTACGACCGCTACGGCCGCGAACGCGCGGGCCTCTGCGCCACGGTTGTTCACTATCGCGGCAAGCGTGCCATTCGTGAGGTCGGCCGCGCCATGGGCCTGACCGAGGACACGATCTCGGCCCTGTCCTCACAGCTCTGGGGCTTTTTCTCGACCAAAGGGCTCGAGGCGCATCGGATGCGCGAAATCGGTCTCGATCCTGAAGATCGACGGCTAAAACAGACTCTAATGCTGGTCTATGAGATTGACGGCTTCCCCCGTCACCTGTCACAGCACGTGGGTGGCTTCATCATCACCGAGGGGCGGCTGGACGAACTTGTCCCAATCGAGAACGCCACGATGGAGGGGCGCACGGTCATCTGCTGGGACAAGGACGATATCGACTCCTTAGGTATCCTGAAGGTCGATGTCCTCAGCCTCGGGATGCTCACCTGTATCCGCAAGGCATTCGACCTGATCGGGCAGCATCATCAGACAGGCTATACCCTCGCCACCCTGCCGCCCGAGGACCCCGAGGTCTACGATATGCTGTGCAAAGCAGACTCTATTGGGGTGTTTCAGGTGGAAAGCCGGGCGCAGATGAACTTCCTTCCCCGGATGCGGCCGCGTAATTTCTACGATCTGGTGATCGAGGTCGCCATCATCCGCCCCGGCCCGATTCAGGGCGATATGGTCCACCCTTACATCCGCCGCCGGAACGGAGAGGAGGAGGTCAGCTTCCCCTCGGACGCATTGGGGGATGTGCTGGGCAAGACACTGGGCGTACCGCTGTTTCAGGAGCAGGCGATGCAGATCGCCATTGTCGGCGCGGGGTTCACCCCGGAACAGGCGGACCGGCTGCGACGCTCACTGGCAACCTTCAAGAAACATGGCAATGTCAGCGAGTTCCGCGCGCTGTTCTTACGCGGGATGAAGCGCAACGGGTACGAACAGGATTTCGCGGAGCGCTGTTTTTCACAGATTGAAGGGTTCGGGTCTTATGGCTTCCCCGAAAGCCACGCGGCCAGCTTTGCGCTGCTGGTCTATGCCTCGGCCTGGATCAAATGCCACCACCCGGGCATCTTTGCCTGCGCGCTGCTGAACTCGCAGCCGATGGGCTTCTATGCCCCTGCCCAGATCGTGCGGGATGCCCGCGAACACGGCGTTCAGGTGCGCCCGGTCTGCATCAATGCGAGTTTCTGGGACAATGTGATGGAGCCCGACGGCCATGGTGGGCTGGCCCTACGGCTGGGGTTCCGCCAGATAAAAGGCCTCAGCGAGGAGGACGCCAGCTGGCTGACCGCCGCACGGGGCAACGGCTACACTCAGGTCGATGACGTCTGGCGTCGCGCAGGCTTGGGGCCGTCGGTGATCGAACGTCTGGCTGAGGCCGATGCCTTCGCCGCCTGCGACCTGACCCGGCGCGAGGCTCTGTGGCAGGCCAAGGCGATTGCGACCGCGAAGCCTCTGCCGCTGTTTTCACAGGATCTGGAGGGAGAGACGCTGGATGAACCCGAAGCCTACCTGCCGCAGATGACATTGGGCGAACAGGTGGTTGAGGATTACGTCGCCACCCGCCTCAGCCTGAAGGCGCATCCAGTGGCCCTGATCCGGCATCTTCTGACGCCCGAGCCGCGCGACAAAACCACACCTGTTGCCTGACCTCCGCCCCAGATATGTCCCGGACTAGAGTCGAAATCCGAGACCACCATGACCAGACCCACCTTGCCCCCGCGCTTTCCCGCGACACCGGACCAGATCAACGCGCAGGTTCACGCTTTCTATGCCCGCGTGCGCGAGGATGCCGTTCTGGGACCGGTGTTTAACAAGCACGTCAATGACTGGCCCGCGCATGAGGACAAGATCGCCGCCTTCTGGCGCAACGCCATCCTTTATGAGCGCAGCTACAACGGCAATCCGCAGCGCGTTCACAGCGAAAGGCCCGACGTGCAGCCCGAGATGTTCGCTCATTGGCTGGACCTGTTCGAGGAGGTCGCCACCCAAACCCTACCCGCTGAGATCGCCACCCCTTGGGTCGCGCTGGCCCGACGGATCGGTGTGGGGATGAAAGCGGGCGTGCAATCCGCCCGACAGCCCAAGGACGCGCCGCCGATCCTGCGTTGATCTCACAACATGACGGCTTTGCTGTGTTAGCGGTAAAATAGGGGCTATGCGGTCCGGGAAAATGCGTCTACTCAGGGAAAAGACAGCCCATTTGGCTGCGCCGGCTTAAAGCCACCACACCGACATCGCCTGAGGCCAGATCATGAGCACTCAAAACACCACCCTCCGGGGACTTGGTTTCGCGTTTCTGGGATTCGCGGTCTTTGCCAGCCATGACGCGCTGATCAAAGTGCTGGGCGGGACCTACTCGGTAATGCAGATCATCTTCTTCGCCACGCTGTTTTCCTTTGTGCCCATGGCAGTAACGATCTTGACTGACCGCACGACGGGGAACTTCCTGCCACACCACCCATGGCTGGTCCTGCTCCGGTCAGCACTGATGGTCACATCCATGGTCTGCGCTTTCTATGCCTTTTCGGTTCTGCCTCTGGCCGAGGTCTACTCGCTGCTGTTTGCCTTCCCCCTGTTCGTCACGGTCCTGTCGATTCCGATTCTAGGAGAGGTCGTGCGCGTCCAACGTTGGGCCGCGGTCGGCGTTGGCTTGATCGGTGTTCTGATAGTCCTGCGCCCCGGCGCGACGGATATCACGCTAGGCCACATGGCCGCCCTGACAGCCGCGTTTTGCAGCGCGTTAGGCTCTGTTCTGGTGCGCAAGATCGGGAATGAGGAACGCTCGGCCGTGCTGATCCTCTACCCGATGCTGCTGGCGATCGTGGTAATGAGCTTGATGCAACCGGCAGTCTACCAGCCGCCTTCGCTGCTGCATCTGGCGATGATGGCACTGGTCGGCGTGTTCTCGGTGATCGCACAACATCTGATCATCCTGGCCTATCGCGCGGCCCCGGCCGGTGTCGTGGCCCCCAGCCAGTACAGCCAGATCATCTGGGCCACCTTGTTCGGCATGATCTTCTTTGGCGAACGACCCGACGGTTGGGTCGCGGTCGGCGCAAGCGTCATCATCGCCTCGGGCATTTTCGTTGTCTGGCGCGAAAGCCGGTCGAACACCACCTCGGCCAACACGCCGGTTCTGCGCGTGCGGTCACCAAGGTCAGATACGGGCGCATCACGACCCGGCGAATGAAAAACGGCGCGCCAGACAGCGCGCCGCTTAGGCAAATTCAAGTGGTTTAGAGCCTTAGTAGACCACCACCGAGCGGATGCTCTCGCCTTTATGCATCAGGTCGAAACCGTGGTTGATGTCGTCCAGACCCATGGTGTGGGTGATCATCGGGTCGATCTCGATCTTCCCTTCCATGTACCAGTCGACGATCTTGGGTACATCGGTCCGGCCCCGCGCGCCGCCAAAGGCGGTGCCGCGCCAGGAACGTCCGGTCACCAGCTGGAACGGACGGGTGGAGATCTCGGCACCGGCAGGTGCAACGCCGATGATGATCGACTCACCCCAGCCTTTATGCGCTGATTCCAGTGCGTCGCGCATCACCCCGACATTACCGGTGGCGTCGAACGTATAGTCTGCTCCGCCCTTGGTCAGGTTGACCAGATAGGGAACCAAATCGCCTTCGACCTCTTTCGGGTTAACGAAATCCGTCATGCCGAACTTGATGGCCATTTCGACCTTCGATGGGTTCAGGTCGACACCGACGATCTGATCGGCCCCGGCCAGGCGCAGGCCCTGGATCACGTTCAGGCCGATACCACCCAGACCGAACACGATGGCACGGCTGCCAATTTCCACTTTGGCGGTGTTGATCACAGCGCCGATGCCGGTGGTGACGCCGCAGCCGATGTAGCAGATCTTATCGAAGGGTGCGTCCTCACGCACTTTGGCCAACGCGATCTCAGGCAGGACTGTGTGGTTGGCGAAGGTCGAGCAGCCCATGTAGTGCAAGATCGGGTCGCCATCCAAGGTCGAGAAGCGCGAAGTGCCATCAGGCATCAACCCCTTGCCCTGAGTCTCGCGGATCGCCTGACACAGGTTAGTCTTTGGATGCAGACAGTATTCACACTCACGACATTCGGGTGTGTAGAGCGGGATTACGTGGTCGCCCGGCTTCAGGCTGGTGACGCCCGGGCCGACCTCGACCACAACGCCTGCGCCTTCATGGCCCAGAATGGCCGGGAAGAGGCCTTCGGGATCTGCGCCGGAGAGGGTGAATTCATCGGTATGGCAGATGCCGGTGGCCTTCACTTCGACCAAAACCTCGCCCGCCTTTGGGCCTTCGAGGTTCACCTCCATCACTTCCAAAGGTTTGCCAGCCTGAACGGCGACGGCTGCACGGGTGCGCATGGTGCTTGTCTCCCAGTCTTGTTTGACCCGACCCTGCGTCAAATGCAGGGTGTTTTCAACTCCACTTTCATGGCAGATTGGCTAAACATTTGATATTGCAGAAACGACATTGTCATACTGGGGAACGCCAATGCACCGATTTATCCCGATCCTGATCCTTCTGGCCGCCTGCGCCGAAACCTCTACATTGGATGGAGCAGACCTTGCGCCCGAGGCTGCGCCTGTCGATCTGGCCTTCTGCAAAGGCGATCCTTTTGCGGATTCCATCGGCCAGCCGGTTTCGACCATTCAGGCCAGCCTGCCCGAGCGCGCGCGGGTGTTGGGACCCAATGACATTGCGACACAGGACTATCGCATCGACCGGCTGAATGTCTTCGTGAACGGTGCGGGCATCATTCAGCGCCTGACCTGCGGGTAAGCGTGGACTCCGGCGCTGATTCTCGGATAAGAACAAAATGGGAACATTTTGATGTCTGCCGATGCCAAAACGCCGAATACTCTCACTCTGGTTTCCCCGTCTGGGGGCTGAACGGCTGATCCGCGCCGCGCGGGGGCTGCATGTCGGACCTTTGGCCGTGGTGGCCGAGCAGTCGAACATGCAGGTGATCACCTCTCTGAACGCGGAAGCTCAGGCCGCCGGGCTGCAGGTGGGTCAGCCGGTGCGCGATGCCCATGCCATGTGTGCGTCCCTGATCACGCGGCACCGCAATGCCCCGGCCGAGGCCGCGTTCCTGACCGCGTTGCGCCGCTGGGCAGGCAAGTTCAGCCCTTGGGTCGCCGAAGAGACTCCGGACGGGCTGATCGTTGATCTCTCGGGCTGCGCGCATCTGTTTGGTGGGGAAGAGGCGTTGTTGCGCGTGCTTGAGGTCGACTGCGCCGATATGGGCCTGAGCGTGCAGATGGGCATTGCAGACACGCTGGGCGCGGCCTGGGCGCTGGCGCGCTATGCCGGGCAAGAGGCCATATCCGACCGCAACGGCGACGCCATCAGTCAAGAGGCCCGCGCCACCCGGGCCCGAGCCAGCAAGCGACGACACTGGACCAAGGGCGGGGCCGCACCGCAAGTGGTGGCCTTGGGCGGCGGGGCGCGGATCGCAGCCCCGGGGCAGTCTTATGGGGCGCTTAGCCCACTGCCCATCGCAGCACTGCGGCTGGAGGATCAGGTGGTCGCGCAGCTGAACCGTCTGGGCCTGCGCCGGATCGGGGACCTGCTGGGTCAACCGCGCGCCTCCCTCGCCCGCAGGTTTGGGCGGGGGCTGGTCTTGCGGCTGGATCAGGCGATGGGCAGCGCGCCCGAGCCGGTCTCTCCGGCCCGCCCTCCGCATCACTTCGCGGTGCGGATGACTCTGCCCAATCCGATTGGGTTGGTCGAGGATGTGATGGCCGCCATCGACCGGGTTCTGCCGACGCTGTGTGCCAAGCTGGAAGAAAAGGGCCGCGGCGTCCGGACCCTGCGGCTTGAGGCCCATCGCGCAGATCAGGCGGCCGAGGTCATCGAGGTTGGGCTGGCCCGGCCAACTCATGACAAACACCGCATTCGCCCTTTGTTAGAGATAAAAGTCGACAAGATCGACGCGGGCTATGGCATTGACATGCTGCGGCTTGAGGCGGTGCAAACGGAACCCATCCACGCCCGCACCATTGCCGGTCATGCCGAGGCCCGCCGTGTGGCCCGCAACCGGCTTGAGGGCAACACCGCCGTCGAAGACCTTATGGCCAAGTTGGGCGCACGGGTGGGGCTAGAGGTCATTACAAGGCGTCACCCCGCGGCATCGCATATCCCCGAGAAAACCGCGCAGGTGCTAGCGGCAGCATGGTCCGAACCGGCGCGAGACTGGCCTGCGCCGCCACGCCCGCGCCCCCTGCAGATGTGGCAGCCCGAGCCGGTGATGGCCCCGGAAACCCCGGATGTGCCCTCCGCCTTTCGCTGGCGCGGGCGTGATTGGCAATTGGCACAAGCCACCGGCCCGGAACGGATCGCGCCGGAATGGTGGCTGGATGACCCCAACTGGCGCAGCGGTGTGCGCGATTACTGGGTTGTGGTGACCGAACAGGGGGAGAGGCTCTGGCTGTTTTATGGGCACGGCGGCACCATGTCCGCAGGCTGGTTCTGCCAGGGGCAATTTGGCTAGACGCTATAATTAGGGTCTATTTTCCACGATAAATCAGGATGTCGGGCAGATAGTCCAGCAACCGGATCACCCAGGAAAACGGGGCCGGAAAATCAGTACGGAACCGGCGGCGCGACATCGCTTTGATCACACGCTCTGCCGCGTCTTCGGCCGACATCAGCATGGGCATCTTGAAATTGTTCTTCTCGGTCAGGCGGGTTTTGATAAAGCCAGGATTGACGATCCGAACCGTCACGCCCGTACCCGCCAGATCAAACCGCATGGTCTCGGCCAGCGAGACCAGCGCCGCCTTGCTAGCTGCATAGCCCACCGCCGCAGGCAAACCGCGATAGCCCGACAAAGAGCCGATCAGAGTGATATCCCCGCGTCCGGCGCTCACGAAGCCCGGCACGGTTTCACCCAACACCCGAAGGGCACCGGTGTAGTTCACGTCGGTCATCGACAAGACCGCCTCGGTATCCCAATCACCGGTGCGCATAGGCTCATAGGCTCCGGCGTTGTAGACAAGACCATCGACCTCTCCGACTTCAGCCACGGCACGGCGCACGGCCTCAAGGTCGGTCACGTCAAAAGGCACCGCACGCGCATTGGGAAGGGTTGCGCAGATCTCGGCCAGCCGATCCGCATTGCGCGCCGACAGGACAAGATGCGCGCCGCGCTCGCTTAGCCCTTGGGCCAAAGCGCGCCCGAGCCCTTCGCTCGCGCCTACAATCCAATACGTCTTTCCTTCGAAACCGGTCATGCCTGCCCCAACGTGGAACCACGAAACAACGCCCCATGCGCGGTTACGGTTCTGCTTCAGCTATCATGTATATTTTACGACCAAGCCAACCGGTCGGATCATCCCCAGCTGAGTGAATTTTGCCACGAAGTCACAATATAGTGCGTTGGGAAATATAATCTAACCTGATTGATCCGCGTCAGAACCTGCTACGTATCCCTAGATAAATGTCGCACTTAAGGGGATCACATGTTCGACGAAACGCGAGGCGAGCGCAAGAAAATCGCAGTCATAGGTGCAGGCATTTCAGGACTTTCCGCAGCTTACTACCTTTCAGAACTGCACGATATTACCGTTTACGAGGCCGAGCCGCGCCTTGGCGGGCATGCCCGAACAGTGATGGCGGGTAAGAACGGAGACCAGCCGGTCGATACCGGCTTTATCGTCTTCAACTACGCGACCTACCCCCACCTGACCAAGCTGTTTGATGAGCTGAACGTCCCCGTTGAGAAAAGCGAGATGAGCTTTGGCGCGACCATCGACAATGGTCGTATTGAATACGGGTTGAACACGCTGCGCACTCTGACAGCCCAGAAACGCAACCTGCTGCGCCCGTCTTACTACAAGATGATCTCGGACATTCTGCGCTTCAGTAAAGAGGCCCCGGATGCCGCGAAGGATGATGACACAACCATCGGAGAACTGGTGGACCAGATGCGTCTGGGTCATTGGTTCCGCCACAACTACCTCATGCCGATGTGCGGCGCGATCTGGTCTACGCCGGTTGAGTTTGTGGATCAGTTCCCGGCCCGCTCGCTGGTGCAGTTCTTCCGCAACCATGCACTGCTGGCCAGCGGCCGCGCCAACCAGCATCAGTGGTACACAGTCAAAGGCGGAAGTATCGAGTATGTGCGCCGAATCGATGCCGCGCTGCGGTCGCGCGGATGCGACATCCGTCTGGCGGCTCCGGTAGATCACGTACAGCGTCATGAGACCGGCGTCACGGTCACCAGCCAGGGCGACGCCGATCAGTTTGACGAGATCATCCTTGCGACCCACTCGGACCAATCGCTGGCCATTCTGGGCAACAACGCTACGGCGGATGAGGCCGCGGCCCTTGGCGCGATCCGTTATCAGCCCAATCACGCGATCCTGCATTGTGACGAAAGCCAGATGCCAAAGCGGCGCGCCTGCTGGTCCAGCTGGACCTATCGCTCACAAGCCGGGGATGTCGGTGTTACCTATTGGATGAACCGCTTGCAGAACATCCCGGACAGCGATCCGCTCTTTGTATCGTTGAACGCCTCTTCGCAAATTGACGAGGACAAGATTTATGACCAAGTCGAGTTCGCCCACCCGGTTTTCGACAAAGCCGCGCTGAAAGCGCAGGGGCAAATTCGCGACATGCAGGGACAAAATCACACCTGGTACGCCGGAGCTTATAACCGGCACGGGTTCCACGAAGACGGGATCGCCAGCGCGATGCATGTCGTCGACCGCTTGCGCGGCGCCCCGCACATAACCGGAGCTTACAATGGCATTCTTGAAAAAGATCCGGCCATCCATGTGGCCGCCGAATAAATCCACTTTGCGCGCGGCGCTGCTGTCGATCGCCTTACTGTCGAGTGGTGGGGCAGTGGCGTCGCCTCTGTCCAACGAACTGAGTGATCCCAAGCTTTTAGGCAGCTCGACATTTAGGTTCTTGGGCCTGCCTGTCTATGACGCCAAGCTATTCACGCCTGCTGGAGCGGCATTCAATTGGACCGAGGATTTCGGGTTGCAACTGACTTATCGAAAAAACCTCGCACAAAAGGCTCTTGTAGAGTCGACGCTGGATGAGATGGCAAGGCAAGGCAACCCTGCACCGACAAAAGCCCAGCTAGAATCCTGTTTTCAAGCGGTCAGCAAAGGTGACAGCTATCTGGCCATATCCGAAGGACCTAACAAAGTCGGGTTTTGGCGCAATGGTGCACAAACCTGCACGCTAACCAACTCCGGCATCAAGAAATCGTTCATGTCGATTTTTCTTGGCGACAACACTCGATCCGCCAGTTTTACACGGCAGTTGAAGGGACAGTGATGCTGTATCCCCGGGTCAGCCTTTATGCGCTGATGCTCGCTGCGGCGGGTATCCCGCTCTATATTCACCTGCCGCGTTTTGCGGCGGTGAATTTGGGCATTGGCCTTGGGGTGATCGGAACCGTGCTGCTGGTGATCCGGCTGGTCGATCTGGTGCAAGACCCGCTGATCGGCTGGGCCATCGACCGCTGGCCAGGCGCGCAGCTGCTGTTTGCAGCTCTGGCGGCGCTGGGGCTGGCGGTCGGGTTTCCGCTGCTGTTCGGCCTGCCGGATGGGGCAAGCGTTGGCGCGCTGGTCGTCATCCTCGTACTTCTGTTTTCGGCCTACAGCCTGGGCACCATCCTGCTCTACGGTCGCAGCGCAACTTTGGCCAAACAGGCCGACCCGCAAGAGTTGATGCGCCTCGCCGCCTTCCGCGAAGGCGGGCAACTGACCGGCGTCGTTCTGGCCGCCAGCGCTCCGGCCCTCTTCGTTGCTTTCGGCGCTCAGGGACAGGGCTATCCCGCCTTTGGCCTGTTTCTGGGCGCGCTGGCGTTGCTAACCCTGATCGTCACCATACCAATGTGGCGACGCACGCCGATCACGGGCGAGGGCATCTCGTTCACCGCGCTCGGACAATCCGGCGCCCTCCGCCTGCTGGTTCTGGCGCTGATCAACAGCCTGCCGGTCGCTCTGACCGCCACGCTGTTTCTGTTCTTCGTCGAGGACAAACTGCAGCTTTCCGGTATGGCCGGCCCATTACTGATCCTGTTCTTCCTGAGCGCCGGGGCTAGCGTGCCCCTCTGGGCGCGACTCAGCAATCGGATCGGCCCGAAACAGACGCTGATGATCGCCATGCCGCTTGGCATCGCTTCCTTCATCGGCGCGGCCACCCTCTCGGCCGGAGAGCTGGCCGCCTTTGCCGTGATCTGCCTTGCCTCGGGCGCAGCGGCAGGGGCGGATATCGTGATCCTGCCCGCCATGTTTTCCGTGGTGCTGACACGCGCGGGGCTGAATGCCTCGGCCGCGTTTGGCATCTGGTCTTTTGCTGGCAAGCTGGGCCTCGCGCTCGCTGCCTTTTTCACCCTGCCCCTGCTGGAACGCAGCGGCTTTTCACCCGGTCAAGCCAACTCGACACAGGCTCTAAACACGCTCACATTCGCCTATGCCCTGCTGCCCTGCATCCTGAAGCTGGGCGCATTCGGGATGGTCTTGACTCTGCCTACGGAGGTCCCAGCCAAATGAATACGCTTGTTGTGATTTTGCTCGCCATCCTCTTTATCGTGGCGGTCAAAAGACGGTTCCTGAGCTTTCGCTCACAATCCCCGGCTGACTATTCGGGAACGGGACCGGAGTTTTCTCTGACCAAACACCTGAACGGAGATATCCTGTCCGAAGGGCTGATCTACGGCCCCAATGGCAAGATGTCGAACAGCTTTGTCGCCCGCATGGTCGGCGAATGGGACGGAAACACGGGCACCTTGGCCGAGTGGTTCACCTATTCGAACGGCAAACAGATGACCCGAAAGTGGTATCTGACAATGGGAACCGGCAACACCTTCACGGCCACGGCAGACGATATCGTCGGTGAGGGCAAGGGCGTGATCTCGGGCTCGACCGTCAAGCTGTCCTACCGGATCATCCTGCCCGAAGACGCTGGAGGACACACGCTGGACGTGACTGATTGGATGTACCTGACCGAAAACGGAGCGATCATGAACCGCTCAGAGATGCGTAAATTCGGCCTCAAGGTGGCGGAATTGGTGGCAACGATGCGCCGAGCGCCCGAGGTGCATACCGCGCATGTGCCCGGAGCAAACGGTTATGATGCAGATGCTGAAAACAGGCCGCTGCAATGACCCGGTTGCGTTTTCTGATCTCACTGGTCGCAATCGCCAGCCTGACGCTGCTCGCGGCCTGCTCAGCCAAGCCACGGGTGCCCAAAAGCTTTCTGTCCGACCGGCAGCTGAACCTCGAAGAGTTCTTCGAAGGCAAGACCGTGGCCTATGGTCAGTTCCAGGACATTCTGGGCAATGTGCCGCGCCGTTTCACGGTTGAGATCGACGGCACCTGGAACGGAGAAACCCTGACCCTGATCGAGGATTTCGTCTACGATGACGGCGCAACCGAACAGCGCATCTGGACCCTAACCAAAACCGGCGAAGACACCTGGACCGGCACGGCTCCGGGTGTTCTTGGTGTGGCCGAAGGGATCGAGCGCGGCGATACCTTCAACTGGAAATACAAGATCGACCTGCCAATCAAAGAGGGCACTATGCGGGTCAGTTTTGACGACTGGATGTGGCTTCTGGAAGAGGACCGTCTGCTGAACCGCGCCTATGTTTCGCGTTTTGGCGTCCGTATAGGCGAGGTCATCCTGTTCTTCGAGAAACTGTGACGGCCAGACGGGGCCTCGGCGCGCTGATCTGGCTGCTCCGCCCTGTCGCGTTCATAGAAGATAAACTCATCAACCCAACCGAATATCTTGTTCGACTCGGGCTGACGCGACTCAGAGGGCGGTGGCGCGGCCTTGGCCTTCACTTGAGCACGCTCGACCTCGGCCCACAAGAAGAACAACCCGCGTCGGGTGCCGTTGAGATGTTCAGGTATTTTTACCCACACCACCTGTGAGGAATTTCCGGATTTCTGCTCGATTTTTGCCCCCGGGTTTCTAACGCCCTTTAGCCAAACGATAGCAAATGTTGCTGAATCTGCCAATTTTTTCGAATCGCGCAAGCGGAAATCCACTCGAAAGTCGCCATTGAACACGCTTGAATATAAATGGAAATTTCACAAGCAACCAAAGGTGGTGTCACTGACCGGCACCTCTACCTCAAGCGCTTCCCGTTTTGGCGGAATCAAAACCGATCCACAAAAACCTGGCATTGACGCACAAGTGTTTCGCTTGGATACAAGTCTCCCACCATTAGCGAAAAGCACTCTTATCCATTCCTTCGATCTCTCTGAATGTCAGTAACCCGCCTATGAATGCCAAATAGAGGGAGTTCTAGACATGCCAGGACCAGAACCCGGAATCGTTTGGATAGAGGAATGGGACGGGCGGCTGCTCGCCATGTTTTAATGCTACTTTTGGAGCGGAAAAGCCCGTTAAAGAGCTTTCCCTTTGATATCCGCGTGAGTCTCAAAACACCAAATATTGATGGAAGTCGCCAGCAACAAAGGCCGAAAATGCGACCACAAAACCCGATACATAGTCTGTCAGCTTAATCTGGCGCTTCTTTGGGTGGAGGGTCCACTCTGCCCACTTCTTGTAGTCGTCGTTCAGTTCAACATACGCGCCACGCTTCATCGCTACCACCATTCTCACTGTCAAAGCTGTACTGTTATTGGTTTGGAAACATTGTCAGAACGAGCCTTAATCAAGCAGAAGCGTCTTGTTCATGCAGCGTTAATATTCACTGACTTAGTGGACCAGTCGAACTTGCCGATTGACGCAACCTAAGCCGAGTAAAGTCCCAACCAAACACGACAAAAGGCCCGCCAGCGCGAACGATGTCAGCGACATGCTCTGCCTGCTTTGTCGCGGGTAGCTTCTTCAACTCATCCAGAACCACACCCTTGTCATGCTCTGTGCCTCTGATGGCGTCTCTGGCTTCCTGTGTGACGCCCTCTGCGCGGGAAACAGCGCGCTGAACTGTACGTGCGTCTACGCCCGCCACATCAGCCGTTTCCGAGGCAAATTCGCTCGGGCGATCACCCTGGGGTTTTGCGACAACTTGTCGTGAAACGGAATGCGCCTCCCAAAGTTCTTTCCTCTTGGCTAGATGCTCAGCCATCTGCGTCAGGGTTAAGGTAGCGCGAACCTCCCGCAATTGTTGATATTTTCGGTTAAAAGGTTTGCCTACTCAAATCATTCAGTTCATCAACGACGAGACTTAGCGCTTTAAGAAGTTGATACTTCAGTGTCACCTGAGCACTGAGAATCTTCTTTGTTTCTTCCAAAGCTGAAATCAGTGCATCAGCTCTAAGTTCTTCTTCCTTATATATTTTTGTGAACTTCGATTTCAGCCCTTCCACATCTTTCTGTGACTGTTTGAAGACGCTCTCGCAGTGTCCGAACAGATTGGCAAGAGAGACTTTTGACGTCTCCCGTTTGCATTTTGCCTGAGCCTTTTCGAGCTTCATGGAATCCGTGATGTACAAATGGTTTATCTTCGCCGTTCCGTTTAGTGCTTCTTTCTTTCTTGCCTTCGCTTCTTTGATGTCGGCCTCAACACTTTTTAGCAGTTCTTGTGTAGTATTGAGAGACGCATCAGCCGCAAAGTTCATGTCCAAAAAAAGCGAATGCACAGGTCGAAGGTCTTTCTTTGTGACAAGGGGCAGAAAAATTTCGTCTCCTGCTGTTACGTCCGTGTACTTCTTGCGGGTCTTCCGAATTTTGGCGTTGAATGTTGCTTTGAAAATCTTTTCGACGTCCGCGCCGGGAAATTTGTGTTTGGTAACTGCGGAGAGCATCGTCTCTCCTTTGCCGAGCTTGTATTTTTTCACGGGTAGCTTCATGGTCACAATTCTCTCTTTTTTTAATTTTTTCAATAAATTATAAAGGGACCCGAACAATAAGGGCACCTGGATCTTGCTTTTCTTCAAAGGAAGGAGGCGCGCCCAGCCACAAGCGCGCCCCAGTCCAACAGGGAGGAGAAAAACTTGCGTTCTCAAATACACCAACGCTAGTTCATCAATGTGTTAGTTATGGATGGATCTGTCGAGGAGTGCAGTGAAGTTGGTCACGCAAGCCATAAATTTCCGTAGCGCAGGTCCCCTCTGGCTGCTCGTTGCTAGTTGCAAGCTGATTGACCAGCATACATCCCTAGTCCAGCACCTGCTGCTGTTGCTAGCGTCTTGCCTGATCCACCACCAAACCGATTTCCAACTACCCCGCCAAGGGCCGCGCCGCCAAGGACACCCGCCGCGCACCGTGCGTCATGCTGTGCTTGGGCCTGCGTTGGAGTTGTCGGCGCTCCGCAAGCAGCCACGAGTAGAGAGCCGCCAAGAACGCACGCCATCAATGTCTTCTTCATCTCGATTGCCTCTCAAACTATCGAATTGGTTGTCTGAGTAGGTGGCTCCTTGTCGTCTGTCGTACAAGGCTTCAAAGTTGGTGTGACTACGAGTTAACCAAATCTTAACAAATAGACCTGAAGGAAACTCCTCGACCGACAAGCTGCCTGCTTCGAGTTTTAATTCTCATTTGGAAAGGCTGTCTGAGGGCTAAACCGCCAACTATTCCTTCACCAACACCACACCGACCCCGTTGGCCGTATCGCCCTCGTCGACGAATTGGATGCCTTGGGCTTCGAATGCAGCTCGAATTGCTTGCGCAGTTACCTTTCTACCGCCTATCGGACCGTCGCTTGTCTCAAGTCTGGCTATAGTGGGGTAGGACACACCTGACCTTTCTGCCAAGTCCACTTGAGACCAAGCTAAAAGAGCCCTAGCGGCTTTGATTTGCCTAATTGATAGAATTACTATTGACATTTGATCTGTCCGTTATGATATGATTTCTATCAATACCATAACCGGAGGAAACAGCAATGACTGAACAACGCGTTTGCGCGAACCATAGCGCTCAACCTGAATTCTTCACGGCTGACCATCGAGACTTGGCTACAAGCTGCGTTTAGTCTCTGAGGTTCGCTAAGAGCTTTGGCTCGATCCCAAAAGGTTTGAGCGCGCGCGTGTGTGTCAGCGTTTTGAGGTTGCGCAATGGATGGCAAAAGAGAAAACGCTAGCAAGCTAGCCAAAACAATACGCTTCAATGCAAGGCTCCGTTTAAAACACGCCATCCTTCGCATGCTTAAGCGGAACTTGGAAAATGTATTCCGAATTTATCTTTTGGATGCTCTATTCGTGGAATTTGAAGCAGACTGGTGGACGGTTCAAAAAGCTTTTGTCTGGATTTCTACTGAAAAAAACGGGCCTCTTGCCGTTGGCGTCTCCGAAGCAAAGCGAGCCAACCGGTAGGGCCAAATTTGGTACTGTTGCAGGTCACGGAGAGCCAGATTGAAATCGCGTCGTTTGTTAGTCCAACCAAAAGTCATCCAGGTTTTCCCTACTCTCCAACTTGCATTTGAGGTCGAACGGAATTGTTCTGGGCCATTTGTTTATGAACTAATGTTCTACCCTTGTTCTCATGTGGTTCAAGGCAAGAATTTAGAGCTTTGTCCCCCATATGTCCCCTAGCACGGCAACGCAGCACCAATTGGCTCGCGTACACCTTCTAAACGCCAGCTTCAATCCACTGTTTTAAAACGGAAAAAAGTGGTGAGCCGTGCAGGATTCGAACCTGCGACCCACTGATTAAAAGTCTTATTATCTCATTTTCGGTAGCATTTTAGCCAATTCGATTGAACAGTATATTCTATTAAATAACAGAAGCTTTAGCGTGCAGAGGTTTCTTAAAGACCCTTCCTAATTCTCCGCACTTTGCTTACCTTGTGCTT